>NZ_QUGV01000003.1:0-264535 GCF_003479205.1 Parabacteroides sp. AF17-28 | reverse complement strand
AGCAGATATCGATCGAACACCAGCTCTGGCTCACCCGATAATCATTGGGGATAACCACAAGGATGAGGCAAATTATACAATAACCCTCTTTTTTGGCGTTTTTCTATTTCGTCCGAAATCTTGATCCATTTTGGATTGACTCTTTTCACGGTTTTAATCTTCTTTACTGACAACAGATGGAGTGAGGTGCGCAGGTTGTCTGAAAAAGCGTACAATTTGATTACCGAAAACAGAAAATATCGGCAAAGTGATAAACCTTAACTCCCGGAGAATCGAATATTTGAAAATAAAACGGACGGCGTTCCAAATATCCCAAGGAAATTTAGGGGCTTTTTTGCCCTTTAGACGGTCTTCTTTCCAATTACGACCGTCCTAATCGCCATTGCGACCGTCCTAATCTTCGCGAGGTGCCGAGTGCACTACACATTAGCACGGTCGTGATGGCAAAGAGGACGGTCGTAATAGCTGAAAACACTCAAAAAAGGGGAAAAAGTCCCTTTTTGAGGTCAAAAAAGCGGATTAACATTTGTTTTATTTCAGATGTCTTTCGAACCGGAAAAATACGTTTTTTACAATAAGCCCCCTCTGCCGCAGGCTCTCTTTTGCCAAATAATGAATTTATTTATCCCCAATGATTATCGGGTGAGCCCCAGCTCTTCCTTGATGCGAATTGAGAAAAGACTACTGTGAAAAGAAGAGGCTATCTCATCTTTTTATTTTGAGACAGCCTCTTCAAAAAATCTATTTCAAATAATAATATAATAATGATGAAGTCTATTATTCATACTGGGATTTTGTAATCGAACATCCACGAGCCTCCCATTTTGTTCTGATCTGTCTCATTTTAGATTGAATGCTTGCATAATCAGCAGTATAATTATCATACTTCTCCGGATATGTACGCATTTTTATGAGCTGTGTCTCATAATTAGAATAAGTGTTACTGTCGATGCTCCATGACGAGCCGCAGTTTGACGCTTTTTTATTACCTTGCTTAGAACCGCTTTTGCTATTACCGGAAGAGCCACTATTATCGCCTGCCGCTAAACCGGATAAATTACCATCACCCTGCCGTATAGCACGTGCACTATTTACCGCTCCGGCAGTAGCCGTAGCGGCCGCCGCAAAATTATCCATGATAAATCCAAATGATTGTTTATTAGCTAAACTTCTGGAGTGCTCCACATCCCTATAGTTAGCTGAAGAACTGATCACATCGTAACTGTCATCCTTAAAATTAAGAGTTTCCCATTCACCGTCATACATAAGGTAAAGGCCAACTCCCTGTTTCAGACCATTCCGAAAATTACCAAACCACAAGTCTCCGTCATTGAACACAATAACACCAAAACCATTGAAGTTTCCATCATTCACTTCGCCCAGAAACATATTGCCATCGCTATTTTCAAACAGAGAGAAATAACGCAGCGGGCTATCATCGGTAGAACCATATGCGTTTATGGGGCGATCTTCTTTGAACTTCCCGGAATAGAGAACATCACCATTTTTAGCATAACAAACGCCTGAACCTGTTTTTTCCCCATCCTGCCAGTTCCCGACATAGACAGCACAGTTATCGCAATTGGACACAGAATTGCCTTCGGGAACCAATAACATTCCATATCCTGTCATTTCGCCTTTTGAAAAATCACCGATATACAAAGCACCGTCTTTCATCTTCAAAAGTCCCATTCCAGTACGCTTTTTCTTTATGATCTGCCCTTTATAAAGCTCTTTTCGCCCCTTGTCACTGACTACTTCTAATGATTTGCTAAAAATATCTTCTATTATATTTTGGGATAGTGATGATTGAGCCAAACAAGCGACAAAGAAAACAAATAAAATGATTCTCATATTTTCTATTATTAAAAAACTTTACTGTTGGGCATACTCAGGCAACAAGAGACACTTCTTATTATTCAATAATTTATTGGCCTCTTTTTCGCTAAGTTCCTTAAATGTATAATCATTAAAACCTTTAGGCTTTATTTGAATATAATGAACAGAACCTTCCGACAAATTTAATTGAATCTCATCAGCATAATTATAGACTGTTCCTGTCGCCTGGTTGGTACGGGAAAATTCAAAAGAAAAAATAACCTTGCCCTCCGAATTCAGAATGCATTTCTTTTTACAAGCCGAAAAACGGGCCGTCAGATCTTTCCCTTTAGGCGTTCCTTTCATTTCAAAGGCTTCCTGGCTGTTAATCTTAACAGGAATCGGAACCCATGCTTCTACTGCAAAAACATACACAATACTTTTTGCCGAAACCATAGAGAAAGAAAGACAACTAAGGATCAAGCAAATAAAAAACATTTTCTTTGAGAACATGACGATATCCCTAATACGTGTCGGGCACAACTTTTATTTGTTTATTATTTGATTTATAAATGAGCTACAGTATGCCTTTTCAATATTTATCCGTTCAGCCCCAAGTGAAAAGGGGAGCAGAAACAAAAGGGAAAAGAATAATAGCTTTTTCATATACATTACCTAATTATAAGTTTATTATTTGCACAAATAAAGCTATTTTATATTTCAAAAAGGCATGTGGTTAAAACTCACTGCCATCAAGCGGTAGAATAATCATACATCCGGTTATTTTTAAGGGTTATCCGGTTGTTTTTATATGCCTAAGATATTATCCGCATAGTCGTTCATTGAAACATATATAAAATAATTTCGTATGTTTGCACCCATAACATAAACAATAAAAACTTATGACAGCAATCATTCTAATAGCGGTTATCGTGATCTTAGGAATCTGGATCGCTTCTTTGTATAACTCGTTAGTGAAACTCCGGAACAATCGTGAAAATGCATTTGCCGATATCGACGTGCAGCTTAAACAGCGCCATGACCTGGTCCCCCAATTGGTCGAGACGGTCAAAGGTTATGCCGCGCATGAGAAAGAGACTCTCGAACGCGTGATCAACGCCCGTAACGGAGCAATCGGCGCCAAGACGATCGATGACAAGATCGTGGCTGAAAATGCACTGTCTTCCGCACTTGCCGGACTGAAGATCACGCTCGAAGCCTATCCGGACCTGAAGGCAAACCAGAACTTCCTTCAGTTGCAGGAAGAAATCTCCGATCTGGAAAACAAACTGGCAGCCGTACGCCGCTATTTCAATTCGGCTACGAAAGAACTGAATAACGCAGTCGAGACATTCCCGTCGAACCTGATCGCCGGTATGTTCGGTTTCAAGAAAGAAATCATGTTCGACTTGGGCGAACAGCGCGCAACACTCGAAGAAGCACCTAAAATCAAATTCTAAGAATGCAATACGTAGGTATACAAACCCAGCAGAGCAGGAACAACTTACGTTCCCTGCTCCTGCTTTGTCTTTTCCCGGTATTAGTATGCGTGTTGACGCTGATGTTCTGCTACTTGTTTGTTATGGTATCCAAAGCAAGCAACCAGCCAGACGTTACACTTACACAATTAGCGATGAGCGTATTCGTACAGATCGCTCCTTATGTTCTGGGCGGCGTGCTGCTTTGGTTCGTCATCGCCTACTTTGCGAACACCAGCATTATCAATTCGGCAACCGGCTCACAACCGCTGTCGCGAAAAGAGAACAAACGGGTGTATAACCTCGTCGAAAACCTTTGCATGAGCCAGGGGATGAAGATGCCCCAGATCAATATCATCAACGACGACTCCCTCAACGCTTTTGCCAGCGGGATTAATGAACGCACCTACACGATCAGCCTTTCACGAGGGATTATCGAGAAGCTCGACGATCCCGAGCTGGAAGCCGTCATTGCGCATGAACTGTCGCATATCCGCAATCACGACGTGCGTCTGCTTATCATCTCCATCGTCTTTGTCGGCATCTTCGCCATGTTAGCGCAAGTAGCCATGCGTTCCGTCTATTATTCTTCGATGAGCAGGAAAAGGGGTGATAAAAACGGAGCGGCACTCCTCATGATCCTGATTCTTATTGTGGCCGCCGTCGGTTACTTCTTTTCTATGCTGATGCGCTTTGCCATCTCCCGTAAACGGGAATACTTAGCCGATGCCGGCTCGGCCGAGATGACTAAAAACCCGCTCGCCCTGGCCAGTGCACTCCGCAAAATATCGGCCGACCCGGACATCGAAGCAGTCCACCGCGAAGATGTCGCACAACTTTTTATCCAGCACCCAGGCAAGCAAGCCAAAAGCGCACTAAGCGGACTGAGCGGTCTTTTTGCCACCCATCCACCGATCGAAAAGCGGATACAAGTGCTCGAACAATTCTAAATTTAACGGAGATTTAACCCAAAGAATCATTCCAATCCCGGCATTAATTTAATATCTTTGGTGCCGGATAAAAATTAAGTGTTGGAAATGATACAAAAAGAATTGATTGGCGATTTCAAACTGAAATGGGATCGCATACAGCAGGCAATGCAAAAGATGAACGCTGACGGATGCCTGCTCACCGTAGATGTAAACCTGTATTATACAACCGGACGTATCTATAGCGGATACTTCTACCTTCCGGCAGAAGGCGCTCCCTGGTTCTTCGTGAAACGTCCGAACGGTCTGACCGGCGACCAGGTGGAATATATCCGCAAGCCGGAACAAATGGCCGAACTGTTTGCCGCTCACGGATTGAAGATGCCGGAAAAGCTCCTGCTCGAAGCAGACGAGCTGACCTACAACGACTATATGCGCCTGCAAGCAATCTTTAACCCGAAAGAGACGGCCAACGCCACTGCACTGATGCGCAACCTGCGTCAGATAAAGACACCGCACGAGATCGAAATGTTCCGCATCTCAGCCGAACGTCACGCCAAGACATACGCCGAAATCCCCGAATGTTTCCGTCCGGGAATGACAGACCTCGAGTTCCAGTACGAGATAGAAAGACGGATGCGCAAGAACGGCTCCATCGGAATATTCCGCGCCTTCGGTGCCAATATGGACATCTTTATGGGAAGCATCCTGGCGGGAGATAACGCCGAAAGCCCCTCTCCTTTCGACTTCGCCTTAGGTGGCGGCGGAATGGATGCGTCCTGCCCGTTAGGTGCAAACGGGACGGTTCTGAAAGACGGGACAGCCATTATGGTAGATATGGCCGGAAACTATACGGCCTACATGACGGATATGACACGCGTCTTCTCCGTCGGCCGCCTGACCGACCTGGCTTATCGGGCACACCAGACAGCCTTGCTCATCCAGAGCGAGATCGAAAACATCGCCCGTCCGGGAACGCCTTGTGCCGAACTCTATAATATCGCCGCCAAGATCACCGAAAACGAAGGCCTCGGCGCCTATTTCATGGGAACCTTGCAGCAGGCGAAGTTCGTAGGCCATGGCATCGGAATCCAGATAAACGAACTTCCGGTCCTGACGCCCCGTTCGAAAGAACTGCTCGAGCCGAACATGGTATTCGCGCTCGAACCGAAATACGTGATACCGGGCGTCGGCGCGGTCGGCATCGAGAACAGTTTCCTGGTTACGGAAACCGGACTGGAAAAGATTACGCAGTTTAAAGAGGATATCATACAACTATAAAATCACAAGAACATGAAAAGAACAATTACACTTTTCCTGCTGCTGGCCGTCATCTTCATGCCGGCAAAGGCCCAGGATGTAGAAAACGTCAAACCGGTGAAGAATGTCATTCTGCTGATACCGGACGGAACATCGTTGGCAACAGTCTCTATGGCACGCTGGCTGCAATGGTACAACAACCCCGATCAGCCGAAACTGAACATCGACCCGTATCTGTGCGGAACGGTCCGCACGCATTCCTCCAATGCTCCGATCGGCGACTCCGCTCCTACGACGTCCTGCTACATGACCGGACAGCCGAGCCGCACAGGCTATGTCTCCACCTATCCGGAAAACGATGGAGACAACGACATCTACCCGACCGATCCTGCACGCGCTTTCCAGCCGCTGACAACCGTCCTCGAAGCAGCCAAGATGCTCCAGGGCAGATCGACCGGTCTGGTTTTCACCTGCGAATTTCCGCATGCAACGCCGGCCGACTGTTCCGCCCACAGCTACAATCGCGGCAAATATGAATGGATCGCTCCGCAGATGGCTCACAACGATCTTAACGTCGTAATCGGCGGCGGTGTTTCTCTGCTTCCCGAAGAAAGCGAAGCCTACCTGAAAGGGAATGGCTACGGCGTCTTCAAAAACGACATCAACGGCATGCGCAGTTATAAAGGCAATAATATGTGGGCTTTATTCGGCGACAAAGAAATGGCCTACGACATCGACCGTAATCCGGCCGAACAGCCTTCACTCGAAGAGATGACACGCAAAGCGATTGAAAAGCTGTCCCAGAACCCGAACGGCTTCTTCCTGATGGTAGAAGGCAGCAAGGTAGACTGGGCTGCACACGCCAACGATCCGGTCGGTATGGCAACCGATTTCTTAGCTTACGACCGTGCTTGCGGTGCCGCTTTGGAATTTGCCCGCCAGAATGGTGAAACAGCCGTTATCATGGTTCCCGACCATGGCAACAGCGGTATCAGCATCGGCCGTCGCGACTGTACAGGCTACGACAAACTGTCTAAAGACCAGCTGTTCCACCAGTTTTCTCTCTATAAGCTGACAGCCGAAGGATTTGCCAAAAAAGTAAACAGCCTGCCAAACTCCGAAGTACAGAACATCTTCCGCGAATATGCCGGCTTTGAACTGACACCCGAAGAGTTGGATGCCTTGAACCACTGCAAAGACTACAAGAACAGCCCGATCCCGGCAAGCGAACGTTCGACAGACGGTAAAGGTTCGCTTTACAGCGGTTCCCTGACCTCCTTCATGTCCAAACTGCTCACTACCAAAACATGCTTCGGGTTTACGACTGGCGGTCATACCGGAGAAGATGTGTTCCTGGCCGCTTATCATCCGGATCGCGAAAGCCTGCCGGTCGGCATGCACACCAACATCGAGTTGAATCACTATCTCTGCGCCTTGTTCGGCATGACACACGGCACATTAGAAGATTTGACCGCCCAAAACTTCGTTCCCCACACAGAAGTTTTCAAAGATTTCAAATGCGAAATTATCCCGGCAAAAGATGAAAAAGACTCTCCTTCGCTGGTGGTAAAGAACAAAAAGAAGCAAGTCAATATTACCCCGTTCAGCAATATCGTGACACTCGGCAAGAAAGGCCAGGAAGAAGTTCGCCTGAACTCGGTAGTCGTATATGTTGACAAAAACAATACATTCTACCTGCCGGCTAAACTGGTCGAATATCTCCAATAAACATAGAGCCAAACAAAGGCAGTGTGTCATATCTCTAATAAACCGGACGCAGATAACGCAGAATACGCAGACGAACGCAGACTTATTTTATTGAAAATAAATAATATCTGCGTTACTCTGCGCTCGTCTGCGTCATCTGCGTCCCATAATAATTGTTCAATTTTCCTCCGAATTCCTATAGTTCGACGGAGACATGCCCAAATGAGCTTTCACATACTTTCCCAAGAAAGATATATTGGAAAAATTAAACTCTTCCGCGATCTCCTTAATCGACTTCTCCGAATGCTTCAGCTGATATTTTATAAGCTCTATGGTATGTTCGTTTATCAAATCCAGCGGTCCCCTTCCGCATACTTGTTTAATCACTTTGGATAGATATTTAGGCGTATAGAAAAGTTCATTCGCATAATACTGTACGGAACGGTGAGATCCGTTGTCCATTGATAATTTCTCCATAAACCTCTTAAAGATATAATCCGCCTGCTTCATTCCGTCCTTCATTTTTTTCGCCTCCGCCGGATGATCGACATTCATTTTCAGATTGGCTATCATCTCACAAAAAAGGGCGGAAAACAGATATTGCATGATCTCTTTTCCATAATACAATTGAGGCTCTTGATTGATCTTCTCTATGATTAAATCCGTATATAATTTGAAAATCAAATTATCGCTTTCTTCCACATATTTAACCGGATTATTATATACATATGAAATAGTATTCCATGTTTCTTTGTCCATCTTTACCGTCCTTTGAAGAAAGCGGGTCGAGAATCCCATAATACTTATTTTATGTTTGGGACTGATCAATGCATGACTTAAAACAGCAGTAGGTAAACAAATCATCATATGATTGGCTTCAAGCAAATAAGTCTTGGTATTCATTTCCAACTGCACACATCCTTCAATACAAAATATGACAAGGAAGCAATTCAGTCTCACCGTATCATTACTGTTAGGAAGATTTTCCAAACTATTTATAACAACGAAGTCATCATCCACATAATCAATTATATGACTATTGGCCTTAAAATCTTCGATACCGATTGTCGTAACTGTCCCTTTTTTCATACTCATATTATTTATGACGACAAAGATGTGAAATATGATCATAAGGAAAGTGTTTTATTTCCCGCCATTTATGTTCTATTTTACTCCTAAAATAAGAAATAGTACTACATCAAACTATAATTAGCGAAAATAGAACATCTTTGGCGAAAAATAAATAATAGTCACTGTTCTACTTTCACCTACCTTCGCCCCCATCATTTAAATAGTAAAGAAATGGCAAAAGTAAGTGAGAAATGGATTCAACTGATAGGGATTATCAGTTGTGTATTATGGTTTACATCCTGCAAGCAAACACCGGATGTACAGATGAACCCTAATTATGCAATCATGAAAGTAACTCCTACCGATAAGGAACTTTCGACTGCTTATTCGGCGACAATTCGCGGACGTCAGGACATCGACATTTATCCGCAAGTATCCGGAATGATCGAAAAGCTATGCGTATCGGAAGGACAAAAGGTCCGGCGCGGGCAAGTGCTGTTCATCATTGACCAGGTTCCTTATAAAGCGGCATTAAAGACAGCCATCGCAAACGTGGAAGCCGCAAAAGCAGGATTGGCTACAGCCGAACTGACCTATAACAGTGCGAAAGAATTGTACGCTCAAAAAGTCGTTTCAGAATTTAACCTGAAGACAAGCCAGAACACCTATCTGACAGCTAAAGCACAGTTATCACAAGCCGAAGCGCAAGAGATCAACGCCCGCAACAACTTGTCATACACGGAAGTCAAGAGCCCGAGTGACGGTGTTATCGGTATGCTGCCCTATCGTGTAGGCGCATTGGTCGGCCCTTCCATCCCCCAGCCGTTGACGACAGTTTCCGACAATTCGGAAATGTACGTCTACTTTTCGATGACGGAAAATCAGTTGTTGAGCATGACGCGGCAATACGGGACAATGGACGAAGCATTAGCAAACATGCCGGAAGTGGAACTCCAACTTAACGATAAATCCATCTATGACATAAAAGGAAAAATCGAATCGATCAGCGGAGTCATCGACCGGCAGACAGGTACAGTTGGAGTACGCGCCGTGTTTCCCAACGAATCGCGCTTGCTTCATAGTGGAGCGTCAGGCAATGTGATTATCCCGAACACCTATAAGAACAGCCTTGTCATCCCGCAAGGGGCAACCGTGCGGCTGCAAGATCAGACAATAGTCTACAAGGTAGTGGATGGCAAAGCCGTTTCCACATTAATAACGATTGCCGAAGTAAATAACGGACGCGAATACATTGTGCTTGACGGATTGAAAGCAGGTGATGAGATCGTATCCGAAGGCGCCGGTCTATTGCGTGAAGGAACACAAGTTAAATAAATGATCGAATATGAAAGGTAATATATTTATAAAGCGGCCGGTAATGGCTATATCCATCTCCGTGCTGATTTTGATTATCGGATTGATTTCGCTCTTTACCCTGCCGGTGGAGCAATATCCCGATATCGCACCTCCTACGGTATATGTAACCGCCAATTATACAGGTGCTGATGCCGAAGCTGTGATGAACAGCGTCATCATGCCGTTGGAAGAAAGTATCAACGGTGTGGAAAACATGATGTACATTACTTCCACGGCAAGTAATGCCGGATCAGCCGTTATCCAGGTCTACTTTAAACAGGGGACGGACCCGGACATGGCCGCAGTCAACGTGCAGAACCGTGTCTCGAAGGCCCAGGGCCTGTTGCCCGCCGAAGTAACAAGAATCGGTGTGGCCACACAGAAACGCCAGACCAGCTTCTTGCAGATCAATACATTGGTTTGCAACGACGGGCGGTACGACGAGACATTCCTTGCCAACTACCTCGACATCAATGTCATCCCGGAGATCAAACGTATCGAAGGCGTAGGCGATGTGCTGGAGTTAGGTAATACCTATAGTATGCGTATCTGGCTGAAACCGGAACTAATGGCGCAATACAGCCTTATCCCCTCGGACGTAACAGCCGTCTTAGGCGAACAGAACATTGAAGCGCCTACCGGTTCCTTAGGCGAGAACTCGAAAAACGTCTTCCAGTTCACTATGAAATATCGCGGAAGATTGAAAAGCGTGGATGAATTTAAGAACACAGTCATCCGTTCGCACGCCGATGGCTCCGTCCTGCGTCTGCAAGACATAGCCGATGTGGAATTAGGCGCTCTTTCCTATGCTTTTCACGGAGAGATGGACAGCAAACCGGCCGTGACATTCATCGCCTTCCAGGTGGCAGGTGCCAATGCGACCACCGTTAACGAAAAGATAACGAACCTGTTGGATGAAATGTCCAAGAAGCTGCCTGAGGGAACCGAATTTGTCACCCTGATGAGCTCGAACGACTTCCTGTTCGCATCTATCCACAATGTAGTCGAAACGTTGTTTATCGCCATCATTTTGGTTATCCTCGTCGTGTACTTCTTCCTGCAAGACTTCAAGAGTACATTAATCCCATCTATCTCCATCATTGTCTCGCTGATCGGAACCTTTGCCTGCCTGATGGCTGCCGGCTTCAGTATCAATATCTTGACGATGTTCGCCCTTGTGTTGGCGATCGGAACAGTGGTGGACGACGCCATCGTCGTGGTAGAAGCCGTGCAGGCGAAATTCGATGCCGGCTATAAATCTCCTTACCAGGCTACGAAAGACGCCATGAGTGATGTAACGATGGCGGTTATCTCCTGTACCTGCGTGTTCATGGCCGTATTCGTGCCCGTTACCTTTATGGGCGGTACTTCCGGTATCTTCTATACGCAGTTCGGTGTCACGATGGCTACGGCTGTAGGGTTATCCTGTATCTGTGCCTTGACACTCTGTCCGGCCTTATGCGCCCTGTTGATGAAACCTTCCGACGGGACAAAGAGCGAGAAAAGCCTGAACGGACGGGTACGTGCAGCCTACAACGCTTCGTTCAATGCTATGTTGGGTAAATATAAGAAAGGCGTGCTCTTCTTCATCCACCACCGTTGGATGGTATGGACGGCATTGGTTGCCACCATCGTCTTGCTCGCCTACTTCATGAACACGACCAAGACGGGACTTGTGCCCCAGGAAGATCAGGGTACGATGATGATTAACGTCAGCGTTTCACCCGGTAGCACATTGGAGGAAACAACAAAGGTGATGAATAAGGTCGAAGACATTATCAAACAGACAGATGAAGTGGAACACTACGCCAAGATCACCGGATACGGACTGATCGCCGGACAAGGTACTTCCTACGGTACGATTATCATCCGTCTGAAGAACTGGGACGACCGGAAAGGCAGCGAACACACCGCCAACGCAGTGATGTCACGCCTCAACGCACAGTTCCACGGAATCAAGGAAGCCCAAATCTTCTGTTTCCAGCCCGGTATGATTCCAGGCTATGGTATGGGTAACTCCATCGAGTTGAACCTCCAGGACAAGACCGGAGGCGATATGGCTGTCTTCTACGAAAACACCATGAAGTTCCTCGGCGCCCTCAACCAGCGTCCGGAAGTAGCAATGGCCTACACCTCCTATGCCATGAACTTCCCGCAGGTTTCAGTCGATGTGGATGCAGCCAAGTGTAAGCGTGCAGGTATCTCGCCGGCAACCGTGCTCGATGCATTGGGAAGCTATTGCGGTGGCGCCTATATCTCCAACTATAACCAATTCGGTAAAGTCTACCGTGTGATGATGCAAGCTTCGCCTGAATACCGCCTGGATGAACATTCGTTGAACAATATGTTCGTCAGAAACGGAGCGGAAATGGCGCCGATCAGCCAATTCGTCACCCTGAAGAAAGTGCAGGGAGCAGAAGTTGCGAACCGTTTCAACCTCTATAGCAGTATCACAGCCAATGTAAACCCGGCTGATGGATATTCCTCCGGTGAAGTGCAAAACGCAATCGAAGAAGTCGCCGCACAAGTCCTTCCTACCGGATACGGTTACGAATATGGAGGTATGGCACGTGAAGAAGCCGGTAACAGCGGATTGAAGACACTCTTCATCTATGCCGTCTGTATCGTGCTTATCTTCCTGATCCTGTCCTGCTTGTATGAAAGCTTCCTCGTGCCGTTCGCCGTCATCTTTTCGGTGCCGTTCGGACTGATGGGCAGCTTCCTGTTTGCCAAGATATTCGGATTGGAAAACAACATCTACCTGCAAACAGGTGTAATCATGTTGATCGGCCTTCTGGCAAAGACAGCAATTCTGATTACCGAGTTCGCCATCGAGCGCCGCCGCAAAGGAATGGGCATCGTCGAATCGGCCTATTCTGCCGCACAGGCCCGTTTCCGTCCGATCCTGATGACCGTGCTCACGATGATCTTCGGTATGCTTCCATTGATGTTCTCCACGGGTGCGGGCGCCAATGGTAACAGTTCCCTCGGAACAGGTGTCGTCGGCGGTATGGCAATCGGAACATTAGCCCTGCTGTTCGTCGTGCCGGTATTCTATATCATCTTCGAATACTTGCAGGAGAAGATACGCAAGCCGATGGCAGAAGAAGCCGATATGCAAGTAGCGCTGGAAAAAGAAAAGAGCCAGAGTGAACGCAGCGAGTTTAATAAAGATAATAATAGTGAAGTATGAAGAAAATAATCCTGTTAACAACCGCAACTGCTTTATTGAGCAGTTGCGGCATATACAATAAATATCAACCTACAACCACCACTCCGGACAATCTCTACGGAGAAGAAGTGATGGCAAATGACACGGTTAACTTCGGTAATATGGATTGGCGGGAACTCTTTACAGACCCGATGTTACAATCCATTATCGAACAAGGGTTGCAAAACAACACCGATCTGCAATCGGCCCAATTGCGCGTGGAAGAGGCAGATGCCGCCTTGATGTCCGCCAAGCTCGCCTTCCTCCCGTCATTCGCCTTATCCCCACAGGGAGCAGTAAGCAGTTTTGACGGTCATAAGGCAACGCAAACCTATTCATTGCCGATTACCGCCAGTTGGGAATTGGATATTTTCGGCCGTCTGCGCAATGCCAAACAGCAGGCTAAAGCCCTCTACGCCCAGAGCAAGGACTACCAGCAGGCCGTACGGACACAGTTGATCTCCAGAATAGCCAATACCTATTATACGTTGCTGATGTTAGACGAACAACTCGCCATCGCTGAGCAAACGGCAGAAGCCTGGAAAGAGACTGTCGCCTCGACTCGTGCACTGATGAACGCAGGCATGGCAAACGAAGCTGCCACCTCCCAGATGGAGGCCGCCTATTACAACGTCCAGACCTCCGTCCTCGATCTGAAGGAACAAATCAATAAGGTGGAAAACGGACTTGCCCTGCTGCTTGCCGAGACGCCCCGCGCCTATGAACGCAGCAGCCTGGAAGGACAGCAATTTCCCGACGACTTAGCTGTCGGTATCCCCATGCAGATGCTTTCAAACCGTCCGGATGTCCGTGCCGCCGAGCGTTCGTTGGAACAGGCCTTCTACGGGACTAATCAAGCCCGCTCCGCTTTCTATCCGTCTATCGTGTTGAGCGGAAGTGCAGGTTGGACAAACTCCGCAGGAAGCATGATTGTCAATCCGGGTAAATTCTTAGCTTCGGCTGTCGGCTCACTTACGCAACCGTTGTTCAACAAAGGGCAAATCATGGCACAATACCGTATCGCGAAAGCCCAGCAGGAAGAAATTAGCTTAGCTTTCCAGCAGACACTTTTGAATGCTGGAAGTGAAGTAAACGATGCTTTAGTCGCCTATCAGACAAGCAAGGAGAAAACGCTTTTATTCGATAAGCAAATTCTTTCCCTGCAAAAGGCATTGACAAGCACTTCTCTGTTGATGGAGCACGGCACGACCACTTATCTGGAAGTGCTGACCGCCCGTCAATCTTTATTAAGCGCACAGCTGTCACAAACAGCAAACCGTTTTGCAGAGATACAAAGTGTAATCAATCTTTATAAGGCATTGGGAGGAGGCAGGGAATAAACCTGCCCCTTTCCATATTTCTACTTTGAGCCATTGGGAGGATGTGTCGAAAGTAAGTTCTAACGCTTTAGTATATCATTGTGGATGTATTAAAAGTAAGTTTTAACGTTATAGCGTGTCATTGGGAATGTGTTAAAAGTAAGTTTTAATGTTATAGCGTGTCATTGCGGGCTTGACCCGCAATCTTATACTAAACTGATTTATAATAATTAGTATGAGATGGCGGGTCAAGCCCGCCAGGACACAGATGCTATAAATAGGACTTTTGATACATCTTCCTTCTATTAATCAGAGTATCCCCGGACGTTCATACGGAAGCCCCGTTTTCGGATCATGTTTGCTCATGTCGCCGCCAGCCGTCTTACCGCCCTTGCCCTTGCCGTAGCGATTACTGAAGGTAACGCGGAATTTATCGATTTCCTCATTCCACCATGAAAATAAGATAATAAAATCCGAATCGCCATTTGCCTCAGCCAACGAATTCAGACGAAAGACAAGATTATCATATGCAACAATTAAATTCTTACGTGATACGGAAGTCCGAAGCGGCATGTTTCGTTTACCTGATTCTACAGACCGGTTAGACGAACAGTGGGCACATTCGTTATTCGCTGTTTGTAATTTTGTAAATAAAGCATCTAATTTTAATTGTTCGACATAGGTTTTAAATTCATCCGAACGGGAAGTCTCGATCAGGTTATAGTAATATCCAGTCTGGTCATCAAATGAATGATTATATATACCTACATATCTATCGACCATCGGCATCAGGAAAACAGCAGCTCTTTTATTATCACCGTCCGGTTCGGCATTATATCCCCGGATTAGTGAGAAAGCACTGGATCGGATTTGGTTACGTACTTTGTTTGTGCTTTTCATAGCGTCAGTCCACAAACTTTTTGAGATTTTCATACTTGAAGCATCAAAATCAGCTATAGCTTCCTTAAATTTATCCAATTGTGGTTGAAATTTCGTCATATCTGCATTTGCAGTTAAGATTTGATTATAAACAGCCTGACAAAAGGCAAGAAGTTCATTTACTTTTAGTTTCGACTTTGCGAAACTCTGGATTTTAGCCATAATTTAATTTGTTTAGTTTATATATTTATATTAGAAATAAGCGTCCATATCAAATAAAGCATTTAATGAAATTGTAAATAGTACTTTTACTCTGTAAAACACGTTTTATAGTATGAAAGTATATGCTTTTGCACTATAAAACACATTTTATGGTATGAAAGTATATGCTTTTGCACTGTAAAACACGTTTTATGGTATGAAAGTATATGCTTTTGCACTGTAAAACACGTTTTATGGTATAAAAGTATATGCTTTTGTACTGCAAAACACGTTTTATGGTATGAAAGTATATGCTTTTGCACTGTAAAACACGTTTTATGGTATGAAAGTATATGCTTTTGCACTGTAAAACGTGTTTTATGCTAAAATGACTAAAAAAAACGTTCCTTTTTTTTAGTCATTCGCAAAGGTATGATATAACTTTTGAAAAACAAGCTTTTTTGCAAATAAAATTATTTGAAATTCAATATTGTATCCTTTGATTTTTAGAAAGATTAAAAAAAGACTGGAAATCCTATTTTCAACTATTTTTACTAATCTATCAAAAAGAGTAAAAAAACAGCATCCTCGAGATTACCTCAAAATCTTATAAAATGACAATTATTATCTCAAAGCTTTCTAAAATCCCTGTAAGATCGACAGATCATAAGGGGATGTGTCAAAAGTAAATTTTAATGTTTAGCGTGTCATTGCGGGCTTGACCCGCAACCTCATACTAAACTGATTTACAATGATTAGGATGAGATGGCGGGTGTAGTCATCCCGGACTTGATCCGGGACCGCCAGGACACAGACGCTATAAATAGAACTTTTGACACATCTCCTTAAAAAGCAATACCTCTTGTCTTCGAGCCCTGTAAGAGCTAAGAAAAAAGAAGCATCCCCTTAACCCAAGGCTTACGTCTTGGATTAAAGGGATGCTTTTCTTACAGAGCTAAGACAGAGTTTAGACTTTATGATACAGGATATCACCTGTTATTCCACCGTCACCATCTTCCCTTCCGTATTCGCACGCATCAAATGGTCGTACATCGCTTCGATGTAGACCGGCGGCAGGTAGAAGCGGCCGGGGTAGACGGCGCAGAGGTTGATTTTGACTGTCACCTGCCGTCCGGCGGGGAGGTGGTCGATGTAGCTGTAGGCACGGTCGTCGCGGATGTCCTGGTAGTTGATGCCGGGCGTTTTCGCGTCGGTCGCACCCTCACTAAGGAAGCGGGTGTTGAGTATTTCCCATCCGGCGGGGAACACTTCGGTGAGCACCAAGTTATTCACGCCATGCGACGAAGGGTTGCGGACGGTGACGACGGCAACGAAATTTGTACCCTGCGGCAGTGCGGAGGCATCGACCGGGTTACCTGCCTGATCCGTATAGCTGACGGCGAGGGAGAGGCCGTTTGCGTAGGCTTCCTCACGGCCTTCGGCTGGGATGCCTTCGGTGATGAGACGGGCGAAGAGCGTGGACTTTCCGGTGTTCCGGATCTCCAAGGGAGCGGAAGGTGCGGCCTTGTCGAGCAGGGGCTTTGTCCAGACGTTCTTTGTCGTCGAGATATCCTCCGTCTTGCCTGCGGAGGTGTAGGAGAAGTCCATGGAGGCGGCCGTCTTGTAACGCTTCATATAGCCGGAAAGGGCGATGAGGCTGAAGGCCGTCTCCTGTGTGCTGAGCCAGTCATCGGAAGCGAGCGTCTTCGAGATTTCATCAGCCAGACGGGCAGCCGGGGCGCTTTCGTCGAGCAGGCAGAGCGCCATCAGGCGGATGGAGCGGTCGCGGAGGTTGCTGCCGAAGGTCTGGTCATACTCCGTGTAGGCGGTCGTCAGCTCCGTTGTCTTGGCGGTCAGCTCGCGTGCGACGTCCGCCCGTCCGACAAGCGCGTAGGCGGAGGCCAACAGCCAGCGGCTCATGGGTTGAAGCGTCTTGCTCTCTTTCAAGCGGTTCATCGCTCCTACTTCGGCCGATCCGGCGAGGGCGAGGACGTAGAGGCGGTAGGCCTGCGTCATTTCTTCGGAACGTTCGTAATAGGATGCCACCGGTTTCCAGCCGCGTGCCGTGCGCACGAGGTTACCGATGACGCTGCGCCGCATGGCATCGGGCACGAGGTACCCCCTTGTGGCGGCTTCGGTCAGGAAATGCGTGGCGTAGACCGTTCCCCAAGCGTTGCTGCTTGTCCCGCCGGGCCAGTAGGAGAAGGCGCCGTCTACCGTCTGGTAGGAACGCAGGCGGCGGATGACCTCTTTCACGGCGTTTTCGACGGATTGTTTTTCGTCGGCGGTCAACGCGGTAAATTCATTCAAATATAATTGCGGGAACCCCTTCGACGTAATCTGCTCTACACATCCATGCGGATAACCTAACAGATAACTGAGGCGCGCTAACAGATTGACCGGCTGCACGTCCGACATTTCGAGCGTGAGGCTGTTCGTCCCTGCCACGCCCGGCATCGTGACGGTTCCTTTCCAGGATTTTCCGGCTTCGAGTGTGACGGGCGTCACTTTGACCTGCGGGCGGCGGACGCTGCGGATTTCGAGGTCTGTCTCGTAAACCGATTTTTCGCCCTTACCGGTGGCGGTGATCGTCACCCGTCCGGCTCCCGGACGGTCTTTCACGCGGATGTGGAATTGTGCGAGCTTGTCGCCCGTCTCCGTGAAGTTCAGCGTGCGGGCGGCTTCACCGACAACCTCCATATTGCCGGAGCAGGAGATGGTGACACGGACGTCGCCGACGCCTTTCTCCGTGGCAAAGACGGTGGCGGGAACGGCCATCTCCTCTCCCACGCCGATCACGCGTGGAAGGGTACCGAGCAGCATCACGGGCTTGCGCACCATCACGCTCTTTTCGGCATTTCCGTATGCTTCCCCATCACCGGCGACGACCATCATGCGGACACGGCCGTTATAGTTGGGCATCCGGAACGTGTGCTGCCGCTTCTCCCCTTTTCCGAGGGCGAACGGGCCGGCAAACTGTACGACGGGCTTGAAGCGGTTGACGATGGCTTTCGGGCCTTTGTTGAGCGCGTCGTCACCGCCGATGCTGAATAGCTGCTCGATGCGGCCGCCATACGCGCCGACGACGTAGTTATAGAGGTCCCAGGTGCTGACGCCCAATGCTTCGCGCGCGTTGAACGCCTGCCAGGGGTCGGGCGTGCGGAAGCGGGTGAGGTCGAGCAGCCCTTCGTCGACAATCGCCAACGTATAGGCCATCGGGCGTCTGTTCTTTTCCGAAACGGTGACGCTGTAGGAGGATTCGGGCTTGATCTCGTCCGCCGTCCGGATAACGGGCGCGAGGTGGCTCTCGGGGGATGTCACAGTGAAGGGGACGACGCCGTACATACGGATCGGCAGGTCGTTCTTCGTCACGCCGTGGGGCTGGAGGAGCGTTATATATATGTACGCGTTGGGCTGCATCTCCGCTGTGACGTCAAGGCGGAGGGTGGTCTGCCCTTCCGTGCAGTCGTATTCGCTGACGGAAAGCAGTCTTGTACCGTTCTCGATGCTGACAATGGCGCGGCTGCCTTTCGCGGATGGGAAGGTGACGGTCATCTTCTCGCCTGGCGCATAGGTCTCTTTGTCGGTCTTGAAGCTCAACATATTAGCGGATGAAGAGCCGTCGGCATCGCGCCGCCCTTCGCCGTAGGGCCAGTCAAAGTAGCTCATCACGCCTGTTGAGTGTTTGCTTTCGGGGTCTTTCACCGAGATGAAGTAGGTTCCCCATTCATTGTCGGCGAAGGAGAGGCGGAAGTTGGCGGTTCCGTCGGCGCCTGTCCGGAGGGTGAAGGTTTTGACGGGTTTGTTGTAGGAATCGGATACATAATTGGCCAACTGGCTGTTGTCGGAGCTCCACCACCAGTACCAATAGACTTTGTAGACCTTCACCTCGAGTTCGGTGTTTACCGCAGCCTGGCCGGTGTAATCGACGGAGGCAACGGTGTAGGTGTAGTTCGTTCCGGTGTTCAATTGTTCCTTATCCTGCTGGGGCGACTGGATGCCGGCGTAGCGCGTATATGGGGAATAGAGCGCCCGGTCGGCGTCGATGCTGAAATCGCCGGATTCTTCATAGACGCGGGTCACGAAGTTGGCGAGCAACATGCCAGGGGCTGAGGCGCCGATCTCGAAACGGGCGGTGACGGTGGCGTTGCCTGTCGCGTCGGTCACGCCGGAGATGAGCTTGCTTTCTTCGCTGTTAAAGACTTTCGAGGGATCGTCGAACGTGAAGTTCTTATAGCCTAAGAAGGTTGTCGGGGTCGAGATAAAAGTACCCTGGATGTCGTATTTGAGGTTGCGGGCGGTCGCGCCTTGCAGCCATTCGACGTGCATGGCAGCATCGAAGGGTTTGCCGCGGAGCAAATTTTTTTTGGGCATCGCGAGGGATATCTTCAGGCGGTTCGGCTTGATCGTCTCGATACGGAGGCGCTTGCTGAAGGTGACGCCGCCGACGCTCACGTTGACGTTCCAGGCGCCTGTCGGGGCATCGGCCTCGGTCGGCATGTCGAAGGCGTAGAGACCGGAGACTCCCTTCGTCTGTGTCTGCCGGAGGTAGAGCTGGCCGAGGGGGTTATAGAGTTCCATGATAACGGGATGATTGGCAGGAAGCTTCCGGGTGCGGTCGTTCAGCATAAAGCCGAGGTGGAGCGTGTCGCCCGGACGCCAGACGCCGCGGTCGCCGTAGATGAATCCTTTGATGCCTTTCTGAACGACTTCGCCGGAGACGTCGAACGAGCTTAACGAGAGCGCCGAGCCGCCGTCCACGCGGAGGTACGAGCGTTGTGCGCCGAGCGAGGCGACAAGGTAGAAGGGTTTGCCTGTCGCGAGGGGCAGGACGACTTGTCCTTTGTCGTCCGTCGTGCCTCGGGCAAGCTCCTGGTGCTGGTAGTTGCAGGCGGTGACTTTCACGCCGCGTTCGGGATGGGTGCTGAGGAGGTTGTGGACGAGGACGGTCATCGTGTTGTCTTCGCCGCTCATCGCCATGAGGCCGAGGTTGGTGGCGAGGACGTTCTTGCCGGTCGTCGTGTTGGAATAGTAGCTCTTCGAGCAGGGGTTGTTGCGCTCCGAGTAGTTATAGTCGGACCAGTTGAAGTCGCCGTTGTAATAGTAGTAGCCGCCTTCGTCGAAACGGCTGCTTTCTTCCTTGAATTTGATTTCGTCTTCGGCGAGAATCTGCTCTTTGCTTGCCTTCACGAGGTCCGGACAGGGATAGGCGGAGAGATCGCGGTTAAACGACAGCTCGATGCGGTAGATGGCACCCGGCTCGGGGTCGATCAGCGATTTCAGGTCGATGGCGTAGGTCTTCCATTCGGTGAGGTCGTGTGTCGGATCATCGTCGAGGAAGATCGTTTTGCGGGCGACGAGGCGGCCGACACGCATGAGGTCGCCTGTACCGTCGAGGTTGTTCACCTGGAGGAACTGCCCGATGTTTTGTTCGAGTATCTTGATGACGCGCACGACCACGCCGCGAAGGTAGACGGCCTGGAAGGGTACGCTGAGCTGCGTGGACTGGGGGATGATCACGCCGTCGCCGATAAAGCGGACGTCGGGCAAGGTCTGGTTGACTTCGACCTGCCGGACGATGCTTTCGCCGAGGGTCAGGCCGTTCTTGCTGCGTATGTTTTTATTCAGGTGGACGTTCAGTGCGCCTTTGGTGCCGGCGTCGGGATAGAGGCGGAGTTTATTGCCGTCTACGTTGACGGCGTCCGACTTGTTTTTGTCGATCCAGGCGAGGCCTTGCATATTCTGGGTGGCGTCGAGGAGTTTCGTGAAGGTGACTTCGATGTAGCGTTCGGGGTCCGAGACATATTGCACGTCATAGACGCCGAAATCGTTCATCGCGGGGATGTCGACCGACAGGAGTTCTTCTTCGGGTACTTTCAACTTGTTCGGTGCGACAGAGAGTGCGAAGGTGCGTGCTCCCTCCGCCCCTGCCTGGAGGTTGGCGATGGAAAGCTGGTGTTTCTTCCCGTCGGGGCTATGCTCCCAGACGGCATCGGCTTTCTCCGAGAAGCGGACGAGCGGCTCTACGGTTTCGGGCGCTTCCTTGTCGGGGGTGAAAAGGGTGCAGACGAGGTCGTAGCCGTTCTCATTCTTCTCACTGATATCGAAGGATTGGAGGTTACCGCGCAGGGCGAGCGGCAGGGTGGCGAAGTTGAAGATGAAATGTTCGTCTTTGCCTTCGGTGTCGAACCATTCGGAGAGGTCGGCGCGGACTTCGTAGCGGGTGTCGCGCTCGAAGCCTTTGGCGGGCTTGAAAACGATGGTCCGGTTGTTCTCGAAGGTCAGTTCGCCGGCTGTCTCGGGCTTGATGCGGATCAGCTTGCGAAGGTGGTCCGGCTTGATGCGGTCGGCGGGTATCGTCTGGTTGAAGATCAGGTAGACAGGCGTGTACCTGGAGATTGTTCCGGAGGTAAAGGCCTCCACATACGGGCTGAAAGGCAGCTCCTCGCCTTCCTCGCTCCGCGTTTCCTTACATCCGCTGACTAAAACTAAAAGGCAGCAGGCATAAACATAATACAGATACTTTGCCATATTTCCTGAATTTTAACGGTTACACAGTTGACAAACAGTTTTTTTGCGAATATAAGTATTTTATATGAAGATTATCCGGTCATTTATTACCAAATGGTAATTTTTCATCCGCTATAAAAGGCTACTTTTGCCTCCCGGTATAAAAAAGAGAGAAGTATGCAGAGGGATCGCATTGATTTTGGCAGTATGGATATTCCGGTGTTGTTTCGGAAGATCTTTTTCCCGACTTTGTTAGGAATGGTTTGCATGGCGTGTATCACCATTGCGGACGGTATATTCGTCGGGCGCGGTGTCGGCAGTGATGCGTTGGCGGCGGTTAATATCGTCGCGCCGCTTTTTATGGTGACGACGGGGGTCGGGCTGCTTTTCGGCGTCGGCGCGTCGGTCGTGGCGTCGGTGCATCTGTCGCAGGGAAGGGTGAAGGCGGCTAATATCAATATTACGCAGGCACTCTTGGTGTCGCTTCTGTTGATGGCGGTGTCGATGACACTAATTTTTGTCTTTAATAAGCAGACGGCTTATCTGTTAGGCAGTTCCGGGCAGTTGCTTCCGCTTGTGTTAGAGTATATGGACTGGATCGTGCCGTTTTTTATCTTCAGCATGTTAGCGAATATCGGGATGTTTATCATCCGGCTGGATGGCTCGCCGAAGTTTGCGATGTTGTGCAATGTCGTTCCGGCACTGTTGAATGTAGTGCTCGATTATGTGTTCGTCTTTCCGATGCAGATGGGGCTGATGGGGGCGGCGTTGGCGACTGCGTTGGCACAGGTGGCCGGGGGTGTGATGGTGTTGGGCTATCTTTTAGGCTGCTCCAGGACGCTGCGTCTGTATAAGCTCAAAATGAGTATGAAAAGTTTGCTGCTGACCTGCCGGAACACAGGCTATATGGTTCGCTTGGGAGCTTCGGCGATGTTGGGCGAGTTGGCGATCGCCTGCATGATGCTGGTGGGGAATTATGCATTCATCCGCGTGCTTCATGAAGACGGGGTGGCGGCCTATAGCGTGGCGTGCTACTGCCTGCCGATCGTCTTTATGATCGCCAACGCGATTGCGCAGTCGGCACAGCCGATCATCAGCTACAACTATGGGACCGGCGATGCGGCGCGGGTGCACACGACCTTCCGGCTGTCGTTGAAGACGGCTTTCGTGTCGGGGCTATTAGCATTTGCGGTGATGTATGTTTTATGCCCGTATATCGTGGCGATGTTTCTGGAACCCGGCTACAGGGCGTATGAGATTGCGACGGGGGGAATCCCCTACTTTGCGGCGGGGTTTGTCTGCTTTGCCCTGAACATCGTCTGGATCGGGTATTACCAGAGTATCGAACTGGCACGCAAGGCGATGTTCTTTATGACCTTGCGGGGGATTGTGGGGATGACGGCGTGCTTCCTGATCCTCCCTCCTCTGTTGGGTGAAAAGGGGTTGTGGCTGGCTGTTCCCTGTGCCGAACTGCTTATCTTTATCCTGTTGACGGCGGATTACCAGTTGCGGCACAAGGTACGGCATGCGGTGCGGTAGGCTCTATCGCTTGGCAAGACGCATCACCCGTTCGATGGCGTCATCCATCTGGGCGATGGATTCCATGCCGAGGGTCATGCAGTGGAGATTGCTTTCGGTGATGGCATAACGGAGGGATTGCTCGCGTTCGTCGTCGGCTACGTGCTGTCCTTCGCCGAAGATCTTCATGCCGATGATACCCTTACCCTTCTCGCGGGCACGGCCGAGGAGGCGGTTGACGTCGTCGCGGCTGCCGTCCATATGGCTTTCAAAGGGATTCAGGCGGGCGAGGATCACGTCACACCAGGGGTTGTTGACGGCTTCCACCATCGCGTCCCAATTATGGCAGGAGACGCCGACAGCTTTCACGATACCGTCTGCTTTGGCTTGTGCGAAACCATCCATGTAGAACTTGCGGGTTTCGCCCCAATTGCCTTTTGTCATGCAGTGCATCAGGAGGATGTCGAAATATTCGGTGTTGGCTTCCTTGCGCATACGGTCGAGGGTTTTGCGGACAGGTTCTATCTTATCCGAGCCTTCGTCGTAGGTCCACATCTTGCTCATGAGGGTGAGTTTCTCACGGGGCAGGCCTTCGATGGCTTTTCCGACGAAGGGTTGGGAACCGTAGGTGTCGGCCATGTCGAAGAAACGGATGCCGCGTTCGTAACCGTGGCGGGCCATCCGGGTGAAATGATCCTGTCCTGCCCGTGTCTGGTTGGATTGGAAGTTCCAGCCTTTCGTTCCGGTACCCATAGCGATACGGGAGACCTTCAATCCGGTTTTTCCTAACTTCACCTTGTCGACCGACACGTCTGAAGGCAGTGATATTTGAATGTTTGCTAACCCGGTATGGGATAGAGAAAGGCCCGCTACTCCGGCTACTCCTGTCTGAATAAATTTGCGTCTGTCCATCTTATGCTGTTTTAGGTAATATTTTCTTTAAGATCAAATAGCCGCACAAACCGGAAATAAACGAGCCGGCGAATACGCCTAACTTCGCCTGGTTCAACAAATCATCCCCCATACCGGGCATCCCGGCAAAAGAGAGGTTTGCGATAAAGAGGGCGACCGTAAAGCCGATGCCTCCCAGCATCGACACGCCGAACAATTTCGATTTACTGGCTCCTGCCGGCATAGCCGCAAAACCCAACCGGATGAAGAGATAGGTAAACAGGAATATCCCCAACGATTTTCCGAGAAACAGGCCGAGGAATACGGCTAACGGTACGCCGGGAAGAGATGATATCTGTATGTCGCCAAAGGTTACGCCTGCATTGACAAATGCAAAGAGCGGCAAGATCAGGTAGTTGACAAGCGGATGCAGTTTGTCGGCAATGCTTTGGAGCGGACTGATCGTCTTGTCGGCCAACGAATGGATATTATTGAGTACCTGGATCTGCGTGGGTGAAAGGACTTCGGCTTTCCTGGAATGGCGCACCTCCGTATAATCGAGCATGCTCAGATAGCCGGCCATCTCGTCGGTAAAAGCGTCCAGCTTGACAACCGGGCGGGCGGGTACGGTAAACGCAACCAGTACGCCGGCTATCGTCGGATGGATACCGGATTCGAGGAACAGCATCCAGACAAAGAACCCGACTATATAATAAAAGAACATATTATTCACCCGCATCTTTCCGCCGGCATACAGCAAAGCCAACAAAGCGAGAGAGATCAGAAGCGGCTCGAAAGCGATGTCACCGCTATAAAACAGGGCGATAATAATAATGCCGCCGACATCGTCCACCACAGCTAAGGCAGTCAGGAAGATACGCATACTGAGCGGAACCCGTTTACCTAACAAACCCAGGACGGCGAGCGCAAACGCGATATCGGTCGCCATCGGAATAGCCACTCCCCTCACCTCCGGAGCCGAATGACATACGATAAAATAGAAAACGACCGGGACGATCATTCCTCCGCAAGCGGCGATAATAGGTAATAAGGCTTTCCGCATCGAACTCAGCTCGCCTATCAGGATTTCCTGCTTGATTTCCAGTCCGATCACAAAGAAGAAGACGGCCATCAGGGCGTCATTGACGAATGCCAGCATAGGCATCGGTTCGCCGTGGTGCATGAATGGAGTAAAATGCCCGATCTTCAAATCGATCGGATGCGACAGGATATGATGATAGGATTCTGCCCAAGGAGAATTGGCGAATATCATGGCAAGGATCGTAGCCATGAATAACAAAACACTCGCGTTCGCTTTTTGCGTGGCAAAGCGACGCAAAGGTTTAAGGATAACGTTAATGGTTCTGTCCATACTGGTATTTTATATTTTATGGGAAGCGGCTTGCTGTCCGCTTCCACCAAGTTTTTTCCTAACAATAAATTCTTACTTGCCGGCTTTTTCCAGCTCGTATGCACTGCGGGTCAGTTTCTCTACCCACACGACAAATATACCAGTTAAAATTAAATTAAACACTATGGTAAGCACAGAAATCATCAAAGCGGGCCCTCCTAAATTGTAGCCAAGTGCGATAAAGATAATGCCGGCTCCCACCTCTCCGCGCGTGAACATACCGATCGACAAGGCCAGACGCTCGCGCTTCCGTCTCTCCCGGTAAAAAAACAAGGGGAATAATTTTCCGATATTGGAAAGGAACGAAACGATCACGACATGCAGGATGATCACCGGCCATGACATCATCGGCTGGGCACCTGTTATCGTCGTCGCTTCAGCCGATTGCGCCGCGAAGTCGACACCGAAAAATACCGGCATACTGACCCCGACCAGAAACATGAACAGGAAGGAAACGGCGGTCGCCACATTGTGCTCTATCTTCGTATCGATATGCTTATGCCTCATCACCATCCCTAAAACAAAGGCGGGTAATAACACTTCGATATGGATGCTCGCATCCTCTCCGTAGAGGTATTTGGACGCCAGGTAAACCGCTTGTGTAATCCCGCAGGTGACAACGGCATAGAAAAGAATGGCTTTCCAATCCTGCCGCATATTATAGCTTCCCATCTTTTTCCATCCGACAATCAGCAGCACCATGACAATCAGAATGATCACACCCAGTTGCCAGCGCAGTCCGACCATCATGATCTGCAGAGGAATCATCAGCAAGATCGTATCCAGGTCGTCGAAGATAGCCAATACCTGCACCTTCTTATATACCCAGGATGATTTCAGCCCCGCTGCCGCAAGCATTGTAAAGAGGATGCCTGCCGATGTCGGCGCCGCGAACCGGCTCAACAGAAGGTTTTCTTTCCACGCTTCCCCACTGCTCCAGTACATGTCGGGCAACAGGACAAACATATAGTACAAAGCAACCAATATCCAGGGGAAAGCGGCTGTCGCCATTGCAATAAAATAGTCCTCGGTGTAAGACCGCCAACGGCTCTTATCCATTTCAAACTCCCGCCCTACATTGATCATGATAAAGGCAAGACAAACATATAGCAACGTGTTGGAAACCGTCTTTACCGATAAATAACTCTCACCCACCATCGCGGGCAGGAATTGAGAAACAACCAATCCCAACATCAGGAAAAAAGAAAACAAAAGAATCTTCTTCATTATTAATGAACTGTTTTTGTTTAGAATTATAGTAATACAACAATTAATTTAAAAAATCGGTTCTGGGATTTCATCAAATGATAATTAATCCTTCAGATAAGCACTTTCGACCTTGAGCAGGCGTGCTTTCAACCGTTCGGCATCCCCCTTCCGGATGCGGAGCGTCATTTCGCAATCCATATCAAACTTTTGGGAAACGACCGCCGGGTTATCTTCCTTGACAATGCGCATGATACCATTCAGGTAAGGATATTCGAATGCAACGGTGATATCTTCATCAACGGTACGTTCGTCAATCTCGGCAGCTGCAATTGCTTCAGCCGCTGCTGTCCGGTATGCAACTATCAGGCCGCTCGTTCCCAATTCGATTCCGCCGAAGTAGCGGATCACAACGATCAGGATGTCTGTCAACTCGTTCGAATTGATCTGCCCCAGGATCGGTTTGCCGGCTGTTGAAGACGGCTCCCCGTCATCATTCGCACGGAAGTTCAGGCGTTCGGGACCTAACATATAGGCCCAGCATACATGGCGGGCGTCGTAATATTGCTTACGGTATTTATCCAGTTGCTCCTTGACCTCTTCCACGGTACGCACAGGGATGGCATACGAGATAAAGCGGCTTCGCTTCTCCGTATAATATCCTTCCGCTACTTGTTTTATGGTTTTGTAACTGTCGTCCGCCATTCTTTAATCAGGTACGTGTGTTTGCTGTTCCTCCCGGAAAGCCCGGAAGTCTTTCATTATCTCTTCGATCTCTTCTATAAAATACGGATCTTTTACATGCCCCTTTACCTCTTCGTAGTAGGTTTCAATAGCCTTCAATGCACATATATCCTGTCCACGCAGCAGAAAGTAAGGCTCCTCTTTCTCCACGCACTGTTTAATCATTTGAATCGGATTCTTCATATCTCTTTATTTTTTTAATTCTTCCTTCAAAAACGGAGCCGTATAGCTCTTTGTTTTAGACTTGATCATCTTTTCGGGGGTACCGGTGAAAAGGATTTGACCGCCGTTGCGGCCTCCTTCGGGGCCCATGTCGATCAGGTAGTCGGCTGATTTGATGACGTCGAGGTTGTGCTCGATGACAATGATCGTATTGCCTTTATCGACCAGCTTGTTCAGGACACCGAGCAATACGCGGATATCTTCGAAATGAAGGCCGGTTGTCGGTTCATCCAGCACATAGAGCGTCTTGCCCGTGTCTTTCTTTGCCAATTCGGTCGCTAACTTGACACGTTGGCTCTCGCCGCCGGAAAGCGTAGTCGAAGGCTGGCCCAGCTTGATATACCCCAGGCCGACATCCTGCAAAACCTTCACCTTGGAAAGGATAGACGGGACATTCTCGAAAAACTCGACAGCCATATTGATCGTCATATCCAGCACATCCGCAATGGACTTACCGCGAAAACGTACTTCCAGCGTCTCCCGGTTATACCGTTTGCCGTGGCATTCCTCACAGGGGACAAGCACGTCGGGCAGAAAGTTCATCTCGATCGTCTTATAGCCGTTCCCTTTGCAAGTCTCACAACGTCCGCCGGAGACATTAAAAGAGAAACGCCCCGGCTTATAACCACGCACTTTCGACTCCGGCAGCTCCACAAAAAGGTTGCGGATATCCGAAAAGACACCGGTATAAGTGGCCGGATTACTGCGCGGCGAACGTCCGATAGGCGACTGGTCCACATTGACGATCTTATCTATATTATCAATTCCTTCAATCGATTTATAAGGCAACGGATCTTCCAGGGAGCGATAGAAATGCTGGCTGAGAATCGGTTGCAAGGTCGCATTAATCAACGTAGACTTTCCGCTACCCGACACACCAGTCACACAAATCAGCGTCCCCAACGGGAAGGTGACATCCACATTCTTCAGGTTATTCCCGCTTGCCCCTTTTATGGTGATAAACTGCCCGTTCCCTTTGCGCCGTTCTTTCGGAACCGCGATCTCCATCTTTCCGTTCAGGTAAGCCGAAGTCAGCGTATCCGCTTTCAGCATCTCCTCCGGAGTTCCGGCATAGACCACTTCACCGCCTAAACGGCCTGCCTTCGGCCCCATATCGACCACATAATCCGCATTGAGCATCATATCCTTGTCATGCTCCACCACGACAACAGAGTTACCCGTATCGCGCAATTCCTTCAGCGAATTGATCAGCCGGACATTATCCCGCTGGTGCAACCCGATACTCGGCTCGTCGAGGATATACAAGACATTCACCAACTGACTGCCGATCTGCGTAGCCAAACGGATACGCTGGCTCTCGCCACCCGACAAGGTTGCAGAAGCACGGTTCAGGGACAGATAATCCAATCCCACATCCAACAGGAACTTCAGGCGTGAACGAATCTCCTTCAATATCTCGACAGCAATCTGGCGCTGTTTGTCATTCAGTTTATCTTCGACACCATCCAGCCATTCATACAGTTCGGAAATATCCATCGCCGACAGTTCGGCAATATTCTTTCCGGCAATCCGGTAATTCAAAGCCTCCTTATTCAGACGCTGCCCGCCGCACTCAGGACAGGCCGCCATCCGTATAAACTGTCCCGCCCATTTCTGTGCGGAAGCAGAAGCCTCGCTCTCCTGTTGCATCAGGATATATTTGGCAACACCCTCGTACGACAGGAAATAGTTGGAAGAACCCAGCGAATCATTCTTGATTTGCAAGCGTTCGTCCGTCCCGTTCATGATCTCGTCGATCGCATCCTCGGGAATATCTTTGATCGGTGTTTTCAGTGTCACGCCATATTTCTCACATATCGCTTCGATCTGCCAGAAAATCAGGGAGTTTTTATATTTACCCAATGCCACGATACCGCCACTGTAGATACTTAGCGAGGAATCGGGCACAATCTTATTCATATCCAGCAGATTCACCTGCCCCAACCCTTTACACTTCGGGCAAGCGCCCTGGGGCGAGTTAAAGGAAAAATTATGGGGAGCCGGCTCGCTGTAAGACAATCCCGTTACGGGGTCCATCAGACGACGGCTGTAGTGTCGCACTTCGTCCGTATCGGCATCCAACACGAGGACAAGGCCGTCGCCCTGTTTCATGGCAACACGCAAGCTCTCCTTCAAACGCCGTTCGTCCGATTCCGAGACTACCAGCTTGTCGATCACCACCTCGATGCTGTGCATCTTATAACGGTCGAGCTTCATACCGTGGAAAATCTCTTTCATCTCGCCGTCCACACGGACATTCAGGTAGCCTTTCTTGCGCATCTGCTCGAACAGTTCCTTATAGTGCCCTTTACGGTTACGGACCAACGGAGCAAGCAGATACGTTTTCTTTCCCCTGTATTGGTTCAGGATCAGTTCCAATGTCTGCTCTTCGGTGTACTTCACCATCTTCTCACCGCTCAGGTAAGAATAAGCCTCTCCCGCCCTTGCATAAAGCAGACGGAAGAAATCGTAAATCTCGGTTGTCGTCCCGACGGTAGAACGCGGATTCTTGTTCGTCGTCTTCTGTTCGATCGAGATAACAGGACTCAAACCGGTGATCTTATCCACATCCGGCCGCTCCATATTCCCCAGGAAATTACGGGCATAAGCGGAGAACGTCTCCACATAGCGCCGTTGCCCTTCGGCAAAGATCGTATCGAAAGCTAAGGACGATTTACCGCTGCCACTCATCCCGGTAATCACGGAAAGCTTGTTGCGCGGTATCTCAATATCTATATTTTTCAAATTATGGACACGGGCGCCTAAAACGGAAATACGCCCGCCTTCCAATGCATTCTTATCGTTCATCATTTTCTGTTTTCTATTATCCTTCTATTTTACCACCCAGGCCGGATTATGCACATACGTGTTAGGCGTCTTATAATACATATCGGATTCCTTCGGGATCTGAAGCGTATAGGTCTTTCCCAACGTCAGCAACTTACGGTCGCGCAGCCAGGGATTGAAGCGTTTCAGGTCCGCATACGTAGCCCCGTTCTTTTGGGCAAAAGCGGACAAATCCTGGATATCGGTAGAGACAGACACGTTTTCACAGGCAATCGGCTTGTACAAATCCTGCGCCCGCAAGACAAATCCGTATTTATAAGGAGCTTCGAATATCTGTTTGATCGCCATGATACGGTAGACGTAACGGGTTGTTTCCTCCACTAACCACAGGTCGAACGAACTGTCCGCCTCCTGCTTGGTCAGTTCGCCGGAGATGCGTCCCATACCGGCATTATAAGAAGCAGCGACGGTCGCCCAATCGCCATATTTATCATAGGCGGCTTTCAAGTAACGGCAAGCCGCCTCGGTCGCCTTCGCCACATCGCAACGTTCATCCACGGTAGGCGTGATGGTCAACCCGTATTGCTTGGCCGTACCTTCCAACAACTGCCAAGTTCCGACTGCCCGTGCAGGCGATGAGACGCGGGGATCGAGATGGCTCTCGATCACGGCCAGATATTTGAAATCGTCGGGAATGCCGTTAGCTTTCAGAATCGGTTCGATAACCGGAAAATAGCGGTTGGCCCGCTTAACCAACAGCATGGTGGTAGAATGGAAATAAGTAAAACTACTTAATTCCCGGTCCATACCTTCATGCATATTATAACGCGTCAAATCGATCTCCTTCCCGCAAAAAGAGGCGGAAGAGGGAACATCCGGCGATGTCGTCACCGAAGAGACCACAGGACGCTCTTCCTTTACTTTTTCCGAATCGCTCGAACCGATAGAGAGGCATGCCGTCAGACACACCGCACCACCGGCTATAAAACCTGCTATACTATTGTTGTTCAATAATTTCATCATTTATCTTCTTTGGTCTAAGAATATTAATCGATCCTTTCCTACTAAACTTCTCTCCGGCAGTTCCGGTTGCCTCTATCACGTAGAAATAGACGCCTGGAGCTACATATTTTCCTCCCTTTTTGCCGTCCCAACCTTCCGCCGGATTGGTGGAATGATACATCTCGACCCCCCAACGGTTGAATATCCAGCATTTATAATTGAGCAGCGACTGATAGGCCACACGAAACTCGTCGTTAATGCCGGGTGTCGTTCCCGGCGAGAAAGCATTCGGGATTTCCAAACGCGACTCGGTAATCTTGATCACAAAAGGGTCCGACACCGCTTCGCATTCCCCCGTCCGGTCACTGACGGTCACTTCCGCAATATATTCGCCCTTCTCCGCAAAGGTATAATCCACTTCTTCCCCTCGGTAAAGGATCAAAGGATTTTCCGCGCCGTTCTCCACATCGCTCCTGTAAATCCTCCACGTGTACAAGCTTGCTACCGGCTCATTAGCATACGCCCGGAACGTGACTTCCGCCGGCGCACACAGCAAATCACCCTCACCCAACGTCATATTAGGGGCATTGTCCATAATAAGAGTCGTATCGGTATGCAACTCAACGGCCACAGCCTGATAGGTATCGGATGTAATCGACTTTTCTATTCCGAAATGCCGGGCAAACTGGTCCCCCTTCAAAGTAACTTCCGTATCACACAAAGGCGGCATCACATTTTTGTTTTCCCCCTTCTCTTTAATGCTTCCGGAATAAGGATTCCCTTCCATCGTAACCGTTACCGGAGTCAGGGAAAAACTGTTATCATCCGACCAGGATAAAGTCTGGAACGAAACCTCGAACTCCCGTTTCAGCTCCACTGTCCGGCCGCTCGGCAGATTATATTGCATCCGCGCCGGCTCCGGGCTTCCTTTTAGCAGGAAATTGTCACAAGTACCCTCTACGGTGATATTCTGCACCTCAAAAGCATATTTGCTGTAATCGATAATCCAGACATACCTGGACAAGATATCGGACTCTTGTACAAAATAGCCATATCCTTCTTCCACATTCCGGATAGTAGATGTGTTTCCATTTTGTTCACAAGGGACAGACTCTGCCTCCAATGCTCTCGACTTATACCGATACCATTTATGATTAGTAGATGATGAAGTATAGCTTATCGCTGCATTCCCCATTCCGTATAACAGATAAACTTCAAGTTTCTCACCGGTCTCATCCTTTGCCATCAATGGCGTTCCCTGTCCCCCCGTCACCATATACTGCTGTGCCTGAACGGCGAGCACGGCAAACAAGAAACAGATCGATCCACCCAGCTTTCTAATTTTCGTTCTTAACATATATCCAACCTAAATTAGCTTCCAAAATTACTATTTTATACGGAGATATATGCGTTTTTATTGTACTTTATGATACAAAACCGGTCGTAATAATCCATAATCAGTTTTTCCCCATCATCTGCTTCAGGCCATCCACAGATAACAACTTATCCCAAAAGATCAAACTTTAGACTTTCCCGACAGCTCCGGGTCGCAGTCTTCTATAAAGAAAACAACCGAAGGCTGACAGCAAGGCTAAGCCACAAAGGAAATAGCCCGGTGAATGGTTTGCCCGGCGGGTCTCCGTCCGGACAGCCGTTTCCTTCATATGCCAACCGCCATAATCGGTTTGCTGATGCGTCACGATTTTTCCGGTATCGGCAAGCTGCCTGCGGCGATCCATCTGCAAACTCATAACGGCTTTCGGATATTGTTTGCCGGTACTGTCAGGAGTAAAATAAACAACCTGGTGCAGCTCCCAGGCAATCGTATCCACCAGGCGAATATCCCTTTTTAGCAAATCCATCTCATTATAAGAAAGACGGACAGTATCCAAACAAGCAGCCGATTCCTGCCGATAGCTCTGCCGGCTCAGACCACACCCCGATAACAAGAAAACCATCACTAAAAGCCGCAAAAGCACCTGCATCCGGTTCGCCCCGGAACGCTTCAACGACAGATGCAGAAAATTCCGTTTCCGGTAATGAATCGCCTGATCAAACTCCAACCCCGACCGCCGCAGAAGAGCTAAAAGTTTCGCCACATCCGGCACATAGCAATCCGCCGCCTCCCCTTTCATATGCTGGCTGTCCGGCACTCCCCCGACCAACCGGTTCACCTCTTTACAACGATAACCGCTCGTCACTGCAATCGGGCCGCCATACAACCGGCGAAGCGGCTCCAGCAAAGCAACAACCAAATGCTTCAACGCCCCACAAGCCTCCCCCGTCGGCCTGTTGTCAATCCCATTCTCCACCGCAACCCGGCTATAACTCATCTCCTCCAACGTAAAATGCTCCTCCATATCCTCTCTTTTTTTTATTTTCAATTTTTAATTTTTAATTCTCAATTTATAAGAGTAGTCCACCCCAAACAGCGCCCCCGCAAACGTACTGATCTCCCCGAAAGCCACCAGCACACTGTTGTCTACCTCCCCCTGCGGCTCAATCCAGAACCCGCAAAAGAGCAAAACAATCCCGCTCATAGTGAGCAGGATTGCCATTGTCAACTGAACCGTCAACCTCTTCATGAATTTTGAATTTTGAATTATGAATCTTCAAACTTTCACCTTTCAATTTTCAACTTTCACCTTTTAAAGGATTCCCGGTCTGTCTTCCGGCTTATTCACCGTACCGGAATCATCCGTTTCCGGTGTAACCCGTTCGAAACTTGTAAGACCTTTCATCGTACGCAACGCTTTTCCTGGATAGAAACGGACGCGAGGTTCGCGGATCAGGCCCGTACTGAAATCTTCGACACCCACGACTCCCGTTGATCCGAAATTCAGACGGAAAGTGCCCAATTCACCCACACATACACGACGTCCGTTACGTAAATGACGAACCAACACGACGTTTACACGATCCAGCACAGCTTTCACACCGGCGCTACCGGCAACCGTACTGTCACCCACCTCATCGATAAAGTCTTCAAATGTAACCAGGTCACCACAGATCATCTGTGCATACATCTTTTCAGGAATATCTTCCTGATCTCTACCCAAATTTCTCTTCTGAACCAATTTGTACTTAATAGCCATAACTTTTAAAATTTAAATGATTAATAATTTGTTTTTGATCACAATGCAAAGATAGAGTCGCTGCAAACTGTTAAAAAAGCGATGAGAGAGATGTATAAATGATGATTTATCGGTGTGTTTGCTCGTATTTACCGGACGCAGACGGGCGCAGATTACGCAGAGGAACGCAGACTTATTTTTATTTAAAACAATAAATGATCTGCGTTATCTGCGAAATCTGCGTCCGGTAATACAAACGTAGCGTCTTACCGATAAATCTTCATTTATCACCCCATCTCACTGCTTTTCTCCAAAAGGTCTGCAAAATCGAACGAATCCATCTGCGAATAGCGGATTTTGTCTGCCAAATACTTGACAGACACATCCATGTCGAAAGCGAGCAAAAGAGAAAAAGAAATTTCCGTATATGAAGATTTATGATTTTTATACGGTTGCATCCACAAATTAAGCACCTTCAGAAAGAGATTTAACTCTTCCATCCCATACAGGAATTCCCCTAATACCGTCTCTTTCCGGACATAATCCAGAAACGCCTGGCGACTTGCCTTTATCAGACGAACCAGGAACAGGCGATAGACAGGTGTCAACCCGTCCCATTCGGACAAAGCGATTCCAAACGTCCGTTTACAAAAAATGCCCCTTTCTTCAAGAGGCATACACTTTAATAACTCATGATACTGGCGAACGGTAGGTTTTGCGCCCCCAAACAGCGCAATCAATTGTTCTTTCATAAATAACTTCCGGGAGGGGGAAAATTGATCCCTCACGCCCGAAAAGCCACCGGACAGACCGGTTACAACACAAAAAGCCTTTAAAGCCCTTCCTTCAGCATCTTTCGCAGTGGTTGAAAGAAACGCTCTATCAAACGCAGTTCTTCAGTTACGATTCCGGCCGTAGCTTTCATTTCCTGCGTCGCAGGAAGACAGATTCCGTAGTTGGTGGTCAGTCCGCCGGGGAAGACAATCTCCACCATGTAATTGTCTTCCAGCGGAACCATCGAGACAGACAAGACCTGCCCCTCCACGATCCCGAACTCCTGGTCCGGGAAATTACTGAAACGCACGATCACACGCTGCCCTTTACGGACCTTACCCGAACTGGCTATCGGCATCAAGGCACGCCCGATCCATTCACCCGGCTCCTCCGGCACGATCCGGGCAAACAGGTCACCAGCCGACACATACAGGTTCGGATAACCCTGCCGGAGCATCTGCACCCGGCCCGATGCAGACGCCTCGATACAATAGTCCATCTCCCAACGCCTTACAGCCGCCAAAAGCTGCCCCACTGCAGCCCGGTAATCCTTCGAAGCCGGGTCTTTGCCCGCCAACGCCGTATAAGAAGACTGGATATCCCCCAACTGCCACACGTCCTGCAACAGATAATAACTGAAACGCTCCGGCTCCTCCGCATAACGCGCCAACAGCTTCTTCAGCCGCAACACATCCTCCGTAACTGCCGTATTCTCGATCACGGCAAGCGGCAGCCCCTCTTTCACTTCCTGGCCATTAGAGACATACAGCCGGCTTACCCTTCCCGACGTCCGTGCAACCACCTCCGTCACCGGGTTACGGCTCGTCAACGTCATCTCAGCCTCGATCACATCCGGATACCGGAAGAAGCAACTCCCCACGACAAGTGTGAGCACCACGGCGAACAACACCGTAATCCCCCACCTCACAATCCAGGACGGTACATGCCCCATCACTTCCTGGACGGCCTCACTGCGTAATTCTATGTCTTTTCCTTCTTCCATACGGCTGCCTCCTGTAAGGGCGGTTCGCGAACCGCCCCTACGAACCCAACTCCAATTGGTTCTTCACTAATTTGTAATATATGCCCCGTCGTGCCGTCAACTCCTCATGCGTCCCCTCTTCGGCAACGCGGCCTTTGTCCAACACGACGATATTGTCTGCATCCCGGACCGTGCTCAACCGGTGTGCCACCACGACCACCGTACGTCCCCGGTAGAACTGGTGCAGATGCTCCATGATCTCTTTCTCATTATTCGCATCCAGCGCATTCGTTGCCTCGTCAAGGAAGATAAATTCCGGGTCCTTATACACCGCACGGGCGATCAGGATACGTTGCCGCTGTCCCTGGCTCACACCGTTTCCTTCCATGCCGATCTTCGTATTATAGCCCAAAGGCAACGAATCGATAAATTCCCGGATATTCGCCACCGTCACCGCATGGAGCAGCCGTTCCTTATCGATCGATTCCGCACCGATCGCTATATTCCGCGCGATCGTATCCGAAAAGATAAAACCGTCCTGCATCACGCAACCCGTATGTGCACGCCACACATGCGGATTCATATCTTTCAGCAAGACGTTTCCCACCCGGATACCCCCTTTATTCGGCTCATAAAAACCAAGCAGCAGCTTGACTAACGTCGTCTTTCCGCTACCGCTCGCACCCACAACAGCCGTCACCTTATGTTCGGGAATCGTCAGGCTCACATGCTCCAACACATAGTCGCGGTCCGCCCCGTCATAGCTGAAGCACACATCCTCTATCCGCAGCGTCCGGTCTTCCGGGATCTTATTTGTTTTCAAGGCTAATGTCTGTTCCTCATCCTCCTTCTGATGAATTTCACCGAGGCGTTCCAAGCTGATCTTCGCATCCTGGAACGACCGCGCAAAACCGATAAACTGCTCGATCGGAGCCGTCAGTTGACCCACGATATACGTCAACGACATCATCATACCCAACGTCATCTCACCGGAAACAACAGCCCGGGCGGCCAAAAAGGAAATGAGGATGTTAGTGGTTTGGTTAAAAAAAACCGACCCGAGCTGTTGATATTGTTGTAGCGCTAATCCCTTAATACTGATTTTAAATAATTTCACCTGGATACGTTCCCATTCCCACCGCTTTTCCGTCTCGCAGTTGTTCAGCTTGATCTCCTGCATACCCGTCACCAACTGGAAAAGGTTACTCTGCTCCCCGGCAGCCTGTGCGAACCGTTTTATATCCAGTTCGCGCCGGTACTTCATAAAAGCCAGTATCCAGGCCACATACAATCCATTGCCCACTAAGAACAATCCCAATATCGTGAGGTCATAATACGCCAGTACAAACCCGAACACGATAAAATTGACAAACGAGAAAAGCGTCGAGATGGACGAGCCCGTCATAAACGTCTCGATACGGTTGTGGTCGCCGATGCGCTGCATGATATCCCCGACCATCTTCGTATCGAAAAAGTGCAAAGGCAGCCGCATCAGCTTGGCAAGAAAATCGGAGATCAGTGCTATATTGATCCGGGTATTGACATGAAGCAGAATCCAGCTACGGATAAAATCGACCGACAGTTTAGCCACGAAGATCACCAACTGCGCGATTAATATTAAGGTAATAAAGCTAAGGTTACTATCCCGGATACCCGTATCTACCAAACTCTGTGTCAGGAACGGCATGATCAGTTGCAAGATACTGGCCGTCAACATACCTAATACCAACTGGAAGAGTTCACGCCGGTAAGGGGTCAGATAGCGGAAGAAGAAAGAAAATTTCCGTTCTTTCCGCGTCTCTTCCTCCTCGCGATCGTAAAAATCCGGTCCAGGTTCGAAGAGCAAGGCAGCTCCGGTGTCTTTCCCTTCCACAACGGTACTGCACCAGCAACGCGCCAGTTCAGATTCTTCATAGACTAATTTCTTGGTAGCCGGGTCGGCGATATGGTATTTTCCGTTCTTTACCTTATATAATACGACAAAATGATTCTGGTTCCAGTGCAAGACACACGGCAACGGTACTTCTGTTCGAAGCTGCTCCAATGTTATCTTCACCCCCATCGTCCGGAAACCGATCCGCTCGGCGGCATCGCTGATACCTAACATCGATACACCTTCGCGCGTGATAAAAGCTTGCTCACGTAAGTGCTGGACGGAATAGTTCCGCCCGTAATACATTGCGATCATACGAAGGCAGGCAGGGCCACAGTCTACGGATTCAAGTTGATGGTAGAAGGGAAATGATTTTATCATACTCAAGTATTAACGTTTTACATATTATTCCGACTTACTTACAAATACATTCTCAAAAAGCAATACGGAACCCTCTTGTAACAAGCGATAAAGTAAATCATTCTCTGCCAAATCACCTAATAATTCATTATAATATTTTACTTTATGCAAAACATCCCGTTTAACAATAACAGATGGCAAAAACAAATTCTTGTCATCCAATGTTTCTCCTGCTGCCACAACAGTTTTTTCTTCCTCCATTAATTCACACTGTAATTGCAATCGATCAGGAAACGAAACGTATCCGGACTCCATCATACAAATATATTTCCCCTTAGCCATACCGCAACCGATATTCAACAAAACATATTTTGAAAGTTCTTCCCCTATTTCAATCCAACGAATTCTTTTATCTTCCCCATTCACTGATATAGCACTCTTATCCGCACAAACAAGGATCAATTCAAAATCTTCCCAAGTCTGTTGTAATATACTTTGTATGGCCATACCTGCATCTTTTTCTACCACAGCCATGACTACCGAAATAGCACATGAACGATCTTGCTGCAGTTCTATACCTTTCTTCTCCAACCGCAAATGCCATCCAATATTTCTGAATCGCTCGATAACTTCAACCCTTTCTTTGTTAAACAAGGGTTTCCGATGCAAAGCATGTTCATCTGCCGAATAATATCGTTTCACATTCCCGGATTCAACAGGCACAATTTGCCGGGGAACATAAGTCGGAATATTGCCTAACAGTTTGCACAGCGCAGAAAAATGAATATCCTCACCATTATTACGGTACAACGGAGTTTGCGACAAAAAATAAGAAATCCATTCTTTCCTGAAAAACCAAGCATTATTTCCAAAATCGACTTCTGTATCTTCCAAACAAAAACTATGCTGAAACTCGTACCCGTCTCCTACAAACATTTCCGTTCGGCACGTATCCGGCGACAACAGTCTGCCATGAGGACAAACAATCGCATTTAAACGTTTACAGGTACTTAGTGCATGCTCTATAAACATTTTTCCCGGTATAATATCATCATCCAGGATATAGACATAAGGAGTTTCAACCCGTGTAACAGACTCAAAACGTCCAAATACACCAGGATTCTTTTCCCAACAAGAGTAACGAACCCTATCCCTATATTTATCTATAATCACACTAACATCAACATGATGCAGGCTCTGCTGAATCCATATATGTGAAGGAACAACCGTTTGCTGGAATAAAGCCAGCAACTGTTCTTCCAAATGATTGCGTTTCCAAACGGTAAGAATCACTGTAACAGCGTCCAATGCATACTCTTCCACTTTATTCTTTTCCATTTACACCTAATATATAAGCTGTCTTTTCTTTACTAATATTTAGAATATGAAACTGCTCTATTTCAAAAAGAACTTCATTATCCGGCAACCAATCTTTTTCTATTTTACCAATCAGACAATCAAATAAGAACTCCAGATTTTTGCTAAAAATTCCCTTTTGAGCTCCTTTCCCAAACAAACATCTACGGGATATACGGAGTCGAAAATAGTATAACCATCCATACCAATCAAAATCTTCCCTATCGACTAAAACGCCAAGTTCACCGAACAACAGACTATCTATCTCATCAAAAATTTCATCTTCATCTCCTTTTATAAAGTTGTTCCGCAACATATAAATCATACCACAGGTAATCCCTAACAAACCACAATCCAATCGAGCCGGAATTGCAGCCGACAAAACAGAAAAGACCTGATCCAACAACTCATCAGCCTCTTGTTTATACCGTACATCACCAGAGTATAAAGCATATGTATAATAAGCAATCGCCTGACCAATGGAAGAAACTGAAACTTCTGCCCTTCCCACTAAAGACTGATCCTCTTTTTTATAACGATTAATAAAATTCATTTGATATTTCAGTCGTATTTCGTCAGCAAAAAACTGTTGTTTTTCTTTATGTAAAACCGATATTTGAAAAGGGTGATAACGATATCCGACTAAAGGTTCTATTAAATTTTCAACCTTCCCTGCCGCAACCAGACGACAAACCAAATCATAATCAGCCGAATAATAATATCGTTCATTATAACCGTTTAATTTCAACAAGATATCTTTTCGGATCATCAAGGAAGAGTGCACAAAACAATTATTACTCAATAGAGCCAACTGAATTTTCCGATAAGAAGATAGACCTTCCCTCAAAATCCCACCAGGCAACGATATACATCCTGATCCCACCGCTAAAACATCCGAATGTTTTTCCAAATAAGACACTTGTTTTTCCAACCGATCCGGCATAGCAATATCATCGGCATCCATAACAGCAATATATTTTCCTTGCGCCAGTTGCATTCCTCTGTTTCGGGAAGCATAATTACCAATGTTACAGTTATTACGCTCAAATATAATCAGTTGATCCTTATAACTCTGTACTACCATATCTGTCTCATCTTCCGATGCATCATCAATAACAATCAATTCAAAATCAGAAAATGATTGTTGCAATATACTATCAATTGCCTGTCCTACAAACTCTACCATATTATACACCGGCATTATTACAGAAACTTGTACTGGCATAGATTCAGATCCTTTATTAAATTAAATTATGGCATTACTGGGAGACTCCAACCCGCACGATAATTATGTTTAATCAGTTTAGCTGCAAATTCTTTCGCATGAACCGGATCCGACATTTTAGCATTGAATGAAGGATGTCCAGCTTTGATAATAAAACCATTTGAAATCATTTGCCGGATTTTTTCATCATCACCAATATTCGTAAATTGCATATTTATTCCATCCCATTCCAATATTTTATTCAACGATTGCAAGCGAACCGCCAAGATTCCCATCATGATCATCTCATTGAATGGACCAGCCTCCGAGAAATCAGACTTGGTCTTTACACGATTTTCCGGACTTTCCTTGCACGCACGTACCCAATCCTGTTCGTGGCCTCCCTCCATCGCCCTGTTTACACGACGAATCGTTTTGGGGATATTGGGCACACGCCCGGAAAGCAGCCAAGGCTTGAGCCCATAAGAACCACAAAGCAACGTATCTTTCGTCCCATGAAAAATGGTCAAACCACCACTTATTCCCATCAACGGGCGTCCCTGCGGAAATCCAGCCGGACGTTCGGGCATAAAACCACCATCATACCAATGAACTTCCACCTCTGGGAAACTCACTTTCGGCATGCTTTTCCGAGCTGGATAAACGAATTTCACATACTCTGACTGCGGAGCGCAATCAATATATGAGGGTGAAGATGCAGCTTCCACTGATATGGGATAGCCTAACTTAAGAGCTTTAAAAACAGGATGCAAAACATGACACCCCATATCCCCCAGCGTACCGGTCCCAAAATCCCACCAGCCACGCCAGTTCCATGGATGGTAAATAGAATTGAAAGGTCTCACTTTTGCAGGGCCAATAAACAAATCCCAATCCAACGTAGAAGGAACTTTGTGTATTCTGGACGGGGTCTCCAATCCTTGCGGCCACATAGGACGATTAGTCGCAGCTTCAACTTTCTTTACATCTCCGATTTCGCCATTCCAAATCCATTCACACACCAAATCAACACCTTCGTCGGAAGCCCCCTGATTTCCCATTTGTGTAGCGACATCATATTCTACAGCCAACTGAGTAAGTAATCTTGATTCGTAAATCGAGTGGGTTAATGGTTTCTGAACATACACATGTTTACCTAATGTCATAGCGGTTGCAGCGATAATGGCATGCGTATGATCAGGAGTCGCCACTATAACAGCATCGATATCCCTGTCCATCTCATCAAACATCCGGCGAAAATCCTTATATTTTCCAGCTCGCGAGAAACAATTCAAGACCGGCTTTGCATATTTCCAGTCCACATCACAAAGAGCAACGATATTTTCCGTCTCAAAAACATGCTGGATATTGGTGATTCCCATACCACCAATACCAACGACAGCTATATTCAGTTTGTCCGATGGAGCTGTATATCCGTAGCTTTTGCCTAAAATAGAATTTGGTGCGATCTGCATGTTATACTTTTTTACTTATAATTCTTACGCAAAGAAATGGTTGTCTCTGTCGGAAAATCGTCAGGGACCGGCAATGTCACTTCACCGGTAGCCGCCCATTCAGCACCACGAAGCAATGTAACCTGGAAACCGGCACATTGCATGGCCACATTGTCGTTAAGCGAGTTTCCAGCATGCCCCAAAGTCGTATGGAAAATACGCGCTTTTCCGTAATTGACCGTAAACATAGCCAACTCATCGCGTCCGGAACCCTTCGTCGCCGGATCGGAATATCCCCAAAACAAAACATCTTTGACAATACCCGGTCCACGCATCCGATCGTACAATTCATCCTGTGCATGACACCATGCAGTAGGCAGGCCTTTCGTTACCGGATGCTCCAAATTACCACAATGAAGCACAAACTCATGCTGAAAACCATGCGAACCGGCACATCCGGAAGTTTCTTTATCATACACCAGACAGCCCTCTTTCATATATATGTATGGACCAGCTGTCTCATCACGATTTTCCCATCCACCAAAACCAATTATTCGATTATATTCCTTCCAATCTCTAAATGCATTGTTCGCAGCATGATAAACCACCACACCGCCTCCATTTTCAACAAACTCCAAAAAAGATTTTTCTGTCTCTTCCGGCCATCTGTCGCCGTTATAATCAAGTATCACCAACTGATAAGATGCAAAAATCGGTTTGAAGTTCGACATGATTTTGCCTTCTTTCGGAGATATGGCGACGTCAATAGCAAAAAGTCCGGAGTTCTCGAGAATCTGCTTGATTGCGATGTGACTAACCTCCCAGTTATGATTATTCTGTCCTGTTACTATCAATACTTTGATCTTACCATCATCATGATACCAACATGATTTATATAGCTTCAACATATTCTCACGGAATATTTCCAAAGAATAATTCTCAAAATACCTTTTACGCCCATTTTGCCCCATTCGTATAGTTACTAAAGGATGTTTCAGTAAGTACAACATTTTTTTCGCCAATAAAGAGCTATCTATTTCAGCTCTATCAGTATATTCAATTACCGGAATATGTAAACCTGTAACATTATTTTCTATCATTTCACCCAGCCCAGTAGAGGTTGATGCAATAATCGGTAACCCATGCATCATCATTTCAATAGCGACATAACTGCATTGCTCATGGAACGATGGCATTACTCCTATGTCAGCTATTGTATACAATTCATAAAGCTTTTCCATCTCCACCAATCCCGTCCAAATAATATTCATCCAAATATCTTTACATTCTAGCAAATACTTATCAAAATCTCCACTTCCTGCTATGAGAAACCGGCAATCAGGATAATTTTCTAATATTATTCGAAAAGCTCGCAAAGCATACTTCAATCCCTTAATATCATCTATTCTTCCTACAAAAAGGAAAACAGGGATATCAAGTGGTATATAATATTTTTGTCGTAATACAGACTTCCCAACAACAGGAACAATATCGGTCAAGCCATTGTATATCGTTGTAATCTTATTTGAATTTATCCCATAATCGCACTGCAAGTGTTGCTGTATTCTTTTCGAAAGGCAGATAATCCGATCTACAATCTGAAACGTTTCTTTTTCTCTTTGGAATATATCCTTTATTTGTTCATACTCATCTCCTTGATTTATACGTCGTGTTTCCAATATTTTTCTAAAACACATAAAATTCCCGAATAAATTAAAACACCAATCAAGATAATGTACAGTCAATATAATTTTACAATCGAATGTTTTTTTCAATTCTTCTGCAAGTTTGCTTCTCCGAGTATAATTTAAATGGAAAATCAACTCCTTTTTATCTTTAACGTGTAGCTTTAACCAATATATAATATTACGATGATACAAATCCCATTGTTCCTGATTATTCATTGACCATTGCAAAGGCGCAGGAAAATATAAATAAAAGATACCTTCTATTTTCTCACATTCTATTTGAGGCTTATCAGTATTTAAATTTACTACGTATATATTAATACTGCTATTTTTTAAAATAGCAGTTAATTCCCGAACATAAGTTCCAATTCCATATACTGCTCCACGGCAAAATTCGTTAATTATATATAAATTCATATTATACCCACATCGATTTATACATACATAACATATTATCACAAAATAATTTAGATGAATAGTAACAAAGATATCTTTTCCTTGCATTTTCTCCCATCTGTCCAGCCTCTACCGGATGTTCTAATAGCCACAATATTTTTTCTGATAATAAAAATGTATCGATTTCTACACTATCAGGTAAAACAACGAGAGGGATTTTTATTCCGCAAGTATCATCCACAACTTCATTCAATCCTGATGTAACAGTAGTCACAATCGGCAATCTATGCATCATCATTTCAACTGCCACATAACCGAACGGCTCAAATAAAGAAGGAACAACGCCAATATCTGCCATTTGGTAGAGTTCGTGCAAATCTTGCTTTCCCAGCAACCCTGTGAACGTTATTTTCGAATAAATATCCTCACATTCCAGAAAGCACTTATCATAATCCCCACTACCAGCAATTATCAGACGACAATCTTTATTTGTATTCAATACTTTGCGAAATGCCCTGATCAAATAAACTACCCCCTTGATCTCATCTATACGACCAGCAAAAAAGATTATTTTTTCTTTTACCGACATATTCCATTTCTTCCGAAGAGACATGACATCGGCCGGCATATCATACACATCACATAAACCATTTGGGATGACAGATATTTTAGCCATATCAATACCATAATCCTCACACAAAACATCTTTCATATAGCGAGTCATGCAAATAATATGATCGACCTTTGAATAATAGGATTTTTCTACCTTAAACATCGTTTGTAGCTTCTTCTCTAACTCATCCGGATGTTTCTGTTTCAAAATTCGACGTAACCGTTCGGGATTGTCATAAATAGTAAAGCCCCAGTCGAAAAAGTGAGAAACTGCAACAACTTGGCAATCAAACATGTTTTTCAATTCTTCAGCCAATTTTCCGCTTTCAAAGAAATTCAAATGAAAAATCAAGTTTCTTTTATCTTTAATATGTAGTCGAAGCAAATAGACTATATTCCGATAGTACAAATCCCATTGTTCTTGATCATTTATCGTTCGTTGGTCCGATATGGCTAATGGAAAATATCGATATTCGATTCCTTCTATTCGTACTGTTTGTATTTGAGGCTTTTCTGATATCAGATTTACTACACAAACATTTATATCATGATCTTTCAACGCAGCAACCAATTCATGAATATAAGTGCCGACGCCAAATACCGACCCACGACGGGTTTGATTGAAAATATATAAATTCATATTAAATACGAGTTACAGTAGATTCATCCATGATATATTTGTTCGATCCAATACAGTCAACCGCATCATGCCTTCACCTGTATATCCGTTAAGAAGTCCTGTACCAACGGGGGCTTTTTCCATATCCAAATCCGGAATTTGTTTCAAAGCGATATCGATTTTATCTTGTATCGGTTCATGAAAATAACAATGATGTTGATAAACTCGCACAACATTGCCAACTACTGAATCCTTTAATCGGGGAATACCCCTGATAAAAACCGGTGATTGCAAATCCCATATCCTTCTGCATTGTTCCAAAAGTCCAGAACAATTATTAAAACCAGATATTCTTTGCAAATTAGATAAAAAACAAAATACATCCGCTTGTTCGGCGATTGGGATCTCCTGTTTTTTTTCATCAATCTGCAATATTATATAAGATAAACATTTCTGTGCCAACACGGCTGGAGCTTGATAACGCAATCGGGTAATCCAATATTGACCATATCCGATTAATCCACAGTATTGACTAAAGTTCAACCAAGGATCGTACATCACAGCACGTACCATCCGTTGATCAAAGTCTTCGCAAATATCGTCTTCTACGCTCAAGAAGTTATTTTGGATCATATAATCAAATCCAACTCCGATCCCCGCCAACCCTCTTTCGTAATCCGCCGGACTAGCAATATGTATTTGATTCAACACTTCACTGATCACATCCATTGCATAATCAGCAAACAAATCATTTCCTGTAAACTTTGCATAATGAAAAAAGAAAATAGCAATTCCTATTTTTCCATGTATTAATCCTGGACATTCAGTTAATGTTCCATTAAGCAAAAGCATATCGGCGATTTGTCGCAAATCACCCTCTATTTGAACGAAATTATTTTCTTGCATAATTTTATATTATCAAGTTACTTCTTATGCTTTATCAACATGATGACTGGATTATCTTCTTCATTCAATTTGGAAGCAATTTTTTTTAGTTCTCCTTTCAAAATATTCTTTTCATACGCTTTGATCAAATCAAAAGATTCGAGTGACTCATAAAAAGCGATTTCATCATTAACATTTGTACCCCTCATTCCCATTCGCTTTTTATTGGTATAATTGTCATTATATAAAACGTATCTAAAAACAGCTTTTTGTTGTTTATCATAAACTAAATCGGTTTCACCTCCATTAAGAGTCTTTTCATAAGTACGCATAAACTCATATTTATCCGTAAGAATTTCTGAATAAAGAAAAACTTCCGGATTCATGGTATGTATGGAGGGAATCCTGACTATATAAGGTTTCAATCCTTCTTTCAATGAATACCAGTAAATAGTATCGGAAGAGGGTTCATTCAGAAGTACACGATTACGAAAACAATGTATCGTATTTGGTGTATTAAAAATGCCACTCGTCAGTTTTGTTTTTTCGTCATACGATAAAAGAGCAGTCCTCGTTCGCTTTTCTTTCGAAATGTCAATTTCTTTTAAAATGGTTCCATCTGATTTCGATACGACATAGAAAGAAGAGGCTTCAATAGCATACAGATTCCCTTCAAAAGATGAATTCCAACAAATAAAATTATCTGTATCAAGATTCACAATATTACTATACTTTACATCATCTCGATACATTATATCACGTTGAAAATTTCCAGCTAAATCATAAACCAATATCTTTTTTTTAGACATATCATTAACAAAGATTTCTTCTCTCTCCTCATCTAATAATATATTATGTATGTATACATATTCTTCACCACTATTTCCCTTGCAATTTATCTTACTTATTCCCTTTCCTGATCGATCAAATATATAAATATTTCCATCTGAATTTCGATTCCTCACAACTAAATATTTACTTCCACAAGCCATTACTAATCCTCCACAAACAAATTTATCATTCGTTTCCAATGGGATATATTCTACATCCATGAAGTCTTGAAGAATCAATTCTTTCTTCGGATAGTTTATTGTAACATCTACAATGATGAGATCATTTCCACTTTCGTTGCTCCACTGACAACCTACGCACACAAGTAAAATAATGAGATATAATGAAGTTGAAATTAGCCTCTTCATAAGAATTATTTATATAGATTTTACATGACAAAGATTCAGTTGTCCAATTGCTATCTCCAAATCAGATGGAGGAGGACAAAGCCATTGATACACACAGGTATTACATGGTTCATGATTACGTATACGAAACCAAGATTGTCCCTCATCAATTTCCTTTTGCAACAATTCATAAATATTTTGTTGGTATATATTACCTAAAGAGGAAAAACTCAAATTTGCATAAACATCCCCATTGGGTTTAATATGAATCTTTCCAAAATCATTACTATTGACTGCTTGATTCGTAAAAAAATTCTTCAATGACATGGGTGTAGATAAAATATCTTCTTTTGTCAAAAAGACATGTTCTTTCAAAAAGTCTATATTACAACCCGTATAAACAGGTTTAAAATAGTATTTTTTTAATTGATATTGCTCTACAAAATGCTCTGCTTGTTGATAATCATCCAAACTTGTCAAACTAAATAGATATTCATATGGAGCAGTTTGAGATTTCAATAAATTTATCGAATCTATTAACAGTGATTTATCAACAGGGAATTGCACCAATATACGATATGAAAAATTATTCATACAATTAGATTCTAATATCATTATATCCCTATATGAACAAGTAAAATTCTTCAAATTAGAGCGTTTATCTAAGAAGCAAAACAAATCATTACATCTGTTTAAACTCTTCAAATTTCCTATTATATTAATTGTAATATTTTCCGGAAGTGATTGTAAAAAAGAAATAAACAAATCTATTTTAATTGTGTTATCTACATGAGCATTTACTTCCAATAAATTATTCAACACATTTTTTAAAGATGAAAAATTATGTTTAATATACAAATCATTCCCCACATAAAAATTCGTATAAGGAGATATTTGTACCGGTTTACCACTTGAAAGTTCAGCATCAATAATATCCCCCATGAAATTTTCGCGTAACATCATTACGAAATCATGAATATCAGATTGATAAAGTCTATCACTTATCAAAAAAACGACCCCGAAATTTTCTTTTTCAATAACTTCATGCATCAACTTTACTACTTCTACTTTCTCTGACTCCAAAGTAACACCATCAAGAGTATTATATAATAAAACTTCCTTTTTTGTCACGCTAATATATACATACGGTTCGATAACAAACCAATAATTCTTATCCATTTTCATACCTATTACTCTAATATCAAATTTTCAATTATACCAAAATAATCTTCGGGATTTTTTTCAAGGAACGAAAATGTATAAGAAAGTTTATTCCGAAAATCATCAGAATCCGAAAAAAATTCACAGACAAATCCCTCCTTCCCTATTTCGTTTATTTGTTCAAGTTGAAACAAACAAGTACCACAAAATCTATACATATAACATTGTTGACAAACATTCACCATATGATCAAAGTAAAATTTATATCTTTTTGTTATTTCAGTAATATTGATATTCACGTTGTCATCCACATTTCCGATACTGAATTTGTAATTGATCTTTTCACATGGTAGTAATTTATTTCGTGTAGTCATCATTATTTTCTTTTGTCCAGGCAGACAAGTACAAGTCGGTAAATTTTTTTCATTTTCTTGAAATAATGATTTGATATTGGACACATAAAAATTAACTGTGTAGAATTTCAAAAAATTCGTCAAATCTTTAAAAGGAATTGACTCGGTGTGCGCATTGTAAGAAACTTCAGAATAATAGTCCAAGCATTTTGATTCACTTTCTCTCTTACTTTGATACATTTTTTCATACATATTCCTCTTCTCTGGATTTAAATCATCAAAAGACAATTCTGCGATTCGTGGAATTTTATTATAACGAGAATAAATAAATTCATAAATTTCTTGCACTGAATTTTTATCATGCAAGACAGCATTAAAATCCACTGATTTAATAAAATATTCTGGATATTTTTTCTGAAGCAGATCCAAATTCTCAATTACTATTGAGTGAGAGTTCTTTTTATTCCCTTTAAAAACACGATATCCGTGATTTCTTTCGCCTCCATCTAAACTTACTAATAAGCGAAATTTATTATCAACTAATAAATCTATATATTTATGTATAAGTGTAGCATTTGTTGTCATGGAATATTCGATATCCATTCCTTTCTCTTGATTCAAGGAATTGGACACATCTACAATTTTCCTTATAAAAGATCCATTATAAAGAGGTTCACCTCCGTAAAATCCAATATATAGTTTTCTTTTTTCACATTTAGGTTTATTATTAAAAATGTATTTCAATAGATTGATCGCATATTCTTCATTAATATTCTTAAAATTTCTCTTATCAAATCCTTTATACATTTCCCCATAAGCACAATATGTACAATCCAAATTACAGAAATCTGTTACTTCAAACACAATTTGTTGTGTATGGACAAGCGAGTTTTTCACCATTTTCTCATCTAACACTCCAAATTCAGCAACTTTGGGTTCTAAAAAAAGTCCATGCTGCTTCAAATAAGCATACTTCTTTTTATAGTAAGGATCAACATTCTCTATTGCATTATTTTCATAAACTTTTGCAAATTCATGATGAATTAATAATGTTAATCGAAATTGGTCATCATATATATATGAATTATTATTTTCCGTTTTAAATACAAGCGATTTAATCATGGTAAAATTTGTTTTTTAAGATTGACAACCGACAATAAAATTGTCGGTTGTCAATAATAATACCTACTAAATTAAAGAATGCACATTAATATGCATATCTTTGAGAGCTTTGTTTTGAATTGCCACTATTAGCAACATCTTCATAACCACATGCACAAGGACAAGGACAAGAACATCCGCCCTTTAGAGCATTCATCTCTCTTTGCTCTAATTCCGCTTTATTCAAGCGATTCAATTTAATTTTACCAATCTGACGCATAATGCTACATTTTTATGATTTACATTGCAATAGTAACCTTTAGTATTTTATTCACCAAACAAATTCAGTACTTCATCCTCAAACGCGCAATTTTTCATCCCGAACGCATGATTTCGTGAACAAAAACTAAAATTCCTCTCTTAAATCGCATACTTAAGAAAGGATTCACGAACTTTTTTTTCTCTTCGTTCGCTAACTTTAAACTCCATCCCATTCTTTAAATAAACCCAATACGCCCCACCTTTGAATACTAATTCAGAAACATGATTCATATTGACTATGACTTGCCGATTGATTTTCATAAAGTATTCTTGCAACTGAATTTCTATTTTAAGCAGGCTTACACGAAGCAAGCACTCTTTATCCTTAAATTTCAGCCAAATATTGGGTTTATCACACACAATAGCAACCAAATCGTTACAAGAGGATGTTTTCAATCCTCCGTTGTAAGAATATCCCAGTTGATCACCCTTTACGATTAGTGTATCCATAAGCTTTCCTCTTCAATTAATCGATATTTCCCATTTGTCATAATTAACATGAGAACGACAGAATTGGCATAAGTCAATGTATCTCTATCGAACCGTTGTTCTAATGTTGGCAATAGCTGTTCTACCGCTACCGATTGGATATTATCACCCAAATTGTTCAATCCCCGATATTTAAAACCGGCAAAATGTCGTTCTCCCATTTAGATCAATAAATAGTCCCTTCCAATCGATCTCCAAACTGGTTCGTTAGAACCAACTGGTACGTCTTGCCAGATTCCAACACACCCACATAAATAGTCGCAGAGCTAAAGCCAACCTGGATCGTTTCGTCACAGACCTTTTCTGCTCCATTAGACAATCTAACATGGATTTCTGAACGGGAAGAGAGAGACTCTACATAAAGATAGATACCATCCCAAGAAACGGAAACAGGACAATCAATTTCGGCTGAGCGTTTATCTTCAAACCATTTTCCTTGTAACGGGACTTTCTTTTTTTCATCTTCCCCCGATCCAGAAGAAGCTAATAGAGTTTGTACACTAAGGATGAATAAACATCCCATTAATAATGTAATCCACTTGTTGTTTAAATAAATATGTTTCATGGCTATCTGATTATGAATACAAAAATAAAAGAGAATTCATAAACCTTAAGGACAACACACAAATACCATAAAACACTAAAATACAAGATATAAAATCACCCATACGATACAGTAATACTTGTTTGGAAAGGACACCGCGTGTTAAAAATCGTCAATAAACGAATCAAAACCTCCTTTTCCCCAACTTTCTTTACCAAACTTAGGCTTAAGGCGTTGTTTCCGTTTGATCACGGCATCTTTTTGTATATCTAAGAAAGAAGAGATTTCTTCATTTGTAAACATTAGTTTAGTCAAGCAACACAGTTTTATATCGTCAGAATTCAATTTAGGGAAACAAACAGATAGCCTATCTACAAAATTTTTATGCAGTAGATTAACAATTATCAAAAGCTCTTCCCATTCTTCATCTTGAAGTGACGCCTCCTCTGCTCGCATTTTTACAATTAAGGAAAATGAATACATATTTGGAGTATCTGAATTTTTATTTGAAATCTGAATAGAAAACTTTTCTTGCAATGCATGAATCATTTCCTTCAAATCCAAATTTTTCTCTTCCAGTTTTTTATTCTTATTGATCAACATAGATCGAGCACCTTCTATTTGATCGATATGGACAGCTTTTTCCTTTAGTTGTCTTGATAATTTATCCACCTCTATTTGATTATGTTCATCCGAATATCGTAATTCTTCTTCTAATTTTTTAAACTCTTGCTGTAATGTCTCTATCTGTCTGGATAAAACTAATGCTTCAGCTTGATTTTCTTCTAAATTTTGTAGATTGGCTGATGATTCATTTTGTAGCACTTCCAACTGTTCTCTTAACTCTGATACAAGTTGTATTTTATCTTTCAATCGCCGCCGGTATATTTTTATCATTGCAAAAACAATTCCTAAAAGAACTAACAGTCCTAAAATTCCTTCACAAACTATCCGAACATTCTGCAACTGCAACTGCAAATTTTCTTTCTGCATTTTTTCATAATTGTATTTAGCTTCTATCTCCAAAACCATATTCTTATTCTCTATTTTTTGAATAGAATCTATATACATCCAATATTTATTATTATATTGGACAGCCTTTTCATATTGCTTCTGTTCTTCATATAAGAAATATAAACATTGGCTGCTCCCGGACAACGTATGCAGATTGTCAGATTGGAGCGCCTTCTCCAAATATAAGATAGCTTCATCTGCTTTTCCTACATGACGATATAAATCCCCTATTGTAAAATAAAATTGTTCCAAATTACCAACTTTGTCATTTCCCTCTTGTTTTGCCTTCAACAATCGATTCACATAATCTGAAATCTTGTCATATCTATCAGCATTTACGCAAACAGCAACATATTCGTTCATAGCTAACTCCATAGCTTGGAAATCTTTTATTTGAGTGGCTACAAGCAATGCCTTTTCATAATACACCAAACTCTGTTCCCATTCTTCTGACAAGCTATAAGCTCTTCCGATATAAGAATAGCCATAAGAGATGGAAGAACTATCGCAACTTGCAAAGGCATATTGCAATGCATCATGGTAAGCGTTCATTGCTTTATCCTGTACATTAAGACGAGCGTATAACGTTCCCAGCCGGGATGACGTCAAAAACAATTGTAAATAATCAGAAGTTTGCTTCCCTATATCCAATGACTTAACAAAAAGGAACATTGCTTTCTCTATATCTCCTAAATCTTGGTAGATACGTCCCTCATAATACAAAGCTTTCGCATAACGTAACGGATCTTTCTGTTTCTCAAAATACCTTACCGCCACCCCAATCAGCGAGTCCGACGTATGCTCCACATAATTCTTATCTCGCGCCTGCGTGACCAGTAAACACCAAGTGGCATATTCTGCCGCCGAAAGGTTTTCCGGAGACTGCACGGATTCCAGCAGGCACAGCGAACTGTCCGGCCGGCTGTCCATAAGGGTTTCGGCTTCCTGCAATAAAGGGAGGATATGAGATTGTTTTTGGCAAGCGGTCAGGCCAACGATAAACAAGAATAGTATCAAGTAAATGTATCTTTTCATCTTTGTAGCGTTTGTAGATGCAATGATACAAATACCTTTCCTTATTTCTATATTATTTTGTTGACAATTTGTTGACACTTGAATATTCCGCACTAAAACAGAGATTTACAATAACCCCCTATTTTTCTATTTCACCTCAAAAAATGAACGATTTCAATTTGACTTTTCGCTACCGAAACAGCACATTTCGTGACAAACGGACCGGTGGCCTGCGCAGCCCATTCAAAAAGAATGACATTTGTCAAACCGGAACAGAGACTTCCCGACATTCCGATAAAGCTTAACTCCCGGAGAATCGAATATCTGAAAGCATGAAGGGGAAGGGACAGGAATATGGCAAGGATTCGGAGGCTATTTTTCGGTAAACTGGCAGCTCTTTTCCATTACGACCGTCCTAATCGCCATTACGACCGTCCTAATCTTCGCGAGGTGCCGAGTGCACTACCTATTAGCCCGGTCGCGGTGGCGATTAGGACGGTCGTCTTTTGGAAAAATCGCATATTTCACTAAAATAACCGGTCCGAAAGTGCTTTTTCGACCGGAAAACAATCGTCGGGGAGACACTTCTCGAAGTCTCTAAAGGAGGTTTTCAAGACGTTTTTTACAATAAGTAGGGTATATTTAAGGGTCAACTTATCTCAATAACCCATTTATGTATTTCACTCTCATTTTTTGTTGCTATCTTTGCCGCTAAATAATCCAGTATCGGCAAATGAATAAGATTAGCATATATGTATTGACGTTCTTTCTGAGTCTGACCGGCGCGACTGCTTATGCGCAAAACAACAGGTCGCAAGTGGTTATTTCGAACGGACAAGACAACAATGTATTCTATCACACAATAGAAAGAGGGCAAACCGTTTACGCGATCGCTACCATGTACGGAGTGACGACCGACGACATCTACCGGTTGAATCCGGGCAGCAAAGACGGTATCAAGGCAGGCGCCACCCTTAAAATCCCGCAACGGGACCTGGCAGGGGACTCGTCGAAAAAACAGGACGGCAACTATATCTTCCATACGATCCAGCCGAAAGAGACACTGTATTCTTTGTCTATCCGCTACTCGGTACCGGCAACCGCCATCGTAAAAGCGAACCCTGGCTTGTCGACCTCCACGTTTACCATCGGCAAGACGATCCGTATCCCGGCCACGCAGGTAGAAGATCTGCCGACAACGGAGGTAAAGACCGTCACCAAAGAGATTGAATACACAATACCGAAGAAAGAGACCATGTACCGGATCTGCCGGAAATTCAATATTTCAAGCTACGAGCTGATCAAGCGCAACCCCCAACTGAAAGAGGGCGTAAAAGCAGGCATGGTCATTAAAATACCGGTGCAGACGGAAGAAAGCGTGACGACAAAACCGGCTACGGCTGTCCTTTCCGAACGGGATGCGAACGCCCTGCTTTCGGAACCGAAAAGCATCGAACGCGTCAATATGATCAAAGTAGCCCTGCTACTGCCGTTCATGACTTCCGAGACTAAGCCTTCGGCCGAGACGCAACGTTTCATCGAATATTACGAGGGCTTCCTGTTGGCAGTAGACAGCCTCCGCAATACGGGGTGCTCCGTCGACCTGTCCGTATTCGATACGGGCAACGGGACGAAGAAGCTCAAAGAGATACTGAAAGACGACGCTCTGCTGAACGCCAACCTTATCATCGGGGCTGTCCAGAACGACCAGATCGGCCCGGTTGCCGAGTTCGCACAGAAGAACAACATCAAGTATGTGATTCCGTTCACCTCGAAAAACGACGATGTCCTGTCGAATGCGCATATCTATCAGGTCAATACGCCTCACTCCTATCTCTACGCCAAGGCTGCACAAGCCGGTTGCGACCTCTTTGCGGCGGACAACGTGATCCTGCTGAATATGAACGACGGCAAAGACAAGACTGACTTTATCAAAACGTTCAAGACCGAAATGAAGCAACGGAACATCCCGTTCAAGGAAGTCAACTACAACGGCGAGACGCTGACAGCCGATATCGAGGCCCTACTCGATGCGAACAAACGGAATGTGATCGTACCGACATCGGGCACGATGGATGCCTTGAACAAGATCAAGTCGCCCCTGCGCATGCTGGCGGAGACAAAGCCGGAATTCGGGCTGACACTGTTCGGATATCCCGAGTGGCAGACTTATACGCGCGATTGCCTGGAAGATTTCTATGCGTTGAACACTTACATATACAGCAACTTCTATGCCGACAACCTGTCGAAAGAGGTTGCCGACTTCTATACCAAATATAAAAACTGGTACAGTAAGACGTTGATCAATATATTCCCGAAATACGGCATCTTAGGATTCGACACGGGCATGTTCTTCCTCGGGGCGATCAACAAATACGGTTCTAACTTCGAAGACAATCTGGATAAGATCAACTATCAGGGCGTACAGACGGGATTCGACTTCCACCGTGTAAACAACTGGGGAGGTTTCATCAATACGAACATCTTCATTGTTCATTACCAGAGTGATTTTAATGTAACCCGGAACGAAGTAAGATGATCAGAAAAGTTATTACTACAGCTCTCGTTTGCGTGCTTGCCTTAGGCGGCATCCATGCACAGGACAAGTTCAGACAGGAACTGTCGCTCGGCGCCTCTTTCGGCACGACCTTCTCCAAGGTGAGTTTCGCACAGACCAAAGTGCAGCAGGGCATGAAGATGGGCTACACGGGCGGGCTTACCATTCGCTGGATCACGGAGAAAAACCTCGGGTTGCAGGCGGAAGTGAATTTTGTCCAACAGGGTTGGGAAGAGAAGTTCGAGGAGCAACCGCAGTACAAATATAGCCGTACGATCAATTATATAGAGCTTCCGATCCTGACACATATCTACTTCGGCAGCAAGCGTTTCAGGGTATTTGTCAACCTGGGGCCGAAAGTGGGCTATGCTTTCGGCGAGAAGACGGACGAGAACCTGAACGGCGCCACGCCGAACACGGAAAACACGCAACACGGCATGCCGCTCGAAAAGAAATTCGACTGGGGATTATGCGGCGGACCGGGGTTCGAACTGCGTACGGGAATCGGTTCTTTCTTGCTTGAAGGCCGCTACTACTACGCTCTCGGGGATATCTTCAACAGCCGCAAGGAGGATTATTTCTCCAAATCGTCCTCACAGGTGATCTCTGCCAAGCTGACCTATATGATACCGATATTCAAATAAAAACGGATTACAAATCCTGCCTGTACTGGGAAGGTGTCACACCGTACATCTGTTTGAACACGGTGCTGAAATAGCGTTGATGCGAGAAGCCGGCCTTCTCGGAGACTTCCTGTATGCTCAAGCCTTTGTCGGCAAGGAGCCGGACCGCTTCCTCCATCTTGAACTTATTGATATAATCGCCGATGCTGATATCTGCAAGCTGTTTCAGCTTATTATAGAGCGAAGCGCGGCTCATCGCCATTTGTGTGGCAACAAACTGTACATCCAGATCCGGATTCGTCAGGTTGCGGCTGATCAGGTCATTCAGTTTCTGCATGAACAGTTCGTCGGCCGGACTGAGGTTAATCAGAAAATGCAGTTTGTCTTCATACGTCTTACGTTCATGTTCTTGGATCGTCAAAGCCATTTTAAGCTCTTTTTTCTTCACTACTGACCATGCGGTCCACACCGAACCTCCCAGTATGACCAGAAGCAGCAGGGCGAAGAAACCGGTCGTCTTCCACCAAGGAGGCGTCACCGTGATCGAGAGCAGCTCGACGGGGGTACTCCAGTCGCCGTTTCGCTTGCTGCATGACACCCAGATATGATACTCGCCCACAGAGAGGGCATGGAAGGAAATGGCACGGCTGGAACGTTCGATCATCTCTTCCTGGTCGCCTCTCACATAATAACGGAACAGCTTCTTCCGCATCAGGTCGTTTTCCCTGACAATGATGTGGGCATTGAGGGAGGTATAGTTCCAGGGGATAGAGAGCCGGTTATTATTCCCTATCACGGCGGCACCGACCGATATGCCATCCAGTCCGACGTCGAGCAGGCTGATGGAGGGGTCCGCATCCTCGGGGAAGGGCACGTTGTCCCGGATATACACCAACCCGTTCACACCGGCCATATACAGATCGCCCGAAGTGGTCAGCAAAGGCGGCTTAAACAAATATTCATTGGCATAGACACCGTCGGATTCCCCGAAAACGACCGTTTTCTTCTTTCCCGGGATATAGGCGTATAGCCCGTTATGCGTCCCGATCCAGAGCCTTCCCTGTAAATCGAACCCTAACGAGCTGGTCCCGGCAAAACGGTTTTCCTCGATGGAAACAATCCGGCGTGTTGCCGGATCATACCGGAACAATCCGGTGGTTGTCCCGATCCAAAAACAACCTGTCTTATCGGGGCAAACAGCCCCCATCTGGCCGAGAGAATCAGGCGGATTAAAAAACGCACGCAGGGAATGGGTCCGGTGATCCAGTTCCAGCAATTGGAGCAAACTGCGCAGATAGGTGACAGAGTCGTTTCCGGAAACTTTCTGGAGGGATGAGCACACAAGGCCTTCCTCTTCGCACCTTATCGCTTTGAGACGCCCCGCCGGTTGGTCATACAAATAAACGCTATCGGAATACAAGAAAAAACGGTCTTTATCCTGGCGGCTTAAATGGACGGACAAACCGGCACGGAAGATCCGGCGGGATCTTTCGGAATCTGCAACAGTATATTCACGCAAGCGGCCGGAAGATTTGTCGAAACGATAGATTCCCTGGCTGAAGACGGAAAGAAGGAGCTCTTTTTCTCCATAATCAATCACGGAGACTACCTTTCTGTCAAATGTCTCCGGATAATGGCGGAATACGCCGGTTTGCGGATCAAAACGGTTAATGCCGTCTCCGTCAGTTCCAAACCACAGAATATGGTCGCGGTCTTCATACATGCCGGTCACGGTCTTATAGCTCAGTCCGCCGGTCGAGTTTAGCGGCACGTCGCCATATGTATGCAGATAGGTTTCCTTCATGCCGATCAGTCCTCCCCGGATACTTCCGGCCCACATATTATTCTCCTGGTCACTGTACAGGCAACCAAAAGAATTGACCGGCAAAGAATTGTCATCACCCGGCATATGCACGATCGACCGGATGCTATGTTTTTCCGCATTATAAATATAAATGCCGCCGCCATCCGTGGCAAACCACAGTTCGCCGTCTTTCTCCTTAATATCCAAAACGACATCGTTATTCAGCAGGTTTCCCGCATGCAGGTGGCAACGCTCCCTCCCTTCGCGCGTATAGCAATATACGCCATCCGCATATACCGACAGCCATATATCTCCCGAAGAGGCGAGGCAGACACTCGTTATCTCTTTTCCGGGCATAAAGGAGACCTGCTCCAGTTTGCCGCTTGCAGGGTAATACCACCACATCCCGTTACGGCGGCAGGCAAGCAGTACGATTTGCTTTTTCTCGTCATACATGCAGGCATGGGTAAAGGCCGAAGTCATCCGCCCGGGAATATCCACCGGCAAAACAGTGATCCGGTTACCGGCATAGGCATACCGGAAAGCCGTTCCTGCGCCGAAGAACAACACTTCATCGTCAGTCACGACAGAACTGAACACATGCAAAGGCAAGCCGGCAAAAACGATGCGGATAAACTTGTCTTCACGGCGGTCATACCGGACCAACCCTTTATCCGTACCAATCCAGATATTGGAATGGCGGTCTTCCGTCAGAAAAAGAATATCATTACCGGGAATAGAGCAGGGATTATCTTTATCATAGAAATAAGACACGATCCGCTCCCGGTCGAAACGGTTCAACCCGAAATTCGTCCCGATCCAGATCACTCCCTGATGGTCTGTCAAGACGCAATTGACCGTCGATTGCGAGAGACCGTCTTTCAAGGATATCTGTTTAAAATAATAGCTTGGAGAAACTGCTTGTGTAGAAAATATACATAAGATGAGACCTAATAATATGGCAAGCAGCTTTTTCATGTAGCAAATATAATAAAAAATATGATTTTTGAACAATCTTAGACGATATCAAACATAAAAATCAAGGTGTCCGAGTATCTTTGCATTGAAGACAAGCTAATAATGGGTAGCAGGCTCCTCCCAAAACAAGAACGCCGCCTTTCTCCCATAAAACCCGGAATCCTGTCCTGCAAAGGACTTGACGACAGGTATGCTAAGATTTATCAAAATGCTAATAGAGGTAAATATAGTCTTTAGGCTATCAGATTTAGGCCAAAAAAAGAGGATGTCTCAGTGATGAAACATCCTCTTCTTCCTATATAATATCAGATATTTATTATCTCAAACGATCCAGGGAACGAACCAGAGCTTCGTCCGCCCCGATATTGCGGATAGCTAAATAATCCAGAATCAGGCTGATCAGCGGGAAAGAGAGTGCAATCTTCAAGCTCAATGAGAAAATCTCAGTCTGGCCTTTCAGATTCCAACAAAAGAATGCAAACAGACCATAAAAGCCCAACATCAAAATCGCATTAAATATGCAAAGACGTATCTGAAGGAGTCTTTTCTTAAACAGGAAGATTGTCAAAAGCGCCAGCAAAGAGATCACGACAACCAGCGCAAACAAGCCCCATGTCGGATACACGAGTTCCGGCTGGGCAGCCATCGTACTGATACCTGTCGCATCAAAAGTAAAAAACTGGTCGCCCGCTTGCAGGACAGCAAGAGGCAAAAACAAAATGGCAACCGTCAGTGCCACTATTATGAGTAAATATACGGTTTGTATTCGCTGTAGCATAATTTATATAAATTGAGAATTGCAAACTGAAAACTGAGAATTAAAAAGAGCAATTGCAAAAACCAAACCGGCTAAACCCCGTTTGTTATACACAATTGCTCCTTATACCTGAAAAAAGAAAACCAAAACATCTAATTGTCAATTCTCAATTTTCAATTTTCAATTATTAAAGGTTGTTCTTTTCTTTCGCCGGGTTCTTGTAATACACTTTCCCGTCTTCATACTCCTTAGCTGCGATCAGATTTGGTTTCGGGAGCTTTTCATAGTAACGTGAAATCTCAATCTGCTCTCTGTTTTCAAAAACTTCTTCGAGGTTATCATTATAAGATGCAAACTCCTGAAGTTTCTTTTCCAGATCCTGTTTCATTTCAACAGCAATCTGATTAGCACGTTTACCAATGATTGCAACGGTTTCATACACATTGCCCGTGTCTGCCGACAGCTTCATCATGTCGCGGGTAACTGTATTCGACGGAGCGTTAGTCTTTCTGTAATCCATACTTACTTTATTGATTAGTTGTTTCGTTAATACGTTTCTGTTATTCGTTTGCTGGCATAGTCGTAGAACTTCTGAACCTGTTTTACGTACTTGCCTTCGGGATATTCGTTCATGTAGTTGTAGTATTCATCCACAACTTCACGGTAACGGCCCTGCAACTTTTCTTCCACACTCACTATGGCCAATTCGTATTTGGAACGAATGGTATAGAACATGAACTCTTCCCTGTATTTTGAATAGGGATAGTTCTTTAGTGCGTTCTGCGCAGTGATCACACATGAAAGATAGTTGTTTCCCATGTAGGTTCCCAGGTTGAAATACAACCGGACTGCCAATAATTCCTTGTATGCGAGTTTTTCCTGCAATTCGAACATAATGTTCTGGGCTTCCTTGGCCCGTTCGCTTTGCGGATAATACTCCAAATACAACTGCAACTGATTAATAGCTTCATACGTCTGTGTCTGGTCCAGACGAGGGTCCGGCGAATCCAGATACAATCCATATCCGGAGTAGTAGCGCGACAGCTCTGTGTACTCGCCTTTCGGATAAGTCGTATAATAGGTATTAAAGTACTGCGAAGCGGTCTGATAGTCCTTTTGGCCGTAATAGCTTTGTGCCAGCAAATACAACGATTCTTCGGCATTAGCTGTACCCTTGAATATGGGGACCAATTCATCCAGTAAAGTGGCAGACTTCGAATATTGTTTTGCATTGAAGTACTTCTTTGCATACGAATATTTCAGTTCGTAGTCTGTACTTTTCAGTATCTTATTATACTCCCCGCAGGAAGATAAGAATACTGTAATCATCATCAATAAAAATACAACCTTTTTCATTCACATACTTTTAGCGCGCAAAGTTAAAGTTTTCTGACAAATAAACGAAGCGCTTAACGTTAATATTTACAACTTATATAAGTCACTGGCTGCAATCAGCTCCAGTTTATTGGCTTTCAGAATCTCTGCGCACTTCTCCACATTGTCCGGACGAATGATCACATTGGCCGCTTCCCCTTGTGAAAAAGCATACATATATTCGATGAAAATACCGGCTGAAGTAATGATATCCATTGCTTTAGCCAATGCGCCCGGCTGGTTGGGGCAATGCAGGCAGACAACATCCGCTATGCTTACCGCATACAAACGTTCACGCAAAACCTTGATAGCCGTATCCGTATCCGACACGATCAAACGCAGAATGCCGAAATCCGAATTTTCGGCAACCGTGAAGGCTGACATGTTCACACCGGCTTCGCCTAATATCTTTGCCACTTCCGTAAAACGGCCTTTCTTATTCTCCAAAAAGATAGATAACTGTTTAATTAACATAGCATTTAATCTTTATAGGTTTATACTAATTTACGATTATCGACCACGTGTTTGGCTTTGCCCATGCTACGCTCGATACTGCGCGGCTCGACAATTTTTATATCGGGTTGCAAACCGATCACACTTTGCATGCGGTTCGCGATTTTCTTCTTCAAGGCGATCATCTTGTTCATCTCGTCCGAATAATATTCCTGGCGTACTTCCACCTGTATCTGGAATGTATCCGTATTGTTCACGCGGTCCACCACGATCAGGTAATGCGGTTCGAACTCCGGCATTTCAAGGATCACGGATTCGACCTGCGACGGGAATACGTTCACACCACGGATAATCAGCATATCATCGCTACGTCCGAGGATACGTCCCATACGCACTGCCGTACGGCCGCATTCGCACTTTTCATAGATCAGATGCGTCAGGTCACGCGTACGATAGCGGATCATCGGCATACCTTCTTTTGTCAACGTCGTGAACACCAATTCCCCCTGCTCTCCCGGTTCAACAGGTTGCAGCGTGACCGGATCTACGATTTCCGGGAAGAAATGGTCTTCCCACAGGTGCGTACCGTTCTGGCATTCGCACTCACCTCCTACGCCCGGGCCACAGATTTCGGTCAAGCCATAAATATCATAGGCTTTAATATTCAGCTTTTCTTCCAATTCCTTCCGCATATTTTCCGTCCAGGGTTCGGCTCCGAAAGCTCCGACGCGCAATTTAAATTCTTCCAACGGAATACCCGATGAATGGATCGTTTCAGCCAGATACAAGGCGTAAGAAGGCGTACAAGCCAATCCTTTCGCCCCGAAGTCGTGCATCAGTTGAATCTGTTTCTGTGTATTACCGCTACTCATCGGAATCACAGTTCCTCCGATATTTTCCACACCGGCATGCGCACCTAAACCTCCGGTAAACAAGCCGTAACCGTACGAAACCTGAACGGAATCATTCTTTGTCAGACCGTACGCGGTCAGACAACGTGCTACGGCCTCGGACCAGATAGACAAGTCTTTCCGGGTATATCCCACAACGATCGGTTTGCCGGTCGTGCCGGAAGAGGCGTGTAAACGTACGATCTCGGACATCGGCACGGCCATCAGTCCGAAAGGATAGTTGTCCCGCAAGTCCTGTTTAACAGTAAACGGAAGCTTCACTATATCATCTATAGAATGGATATCATCCGGAGTAATCCCCATTTCTTGCATTTTCTTACGATAAAAAGGGGAATTGTGGTATGCATGTTCAACAACCCGCCGCAAGCGGATACTTTGTAGTTTCCGCATTTCTTCGCGGTCCATACACTCGATCGTTTCGTTCCAAATCATGGTATTAGTTTGTTATCTTTTAATTGTTAGTAGTCTAAATCAGTTGCAAAGTAATAACTTTTTTGGAAAGAAACCTCGTTTTGCCCTTCCTTTTATGCACATCTTATCCGTGGGACTGCCTTTTCAACGAAAAAGAGCCTGAATAACTCAGGCTCTTTTAATTTTATAAACATAGCTTACATCTTCTATGTTGACGACAGCAATCGATGCTACATCCGTCCTGCTTTTATTTTTACACAGGCAGACATACTTTTCTGACAAGCTTTTTCCCATTACATGAGAAATCAAACGCCCGGTTTGGCTATACACCCAAATTTCAACATCGACTCCTGTTTTCGCAGGAACAGTCAAATATGATTCGGGTGACATCAGTATCTGTCCCGATGACGAATAATGTGTATTCATAAAATTCTCATTTTTTTATATGCAATACAAATGAAACGTTTTTAGAACAAAATAGTGTGACAAAAAGTTTTTCACCTATGACAAATAGTCCCGAAATGCATAAAAAAACAATCAAACAGACCTGCCGGGACAATTTGTCACAACTTCGTGACAAAATGAGACAAGTAGTGGCCAAAAACACTTGCATCTCAACAGGAACCTCTATTTCTTTGCATATCGTTTGAAACCTCTAAGAATTTACAACATGAATAAAAAACAGATGATCCAGGCTATTGCTGACAAAACATTTTTGGAAACAGAGACCATTAAAAAAGTATTGGATGCATGCGAAATAATTTTAATGGAAAATATGCAGAAACAATACCAGCAATCACCGGATTTAAAAAAGTCAGTTTCATACAAAGGAAAGAAGGATGTGAAGATTATACAATTTCCTCGTCCAAGCAATATAAAGCACAATACGAATTAAGAAATAAACAATATGATATCTTTTTTGCATATATATACGGATATAAATGGCATGAAAGTAATCGGCGTCAGTCCCGGCGTGATACTTTTCACCGTTATCATTATCCTTATATTGATCGATATCATATTTTTATTGGTGATGAAATATAAATATACAATCGGATTTAAAAACAGAAAACTAGTTGAATATATCGATAAGGCAATAAAAAAGGAAGACACGGACCCTACTATATAATAATTTTGCCATATATTTGTAAGCAGTATAAAGTTCTATCATGAAGTATTTAAAGATTATAACCTGTATACTGTTTGGAATTATCCGGAGTTTCTCCGGTTTATCGGCACAAGAATCAATTCCTGACAGCCTTATCGATATCAAACTAGCTCGCTATACCGCAGAAACCGATCCCGACAAAGCATTGAGGATCGTCGAACTCGTCCGGCAACAGAAGAAAGCGCCGGAATACCAGATCGATTGGGTTATCACTCAGATTTATGGGAAAAAAGGACAGGACCGGATGGCCATCGAGATGGCTAAACGGACATTGGCAAACGACTCTGTCCGCAACAACCCGCAGTTCTACTTCAATATGTGTGTAAACATGATCGAAAGCATGATCTATTTGGAGGATTATGAACAGGCGATGCATTACGCAGAGGAGATGGTACAGCAAATCGAGAAAAAAGGAGCCAGTAGCAGCAATAAGCATCAGCCTTTTTGGGTTATGGCAAGAATATACAGGGCTACGGGTGACAAAGGGGAAGCCTACACCTTATTAAACAAGGCAATCGAACTGATCCAGCAAAGAATCGATTCGCTGCAAACTGAGAAACAAGTTACAGCGATCAGTTTTCAGACGCAAGCCAAATATTACAGCGATCTTTCCCACTGGCAGGCTGAAGACGGCAATCTTGACGCCGCTATCCGGTCGGCATTGAAGCAATATGAGACCATAACAAAGCTGGAACCCATAAAAGACGGGCCATATCCCTGGAAGATTCCTTTAAATGCGCTGAATAGAGAGTATTGCATGGCATACGGTAATATTGCCTGCCTCTATGCGGAGTCCGGTGATACGGCCAACGGGCAGCAATGGTTTGACAAACTATTGGACAACCCGGCACACGATGCTTTTATTGCCCAGGGGTTAAAGATCAGGTATTACCAAATCAAAAAGAATTATCAGAAGGTGATCGAGCAGGCGACCCCTTATGCCAGCTTTCTAAAGGATGGCGACAGCATCAATTCGGTCCGGCTATCGGCTTTCCTGAACCTGGCAGAAGCCTATAAGCAATTAAAGCAACCGGAAAAGGCGCTTTTCTATACAGAAAAGGCGTTGGAGCAAACCGACAGCCTGAACCTGCGGAAGCAAAGAAGCAATGCGCTTGAAATGGCTACCATCTACGACACGCAGGAAAAAGAAAAAGAGATACAGAAACAGGATGCAAAACTTCATGCTCACCGGATACTTTCGGCTACAGCAGGAGGAACGATCTTGTTATTGGGAGTCATCCTCTGGCTGATCTGGCGGAACCTGAAAATGGCTCGCCGCAAAAACCGCCTTATGGTCACGCAGATAGACTCGCTTCTCTCCTACAAAGACGAATTAAATCTTGCAAAAGAAGAAATACGCAAGCTCACACAGCCCATCGAGACGGAATCCCCAAAAGAAGAAGCTGAAACTTCCGGAGATATCCCGGAAAACAATGTGCCGGTGACCTATACTGCAGAAGATAAAGCAATGTTTGAAGAGCTGGATCGTATCCTGACAAAAGAGCGTCTATTCCTGGACCCGGAATTGTCAAGGGATTCGCTTATCAAACGTACGCACATTAACAAGAACAGGATCGCATCTCTGATCCAGACGTTTACGGGAGCGAACTTCAACGGTTATATCAACAATATGCGACTGGAATACTCCATCCTATTGCTTAAGGATTATACGAACTATACAATTCCGGCAGTAGCAGCCGACTCGGGCTTCAACAATGTCCGGACATTCTACCGTCTTTTCCGCGAAAGATACGGAATGACACCGACTGAATACCGCCAGATTGTATTGGATAATACGGAAACGAATGACTGACAAACAAATCATATTAGTTACCGGCGCATCCTCCGGTTTTGGTAAAATAACGGCTTCCCTATTGGCGCAACAAGGGCATATCGTGTACGGGACAAGCCGGAAAGAAACGACCGGCACACCTGAAGGAGTCCGGATGATCAAAATGGATGTTATCGACACTGCTTCCATACATGAAGCAATCGCACGGATCATTTCCGAACAAGGACGCATCGACGTGGTGGTCAACAATGCCGGAGTCGGGATAAGCGGAGCCATAGAACTGGCGACGGACGAAGAAATAGCCTGGCAGATGAATACGAACTTTACCGGAGTAACACGGGTTTGCAGTGCCGTATTGCCTTATATGCGCAAAGCGGGAAAAGGGAAAATCATCAACATCAGTTCCATTGGAGGCGTTATCGCTGTTCCTTTCCAGGGATTTTATTCCGCCTCGAAATTCGCAGTCGAAGGATATAGCGAAGCATTAGCCGTAGAAGTCCATCCGTTCGGCATTCAGGTATGCCTCGTCGAACCGGGTGATTTCAATACCAATTTCACTGCCAACCGGAATATATCTTCGGCCACGCAGGAACATCCGGATTATAAAGAGACATTTGCCCGTTCGACAGGGATCATAGAGGATGCGGAGAACAACGGCTCCCATCCGGAAAAGCTGGGACATGTCATTTGCAAGTTGGTAAAGGCCAAACGTCCGGCATTCCGGACAAAGGTCGGTCCGTTCGATCAGGTGTTATTTGCCAGAGTGAAAGGATTTTTACCGGATAAGCTGGTGCATGCCGTTATCCGGTTCTTTTATAAGATCAAGTGAGAAAGCGACTGATCGCTATGGCTTTACTGGGCCATAGCGAACCATCTTATCTCCTATTCCGACTTCCTTTTCGACTTTATCCGTCCCTTTCAGTTTGTATAAATAGCCGCGAAACATTCCCGTACTGTTGAACGGCATGGCTATATTGCCATCCTTATCGACTGCGATCAGACCGCCGTTGCCTTCATTCGTATTCAGTTCGGTATTGATAATATAGCCGGCAGCCTTTTCCACCGGTTCCTGCAAATACTTATAACGGGCACAGACATTAAACGCGACTGCATGCCGGATAAAGTACTCGCCATGCCCGGTGCAGGAAACAGCACAGCTATTGTTGTCCGCATACGTGCCGGCGCCGATCACCGGAGAATCGCCGATACGTCCCCATTTCTTCTTAAACATGCCGCCTGTACTGGTTCCGGCTGTCAGATTACCGTTCTTATCCAGGACGACGCAACCGACAGTGCCGTTCTTTTTGCTTTCCTGTTTCAGCTTTTCAATCCAGCCCAATGTCTTGGGAGTGGCGAAATACATATTGTCAACCAGTTCCAGCCCTTGCTCTTTAGCGAAAGCGTCAGCCCCGCTCCCGCTCAGCATCACATGGTCAGTCTTTGTCTTTACGGCGTAGGCTGCATTAATGGGGTGCTTGACTGTTTTCACACCGGCGACAGCACCGGCGGAAAGATCTTTGCCTTCCATAATGGATGCATCCAGTTCGAACGTCCCGTCGGCGGTACACGTCGCCCCTTTTCCTGCATTGAACAAGGGATTGCCTTCAAAATAGTTAATCACAGCCATCACCGCCTGCGGGCCTTCGCCACCGGAGGCTAAAATACGGTCGCCGATCATCAGGGCCGAATCCAAAGCGGCGTAATACTGAACAGACCTTTCAGGATCGTCCTGAAGGTCACCCATATTCCCGGCGCCTCCATGTACGACAATCACATATTCGCGCTCCTGTGCAAAAGCAGAGAGTGCGACACAGGAGCATACAAGACAAAATAAGATTAGTTTCTTTTTCATGGCAATTACGGATATTACTTGTACCAAACCGGTCCCGGCTGATTACCCATCTCAAACTCTAACGTGTCGCCGTTCATGATCTGTTCATGGGTGATGTAGCTCTTGTCGTACGGCTGGCCGTTCAGTTTAACAGATTGGATATAAATATTCTCGGGACTTACTGCCGGTGCCAGGATCGTAAAGGCTTTTCCGTTTGCCAGATGCATCTTCACTTCCGGGAACAACGGAGTTCCGATCTCATATTTGCCGCTTATCGGATCGACCGGATAGAAACCCATGGCGCTGAACACGAACCAGGCCGACATCTGCCCGCAATCTTCGTTACCGCAGATGCCGTCGGGAGCATTCCGATACAGATCGTGCAGTACTTCCGCCACATATTTCTGGGTCTTCCAGGGCTGTCCGACCTTATTGTATAAATAAATCACATGATGGCTCGGTTCGTTGCCGTGCGCATATTGCCCGATCATGCCGGTACTGAAGATCGGCAGGTCTTCGTTTGATTTAGGGACATAGGTGAACATACTGTCCAGCTTTTCCGCAAAGCGTTCCTTGCTTCCGACAAGGCCGATCAGGCCGTCCAGGTCTTGGGGAACAGACCAGAAATATTGCCAGCCGTTGCTTTCACAGATATCTTCCGTATAATCGTCGGGATTGAAGTTGGCAGCGAAATTGCCTTTCTCGTCACGCGGCTGCATAAAGGAAGTTGCCGGATTATAGACATTCCGGTAGTTCTGGGCACGTTTATAAAACTCGTCGGCAATCTCCGTCTTACCCATCTTCTCGGCCATCATGGCGATACAATAATCATCATAGGCGTATTCCAGCGTCTTGGACAGGGACCAACTTTCCCATTTCTTCGGATCGCTGTAAGCCGGGACATATCCCAACTTCTTATACTCGCCGATTCCCCGGTAATCGTCCCGGTTAGCCGTCGCGATACAGGCTTCGAGCGCCTTTTCGGGGTCAAAGTTTCCGATGCCTTTCAGGTAAGCATCCACTATGACGGGAACGGCGTGATAACCAATCATCATATTAGTCTCCCAGCCATACAGGTTCCACAGCGGCAACGCTCCGCCCTGTTCATAGAATTTCAGGAAACCTTTGACCATATCGTTTGCCCGTTCGGGTTCGGTGTAGGTGAAGAGCGGATGAGCGGCGCGATAAGTGTCCCACAGCGAGAAGGTCGAATAGTTCGTCCATCCGTCCGCCTTGTGGATCTGCTGATCCGGGCCATAGTAGGAACCGTCCACGTCGCTATAGATTGTCGGGGCGATCATGGAATGATAGAGTGCGGTGTAGAACTTCACCATATCGTCCGTATTAGAACTCTTTACCTCTATTTTGGCCAGTTGCTTGTTCCATTCACCGGCCGCCTTTGCCTGATAGTAGTCGAAATCGTCTTTCGAAGCTTCTGCACGCAGGTTCTTGCCTGCTCCTTCCATGCTGACGCCGGATATTCCTGTCGTAACGAGGATTTCTTCATCTTTCTCCGTATTAAAGTCGAAGCGGGCGATATAAGCTGTGCCGATCCAACCCCGGTCTTTCGTCGCAATGGAAGTTGTATCGATATGGCAGGCCGTGAAAGGTTTGGAGAAGCGAGTCTCGAAATAAACATGCTGTAGCGGAGACCAGCCTTGCGAGAAGCGATAGCCGCGAACCGTCATCGAGTCGACCACCTCGATACGCGAATCCAGCGTAAAGTCCCAGTTCATCGCCTTTTTCAGGTTCAGAAAGACGGAAGCCTCCGCTTTCGGGAATGTGTAACGCTGGATACCGCAACGTTCGGTAGCCGTCAGTTCGACATTGATATTATAGTCTTTCAGCAAGACACGGTAATAGCCGGCCGAAGCGGCTTCGTCATTATGGGAAAAGGTCGAATAGATTCCTAACGGTGCGGGAGCTTCTTTATACGGACGTGTCACCGGCATGAAAGAGATATCATACAAGTCGCCTGCACCCGTTCCGGAGAGATGTGTATGGCTGAAACCGGCAATTGTCGTATCGGGATAGAAATACCCCGAAATACGATCCCAGCCGGGCAAACCATTGTCCGGACTTAGCTGGACCATCCCGAAAGGGACTTGCGCCCCAGGATAAGTATTACCGGTAAAATCCGTCCCGATCAAAGGGTTTACATATTGCGTATAATCTTCCGCCTCCTGTTGTTTTTCCGGCGTGCAGGCTGCCAGAGCCAGCAAGGAGACCGCCAATAAGGATATGTGCCTCATGTTTAATTCTTGTTTTAGTCTTCACAAAGATACAAAAAAAGAGACGCAACCTTTAAACGGTGCGTCTCTTCTATAACTATTTTACAATGTCTGTAGTTTTTTAAGCCGGTGCAATTTCCGTACATTCTTCATCCTCGTCGTCATCTTCCTCCTCAGGAGGATCTTTCTTCACAAAGAGGGCACTCAGTTCGAACAGCCCATACAACGGGAAGAATACGATGCTCAACGTGAACGGATCGCTACTCGGCGTAATAAAGGCAGCTGCAACAAGCAAGCCAACAATAGCATGCCGTCTATACTTATGGAAGAACGACCGCTTCAGCAAACCGATCTTCGACAACAGCCACGAAACCAACGGCATTTCAAAAACAATTCCCATCACAAAGATAAGCATCAGGAAATTATCCATATACGAATCCAGCGATACCTGTTCTTTTATATTTGCACTCAACTCGTAGGTTGCCAAAAAGCGCAATGTCATCGGGAATACCATAAAATATCCGACCGCACATCCGACAAAGAACATGATCGTTCCCAAGAGAAATACCCATCTGACATTCTTTTTCTCATTCTCATACAATGCCGGGCTGATGAACTTCCATATCTCCCACATCAGATAAGGGAAAGTAAGCACAAGCGCCAGCCAGAACGAGGTTGTCATGTGAGTGAAAAACTGAGAAGCCAGCTTGATATTAAAAATATCCACATGAAAACTATCGTTACAGAAATCGGGCAATACGTCAAACCAGGGACTTACATTAACCAACCACTGGTTCAAGTCGCACAACCATCTGTAAAAGATAAAGTCGGAATAGCAAGGAGCTTCTATTACACGGTGGAATATTCCATCCGGACCGCGCATAAAGGCAAAGGTTACTATGGCAAAAACAAAGAGCGCTAAAAAAGAACGGAACAAAGTCCAACGAAGTGCCTCCAGGTGGTCCCAGAAGGACATTTCTTCTTGTTCTAATTCTGCCATCTTTTACTTCTTATCTGTATCGTCCAGCTTAATGTCGTCTTCTAATCCTTTTACACCGTCTTTAAAGTTCTTCACACCTTTACCGATACCTTTCATCAGTTCAGGTATTTTCTTTCCACCGAAAAGCAACAACACAACAATGGCGATGATAACAATTTCGCCTGTTCCTAAATTTCCAAGAAATAATAATTGATCCATGATATTATATAAATTAGTCGTTAATATTCTTCTTATCGATGGGCAAAGATACAATTTGTAATGAATAGTACCCCAATTATTCTAAATTTATTACCTTTGCGCCATCTTAAAAAACTGAAATTAGAAAAAGATTAGAAAAAATGAAAGCGTATGTATTTCCCGGTCAGGGTGCACAGTTTGTCGGAATGGGAAAAGACCTTTACGATAACAATCCTCTTGCAAAAGAGATGTTTGAGAAAGCTAATGAAATCCTTGGTTTCCGTATCACTGACCTGATGTTCGCCGGAACAGACGAAGATCTGCGTCAGACAAAAGTGACACAACCTGCCATTTTCTTACACTCAGTCATTCTTGCTAAAACATTAGGTGACCAGTTCAAACCGGATATGACGGCCGGACACTCCTTAGGAGAGTTCTCTGCACTTGTTGCAGCCGGTGCCCTGTCTTTCGAAGACGGCCTCGTGCTGGTGTCCAAACGTGCTATGGCAATGCAGAAAGCCTGCGAAGCCACTCCCTCGACAATGGCAGCCGTACTGGCATTGCCGGATGAAAAAGTAGAAGAAATTTGTGCAAGCATTGAAGGCGAAGTGGTTGTATGTGCAAACTACAACTGTCCGGGCCAGCTTGTTATCTCCGGTTCAATACCCGGAATCGAAGCTGCTTGTGAAAAGATGCTGGCTGCCGGTGCAAAGCGCGCACTGAAACTGAAAGTGGGCGGTGCTTTCCACTCTCCGCTGATGGAACCGGCCCGTGCCGAACTGGCTGCCGCTATCGAAGCGACTCCGATTCACGAACCGTCATGCCCTGTTTACCAGAATGTAAGTACAAAAGGCGAAACTAACCCTGAAACAATCAAGGCAAACCTGATCGCACAGCTGACCGCTCCGGTTCGCTGGACACAGAGTGTGCAGAACATGATTGCCGACGGTGCCGACCATTTCATCGAACTGGGTCCGGGCGCAGTATTGCAGGGATTGGTCAAGAAGATCAACAAGGAAATGACAACAGAAGGCATGCAATAAGCAATTAGTTCCATGCCGAGGAAACTAAAGTTTCTTGCCCATGAAAATAAAGTTTCATCGGCATGAAACTTTTGTTTCACCCTAACAAAACAAGTGAAACTTTTTCACTTAACTCTTGCCAATATGCAGTTCATCCAGCTTTTCGCGGTCAAGGCCATATTTATCTTCCATACCGCGAAGCATTTCCTCATCAAAGACAATCGGGCGGTTCAGTTTCTTCATTTCGCGGTAGCCTTTGTAGACCATTCCCAACATCTTACTCGGATTGAAAACGATAGATGAAGTGATCCAGCAACCGTGCGTACACCAGCAATTCGCCTTTGCCCCATGTCCGATCGCCTCTATCTCTTGTTTCATGGCATCGCTTTGCATCACTTTGCTGACGTCGCAGCCATAATCTTTTAGATTCCCGAGCGGCTCGCGCAACTCGCAGGCACGGAAACGGCCGTCGTAGTCGATCACCAAAGTTGTCTCGCCGGCCGTACAGTCCATTCCCCAAGGCGTCGGTTCATCGATGTTGCTGGCACGGACATTATATAACGTACGGATAAAACCGAGATAGAAGAAACGGGTAATCGGCTTTCTGAAACCACTTGTCTCCTGCACCATACGGTCGGCATAGCCGGAATAGATGTGTGCAACGTCGTCCTGAATCTTTCTCAGGGATGATTCGGTCAGGATCTTCACCCCGTCGTCACGCGTCATACCGCGAGCGGCTTCGATCGTATGCGTCGAAGTGTGGAAGCGGGCAAAGACCCAGAGCATGAAGTCTTGTATCTCCTCGATGTTGTACTTGGTGATCACAGTCGCAATATTCTTCAGCACTTTGCCGTCATCGCGGAAATGTTCATCCACCAGCTTCAAGGTGTAGAGCGCTTTATAGAAATTGCCCGGAACGCCACGCTGGATATCATGCGTCTTTCCAAAGCCGTCGAGCGAAAGGCTGACGTTGAAATTGGTTTCGGGGCAGCTCTTGCGCAGGCGGGTCACCCACTCGACGATCCGTTCCGGTTTCAGTCCGTTGGTCGGAATGTTGACGTCTTTCACCTGGTTGTTCTTGTAAAACATCTCGATTATCTCCGGCAGGTCTTCACGCAAGGTCGGCTCACCGCCGGAAATCCACAAGCGGTTAATCTCGCCAGCTGTCTCCGAGATTTTTTTAATCTCATCAAAAGTCAAGTCCGGCTCCTTTTTATCCATTTCCTCTGCATAAAAACACATGGCACATTTAGCATTGCACCGCCCTGTCACAAACAGGAATATGGATTCGAGCTTCCTTTTGGAACTCATCGTCCGGAAAGAACTTTTTGTTCGTTTTGTAGTCATTTCTTTATGTATATGATGTAATTGTATTTACAGTGACTACGCAAAGGTCTGTCATTATAACAGATGAAACAAGTTCTATCTTTAAGATAAAATACTCTATTATTACTATTTCCGGGAAGAGGTTTTCTTCTTCTCGTAAGGTACCGCTACATCTTCACAAACCCAACTGGAGTGATGTTCTATAATATATCGTAACTTGTCCGGAGACTGGCGGGTATCGAAAATCAAGGCGATTTTAACAATGTGGTCTTCTACCCAATAAAGGATTTTAAGGTTGGCATGCTGGACAAAGGTTCGGAAACATTGGGGATAGTCGGTTAAGGAAGGTTCGACATGGCCTAAGCCGGGGAAATCAGCTATTAACCGAATTGTACTTTTTACTTCGGCATATATCTGAAGACCACGTTGAGTACCAAATGTTATTTGATAATAGTTACGCAAATCCCTTATCTGGGATTTAGCAAGTGGTGATGTTCTTGATCTCATGCCTTGATTGATTAGACTAATCCAAATTCCTTATCCAACTCTGCAAACATCTCTTCAGTATCTTGCATTCCACCTTTCCGGTCTTCTTCCAAAACCTGGTCGATCAGGCTGCGAAGTCCTTCCACCGTGTCGGGCTCACGAAGGATGTCAGGAATCGACATGGCAGAGTTTCCTTCCTGATAATCATAGATTTTATCTTCCAAAGATATCAACAGATCCTCATCGTCGATCTCACGGATTCGCTTGATCAGATCTTCTCGGCGGCGGTTTAATGATTGTTCGGACATTGTTTTATTCCTTTCGTTTTTTGATGATGAGGCAAATATAGACAATTATAATAAGAAAAACAGCGCCACACATCCGAAAACGTGTGACGCTGACAACATTATATATATATGGAGCGTGTGTGCTTCTTACTTCTGGCTCCACCACAAAGCAGTTCCGACGACATCGGGGCCGCCCAGCAGTTCAAGCGCCTTGTTATAGCCCGCCAAATTGTTTGTCTGGATATTGGCCGGGTAGCGATAGCGCTTCGGATAAAATTCCAGACGGCATTCTTTTGAGGTTGCGACAGTGAGCGGAACCTGGTTCAGCGGATTGTAATCCTTTTCGACAGCCTGGTTCTCGAAGAATGGCAATCCGATACGACGGTGGTCGCTCCAGACCTCTTCCGGCAGCCAGGGCATCTGTGCAATGTATTTCTGGGTGAAGATCTTTGTCATCGCGTCGTTGTTGTAGGCGCCGCCGCGATAGATGGAATTCTTCGGATAGCGGTAAGTCATCGTCTTGTTTTCCTTTGTATAAGGATCGACATAATTGACGGTGTACGGAACGGCTTCCGTCGTATGGTCGAAGCTGACGGAAGTCCCGATCCGGTTATAGGCGGTCGAAGCTAAATAAGCCCCGGCTTCACTCTGCAAGCCCTGGTATTCGAAACTGGAAGTCACGCCGTTCTCGTAGTTCGATTTGGCGGAACCCGGAACATTCCAACCGCGCACGGCAGCTTCGGCCAACAGGAAATAACTCTCCCAAGGTCCGAAATAGACGCGTTTCTTGGTGCTCATGCGGTATTGTTTGGACAAGGACGGATAGTTGTAGTTCTTTCCGGTCAGTTCGGTAGACAAACCGCCTTTCACATCCCACTCGCCGGCCACCCAAGTGCCCCAGGTGTATCGCGGGTCGATCGTCAGCATCGGTTTCGTGTTGTCGTTCGGGTCAAAGAGGGAGACTGGCTTCACCTCGCTGGCTGCTCCTATATAGTCGGAATAGACCACGCCGTCGTTCCAGCCGACAACACTGAACAGTTTCGGCGCACGCGGGTCGACATACTGCGGAATGCCGTCGAAATAGAATCCGGCACACGGGTCGTTCGTTGTCAACGGGAAATGTTTATCTAAATACAAGCCCAAATAACTGTGCGGGTCTTTCAGATGCGCCTTCAACGAATCGGGCAGCGGAAATTCGATGTCTCCCAGACCGACAACCAGGTTTTTAAAGGTGACGGACATGGCCTGTGCATTCCACGTGCGCGACATGACACTCGTCAGATCGCTCCAACCATCCTTCTCCTGCACACCGGCCAGTTCTGCGACGGAAGAGATATAACCCTTCGAAGCGGCATCTTCAAACTCACTCCGGGCCAGCTGCGGATCGGCATTAACGATACGCATGGCCAGACGCATACGCAGGGAGTTGGCATATTTCTTCCACATCGTCACATCTCCGGCATAGAAGGCATCTTCGGCTGCCATCGGAGACATATTGATCGAAGGATCGAGCGCCGCTTCGGCCTCTTTCAGTTCCTTCAGGATAAAGCCGTAAATGGTTTCCACACTGTCGTATTCGGCCGGAACGCCGGAGAAGGCATCCAGTGCCGGAATCGGACCGAAACCATCCGCCACTTCCGAGTTCAGATAAGCCCGCCAGATGCGCGCCATCTGGATCACATTCTTATAATAGGGATAGAGATCCGCCTCACCGTCGGCCACTTTCTTCTCGCCTAACTGGATCGCTTTGGTCGCCTGGTTCAGCCACTTCACGGCGTAGTCATTACTCAGGTAAAGCGTGATATAGTCATTATTATCCGTACCGATCGTGAAACCGCTTCCCCGGTTGAAACGGGCCGCCCGGTTCCAGGTCAGGATAAAAATACGCTCGGCGATCTCCGGATTCATCTGGTCGCCGATGATCGAGGCGTTCAGGAACCATTCAGGCTTCACCTTTTCCTCTCCCACCTGGTTCGGGTCTTCATTTATTTCCTGGAAATCGCTACAGGAAGAAAACAAGGCCGCCATCGAGAACATGCCTGCCAATATTTTATTTTTCATATTCATATTCTATTTTTTCTTTTATCATTTACTAAATCTATCAAAAACAACCGTCCGGAGTTCCGGAAAGCTCCAAACACGTTGCGGGAAAGTTTCCGGAGTTTCCGACGACCTCTAAAGTTAGTTTAAAAGCCGACTGTCACGTTGAACGTGAACGAACGGCTTGTCGGGGCCGCCCCATTCTCGAACCCAGTTGCATTCGTATTGGTTGCCGAAACGGATTCGGGATCGATGCCCGGCAGTTTGTAATGGATCATCCACACATTGTTACAGGTGGCGGACAGGCGCAGACGTTGGAACGGAGTCTTCTTCAGCATGGCGCGGTTGAAATCGTAGCCGAGCGTGACGTTACGCAGGCGGATGTTAGTCGCGTCGTAAGTAAAGACTTCCGGCAAACCGTAATTACCGGTCGACCCGATGCGTTCCCAATAATTCTGGTGAGTCACTGGGACGGTGTTTTCCACATATTTGCCGTCTTTCTGAACAACCGTGTTGGGCACGATGAAGTTCTGCCGGTCACCGTTCACCACCGTGCCGGCCGCATTACCGCGGAGATAAAGGTTGGAAGCGGTTGCCGAATACAGATCGCCGCCGATACGGAAGTCGACCAGGAAGCTCAGATTGAATCCTTTATAAGAGAAATTGTTCGTCAAGCCGAGCATCCAGTCCGGATTCTGGTTACCGACTTTGCTCTTCTCTGTCGAGATCAGGGGCAAGCCGTCTTCCCCGACGATCACCTGTCCGTAGTGCGGATCGTTCTTGTCCGTCACACGCATGAATGTCTGGCCATAAATATCACCGTAATAACCACCCTGCACAGCTACAATCTGGATCGCATCCAGCGTCTTAATGTCATAGAGCGTCACGCCCGGATAGAGGTCGATGATCTTGTTGCGGTTCAGCGAGAACTGCGCCGTAGCGCTCCAGCTGAAACCTTGCGGATTGACGCTCCGGAAGATGTCTCCATTCAGGGATATTTCCAACCCTTCGTTCTGGATGTTACCGGCGTTGACCTTGCGGGAACTGTAGCCGGCGAACGGGTCGAGCGGCAGGTTCAGTAACTGGCGGGTCGCATTCGTCTTATACCAGGCGAAGTCCAACCCCAACCGATTCTGGAAAAACCGGACATCGAAACCGGCTTCCCACGACTTGATCAGCTCGCTTCGCACGTCGGAGTTGAACAGGACCTGACCGGGAGAAGCCGTCGTATTGCCATTGTCGTCTTTTCCGACCGTGTAATTATTGTACAGTTGATAAGGGTCCAAATCGTTACCGACCTCCGCATAAGAGGCTCTCACCTTGGCAAAGGTGAACCACTCCGGCATACTTCCGCCGATCTTCGGCAACATATCCGAGATCACGCCCGACAGGCTGACCGAAGGATAGAAATAAGAACGGTTGGCCTTCGACATCGTAGACGACCAGTCGTTGCGCGCCGTCACGTCGAGGAACAGATAGCCGTCCCAGTTCAGCTGCAACGAGCCGTACAGGGAGTTCATCTTCCGGCGGATCAGTTCGGATGTCACAGTCGGTTTATTGATACCGTTGTTCAGGGAGAAAAGGTTCGGGACCAGCAATTCGCCTGCCGACGCATTCATCTTGGTCCTCTCCTGCATCATCAGGTTGCCACCGAATGTCACGAAGCCGCCCAAGCGACTGAGCAGGTTATCCTTGCGGGCGGTTGCCAGGAAACTATAATTGTTTTCATAAAATGTTTCGGAACCTTCGTTATACAGTCCGCGGGGCGTCGTATTGCCACCGGCATAGACTTTCTCGTTCTTGGTTGTCGTATAATAATCCGTACCGCCACGCAGCTCGATATCAAACCAATTGGTCGGTGCATACTTCAACGAGACATTGCCCAGCAGGCGGTTACGGGTATCGTTGTTCTGGCGGTATTTAGTGACCCAGTACGGGTTTTCCTGCGGGTTGCGGGAGGCGTCCCACCAAATCATATTACCCGCTTCGTCCACACAATCTTTAAACTCGGCCACATTCAAGGAGCGCGGCAGGTTGTAAATCGTGCTGAACGCATTCGACGGGTTCACACCCTGGATCGGGCGGTTATGGGCATTCATATTGATATAGTTCACTTTGGCGTCGACCTTCCATTTTTCGGCTTTGTCGAGGAAAGTGGTTGCACGCAAAGTGATATTCGTCTTGTTCAGCTTGGATTCCGGTGTGATCCCGGCATCGTCCGAGCGGTTGATAGACGTGAAAACGGATGTCCCGTTGATATTCTGCTGGAAGCTGACGCCTTCATTAAAAGATGTTCCGGTGCGGAAGAAAGCATCAATATTGTCATACGTGCGGAGAGGCACCTGAAGCCCGCGCCAGTCTGTCACCGTCTGCCCTTCGGCTTTCGGTCCCCAACTCATACGGGATTGGTTGTCGTAGACGCCGACTGAACCCTGTCCGAAACTGTTCTGCATGTCCGGCTTCAGGAAAATAGATTCGGCCGTGATTCCGGCGTTCACCGTAATGCCTAACCCCTCATTCTTCCGTCCCGATTTAGTCGTGATCAAGATCACGCCGTTTCCGGCTCTCGACCCGTAGAGAGCGGCAGCCGAAGCACCTTTCAGGACAGTCATCGACTCGATGTCTTCAGGGTTGATATCGGAAAGTCCGTTACCCATATCGGCACCGGAGTTACCCCAGACATCATCCACACCGCCGGTGAAGTTATCCATCGGCGTACCGTCCACCACGATCAGCGGCTGATTGCTACCGGTCAACGAACTGTTACCGCGGAGCACGATCTTCGACGATCCTCCCACTCCATTACTGGAACGGACGATCTGCAAACCGGAGACTTTACCGGAGAGTGAATTGGCAAGGTTCGGTTCGCGGGAAGCCAACAGGTCGTCTCCTTTCAACTCCTGCATCGCGTAGCCCAATGCTTTCTTATCACGCTTCATACCTAAAGCGGTCACTACCACTTCGTCCAATTTCTGCGTGTCTTCTTCCAGATGTACAGTCAGGGAGGCTTGTCCGGTATAAGGAATATCCTGCGTGATGTAACCGATAAAAGATATCTGGATTACATCTCCGTTCTTCAATCCGTCCAGTGTGAAATTACCATCCATATCGGTCATCGTCCCGTGAGTAGTTCCTCTTATAATCACAGACGCACCGGCGACCGGCCCTAAAGCATCCTCAACGACTCCCGTTACTTTTCCATTTTGCTGGGAAATGCCAGTGATCGGATTGCCTGTACCCGAGGCTGCATATATGTTTCCGGAGAAACACAACGTACTCGCAAGCAAAACCATGCTGACAGGCTTCATTCTTTTCAACATAACTAATGTTTTTTGTTTAATTTATTTGATACATGTCTTGGCTGAAACCAACGTCTTTTTTGATATATCTAACACAAAAAAAGAGAAGTTGTTTTGTCTTTAACTTTACAGAGGAAGGATCGCTATGCCGGGAAAGGAATACCGGGACAATGACCGGATTTGTTTTATAAGGGTCAGAACAAACAAAGCGAAAAAGCAGGCTAAAAAAGCGAAAAAGCTTTTTTTTGATTTGGCTACAAAAAATTAAATAGCCGCCAACCGGCTCCTTGACGGAGACAGTTGGCGGCCCTTAAAGACTTATAACTATTAATAAATACTTATTGTAAAGCTCCCTGGTTAGCTACCGTCGGCCAGTACGGATTCTGGTAAATAGGAGAAGCCGAAACGTCCCCGCCAGAAGTTGTGATATCGAAATGCTGGATATTCAGCGGTTTCAGATAATGTGCCATTGCCCATCTGTAACCATCTTTAGCAATCGAGTTCGATGTCTTTTCATACGGACGATAGTATTTACTGAGATCCGGAGATGAAATGTTCGCTTTAGGATTGTCCATGCCGTAAACCAACAGACTTGCACCTGTTGTTTCATCTTTATACCAATTCTGCATTTCGCCCCAGATTTTGATACCCTCGATATGATACGGAGTAGCGATCATCTGATCCATAGATCTCCAACGGCACAAGTCCATATAACGCAAAGCCTCGGCCATCAATTCGCAACGACGTTCACGACGGATATTGTATAATGTCGGATCGATCAATTGACCGGCAGAATAGGCACCCCAATCGTTTTTAGCCTCTTCGCTCATGACAGTGGCGGCAATTGTCTTATTGTAATCCGGATCTACATGAGCACGCTCACGCAAAGCTCTCCAATAACCCTGTGCCTTAGCATCCAGATTACCGTTCTTTTCATAACATGCTTCCATATAATTCAGCAAAGCTTCAGATGCACGGAACGTGATCGAACCTGTATAGTTTTCACCATTCACACATTGTGCCTGGTCGAAGCTACCGCCTTTACGCAAAGCATAACCTGTTGCATAACCTTTTGCAGCATCACCCGTCAGGATATTGGGAACAGGTTCCACCGGAACAGCATGGTCACCTTCCACTGCTTCGATCAGGATATTCTTCTGCCCCGGTTCTTTCAAGAAGATTGTCAGACGGGAGTCGCGTTCCTTGCGGACATCGGCAATTGTTTCATCACCTTTATAACCACTACCGGCCGCATAGATAGGCAAACCGTTAGCCATCAGGAAGCCATCGACCATACCACGAGTCACGCCGACACCGTAGTCTCCAAACTGTGCTCCAACAACCACGCAGTGCACCTGTCCGAGACCTTTACTATACGGACGCCACATCAACACTTCACTATAAGATGACATATCTACAGCCGAGAACATATCCATGTACGGATTGGCCGGTTCTGTAGCGGCCTGTTGTACCAACCCGGTATTTTCGACCAGTACGGTTGCATCTGCCACAGGCTGAGAAGCCTCCATTGCCAGCGTGAGGAAATAATTGATTTCACTGTCAATATCTCCAGTCGGGTACTGGTAATTGGCATTGTAATCTTTTTCTTTTCCCGGCCATCCCGGACCATTCGGAACGAATGCCGTATTCTTGAAATACTTCAACCAGGTTCCTTCAAACAAAGCAACGCGAGACTTCAACAGCAAAGCAGATTCCTTATTAATACGTGTTTTAGCCTTATCCGGATTCGATTCCATCAATACAATCGCAGAGTCCAGATCCGAGATGATGAAACGAGCCACTTCGTTACGCGGCGAACGCTTGCTGGCCGCCGTCAGCGGTTCCATCTGGTCCGGCAATGTATTCCGGACAATCGGGAAATCTCCAAACATCTGATAGCGTTTGAAATACTCGTAAGCACGCAGGAAATATATTTCGCCGATATAATGGCGGATGTTGGCATCCGAACCGCTTATCTGCTTTTGGCTATAACGCGGCATCACATTTTCAAGGAAATAGTTACAGCTATAAATGAATTTGAAACGATATGGATCGTCGTCAGCCTTTTGTGACTGTATAGTCTTCCACTGACCGGGAATATACTTATTATCATAATTCATATAAGCCTGGTTGTCCGTGTGCTGATCCGTACCGAACGTACCATAATTCCAGTTTCCATGAGAAGGCAGAATATCGGCATACAAGCCATTTGCATAAGAAGCCAACTGAGATTCTTCCGTCAAATAGTTTTCGGGAGAGATAGTCGACATGGGAGTTTCATCCAAAAAGTCATTGCAGGAACACAACAGTCCCAGCAGGGCTACTCCTGCAACATGTTTTAATATATTGATTTGTTTCATTGTTTCCTGTTATTATAAAGTTACACTTACACCAAAAGAAATAGTTTTTGACAACGGATAAGCATTACCATTGTTATCTTTACCACCACTAACTGTTTCCGGGTCAAACATATTAGCCAAAGATGTACCGGTCCACAAGTTTTCACCTGAAACGAACACACGCAGTTTGTTTATAAAGAACTTATTTGTCATAGCAGACGGCAATGTATAACCCAACTGAATGTTTTTCAAACGGATATAAGCGGCATTCTGCAAATAGCGCGTCTGTTTCTTGTTGTTCTTGTCAGAGTCAAAGATCGGACGAGGATAATAAGCGTTCAGGTTTGCAGCCAGGTCGTTGGATTGTTCTGCACGGAAATAATCGGCATGTTCCACAAAACCGGTCGAGTGCCAGATTCCACTGTTACCAACACCCCAGAAATAAGCACTGCCCTGCCAGTAATCACGTTTCATTACGCCTTGGAAGAATGCACGGAAGTCGAAGCCTTTCCAGTCAGCATTCAGATCCAAACCGAACTGGAAGCGAGGAGTATCGTTACCGACAACCTTCAAGTCGCCATGATCATCCAGTTTATTACCGCCGTTATCAATCTTTCCGTCACCATTCAGGTCGGCATACATGATATCGCCGGCAGCCCAATTCGTTCCCAGCGCATTCTGTCCGCCATTAGGCAAAGAAGCCAAATGTTCGTCCATTTCACTCTGTGACTTTGCAATGCCGATCGTTTCATATCCCCAGATTTCACCCATCTTGCGTCCGGCATTGTATTTATCCAATGTTCCGGTCGGGTTCGGATAACGAGTGATTTCAGTCTGCGCATCAGAAAGGATAAATGTCACTCCATAGCCCAATCCGTTTTTCAAGCGGTCTTGCCAGCTGATATTCAAATCAAAACCATAAGTTTTCAAGTCGGTATTGTTTGTCTTCGGAACGTCCAGACCTAAAATAGCAGGAAGTTCAGGAGCCGGGCCGATCATATCCAATGTTTTACGCTGGTAGTAATCAAACGAACCTGTCAAACGGTTGTTCAGAGCGCCAAAGTCCAAGCCGACATTCCAGTTACGAACCCGTTCCCAGCCTAAAGAAGAACTGATCAACGCCGGAACATAAGCCGCATTCGGCAAAATACCGCCCTGTAACCATTTACCATCACTTGCCTTAACAGACAATGATTGATAAGTCGGATACCATTCTGTTGTATTCTGGTTACCCAATTCACCATAAGAACCACGGAATTTGAATGTTCCGACATAGTCCGCCAGATCACCCCAGAACTCTTCTCGAGCCACATTCCAACCGACAGAGAAAGAAGGGAACCAGTTCCAGCGCTGGTCTTCACGGAAACGGGAAGTACCATCATAACGCAAGTTTATTTCTGCCAGATATTTACCCTGATAATCATAATTCAGACGGCCGAAGAAACCGGCTGTGCTCCAACGTGCGCGTGAACCGTTAGTGGAAGGAGTTACCGGATTGCCCTGATAGTCCAAACCCGTCGTAATATCGATTTCCGGCAATCCCGGTACAATAATACCGTTTCTCTGCAAACCGAACTTAGTCTGGCTTAATCTTTCGCACTGGAAACCGACCATCGCTTTGAAATTATGGCCTGATTCCAAACTATGTGAATACTCTGTATAAGCATTAATATTCATATAGTTTTCTTTCAGATAATCTTCATGTACATTCGTACTCTGGTTATAAACATAAGGATTGCCATCCACATCATGGTTATAAGTCAGCTGCTTGTCCCAATGACGGTTAGCTGATTTGATGCGATAGTTGAAATCGACATGTGTAACCCAGTTCTTAATCGGTTCCAGGATCAAGGAAGCCTGCTGATATAAGTTGTCAGTCTGCGTTTTGTCGCGACCACCATCTCTCAGGCCCAGAGCCGGAGAAGGAGAAGAATATAAATATCCGTTACTGTCGTACAATGGCAAAGTAGGCCATCCCTGGCGGGCAAGGTTGTAATACAAGTCATCCGTCAAATCCGAAGGACGTCCGTAATCTTCACGAGTAAAACGGTTGCTGTAATTAAACTTAGCCCACTCCGTCAAGGTCACGTTTATTTTGGCAGTCGTAGTATAACGTTTGTACTTATCCTGATTGAACACCATCAAACCATTTTGATCCAGGAAGTTCATTGACAGATAATAATTGATTTTTTCAGTACCGCCATTAACGCTCAAGTTATGTTCCTGAGAAAATGCCCAATTACGATACAAAGCATCATACCAGTTTGTGTTTGCATTACCGGCAGCATAGCCATCCGCCCAATATTGGCCATTCGCTGTGATAGGATCCGTCAATGTCCCATTCTGGAAATCTTTGATTCGCTGCAAATGCTCAGTTGTAAAATGCGGAGTCTGGCCGGCGTTGATAGCAGCATCATTATAGAACGTTGCAAAAGTGTAAGAATCCATCTGATTCGGAGTCTTTACCGGATCGTTCCAACGGAAGCTATTGTTATAGTTTACAACCGGCTTACCTGTTCTACCGCTTTTTGTCGTAATAAGGATTACCCCGAAAGGAGCACGTGAACCGTAGATAGAAGAAGCGGCGGCATCTTTCAGTACGGAAATGTTTTCGATATCCTGCGGGTTGATAGAGTTAATATCTCCTTCCATGCCATCGATCAATACCAGCGGGCTACCTTTTGATCCCTCGCCGATAGTTGCCGTACCACGAACCTGGATATCTGCTGTTTTATCCAAACTACCACTGGACGACGAAATCTGCAAACCCGGCACCATACCTTGCAAAGCCTGCGTTGCGCTCACCACAGGACGTGATTCCAGCGCCTCCGAATTAACAGTACCGACAGAACCTGTCAAGTTCACTTTCTTCTGCGTACCGAAACCGACAACAACAACTTCGTCCAATTTCTGGGTATCTTCCGCCAATTTGATTTGAAGGGATGTCTGCCCGGTATATGGAATTTCCTGAGTGGTGTAACCAATAAAAGAGATCACGATAATATCACCCTTTTTCACCCCTTCCAAAGTAAAGTTACCATCCATATCGGTCATAATACCGTTAGTGGTTCCTTTTACGATTACTGATGCTCCGGCAACTGGGCCAAATTCATCTTCTACAACACCTGAACATTTTCCACTTTGTTGGGAAATGTTCAGACTCTCACCGACTGTAGTCGGTTCAGCGCAAGCGTCTTTTGGGAAAGAAAACGCTCCAGCCAGTAAGATTAAGCTGATAGGTCTGATTCTTTTAAACATAATTTGTGTTTTATTAAATTGAAAAAATCCTTCTGATATCTGTAATAACCTTTTAACGAAATAAAACAGGCAGGTTCTGCACGTTTTCGCGTTTTTGTGATTAACATGATATTAGTTCTAAAAGAACTCTGCACATTTCATATCGGTGTCAAAGATATGAAATTTCTGCATTGTAGTGTTATTTTTCTAAAAAAAATACGTAGAGACTCCTTTTTTAACACATTGTACTTTTTTACGATTTTGCATAAATAATTGTGGATCAAAATAATGTATGCTTTGAAAATAGGATACTTTATTGAATAAGGATATTAAGTATCGTATTAACTGCTTGTGGCAAATCCGTTAAGATGAGCAAACATCAGTAAACTAAATTTCTTAAATAATTATGACATAAAAAATCCTCATTATTTATAATACATAGATAATCAGATAGATAAAGAGAGCTATGAAAGTAAAATCGATTACTAAAACACCAGAGTTCTTTTAGAACTAATGACAAAAGAAGATAAAGACTAAACGCAAAAACTAAAAAAACTCCAACATTTTGTACATGAAAGTAGAATAGCGATTGTAAGCGCCGCCATTTTAATTAAAAGAACATTCTTTCAATTAAATATTAAGACACAAATTATGTTGAAAAATTTTAAACCTATCAGCTTAATCTTGCTGGCAGGAGCCACTTGTTTCCCCGCAAGCATTTTTGCAGAAACAATGCCCTCCAAGCAAAGCGTGAGTATTTCCCAGCAGAGCGGGAAAGTCACAGGTACTGTTGAAGATGACCTCGGTCCTGTAGCCGGTGCATCTGTCGTAGTGAAAGGGACAACCAATGGGATTATGACCGACATGGACGGTAATTTCGTATTGGAAGGTGTAAATAAGGGGGACATCATCCAGATTTCCTTCATCGGTTACACAACTCAGGAAATAACGTATAACGGCCAACCTTCTCTTCAAGTAAAACTTTCCGAAGATACTCAGAAGCTCGATGAAGTCGTTGTTGTTGCTTTCGGTACGCAAAAGAAAGTGAATGTAACCGGAGCCGTTTCATCTGTTGGGGCGAAAGAACTCTCAGCCCGTCCGGTAAACTCTACTATCGACGCCTTACAGGGTGTTGTGCCGGGTATGAATATCTCGACAAGCAACGCCGGTGGTTCTCTGAATGCCGATAAATCGTTCAACATTCGTGGTACAGGTAAAATCGGGGATTATGGTTCCGCTTTAACTCCTCTTGTTTTGATCGACGGCATGGAAGGAGACATCAACGCAATCAACCCGCAGGATATCGAAAACATCTCTGTACTGAAAGATGCTGCCGCTTCATCCATTTACGGTTCACGTGCTCCGGGCGGTGTTATTTTGGTAACAACAAAAAGAGGTAAAGCCGGTAAGCCGAACATCAACTACAACAACAACTTCCGTTTCAACTCACCGTTGAATATGCCGCATATGGCTGACTCTTACAGCTTTGCTCTTGCCATCAATGATCAGATTGCAAATACCGCAAATGCTGGAGCGCCGATGTATAGCGCAAAAAAGCTGCAACAGATTTTAGACTATCAACAAGGCAAAGGCGGCCAATACATGTGGGAACTTAACGGACGCTGGAATTCATTCGACGACCCGAACCGTATGGATATTATGCCTGCAGCCAATACGGACTGGTTGCACGAACTGTTCGGAAGCAGTTTCACACACGAACATTCGCTCAGCGTGAATGGCGGTTCCGAAGCGATGCAATACTACCTGTCGGCCAACTATTTGGATCAGGGTGGTTTGCTGAAATACGGAGACGACGGTAAAAAGCGCTATTCATTAACAGCAAAGATTAATGCCGATTTGGCTAAATGGTTAAAAGTGGGCTACAGCATCCGTTTCAATCGTTCTGATTTCGACTCGCCCTCATTTGCCAACAATGGTGTAGGTGATGTACATTCAAATGTATTCTATTTTGACGTTTGCCGTTATTGGCCGGTAATTCCGCTTGTCGACCCGAACGGTTATTACACAGCAGAATCAAAAATCTATCAGTTGGAAACCGGTGGACGTTATAAAACCCAAAGCGACGTTCTGGCACAGCAGCTCCAATTCCTGATCGAACCGATTAAAAACTGGAAAACGACTGTCGAACTGAACTATCGTTCGAATTATAACTTCGATCATACGGATTACCAGACCGTTTATGCTTATGATGTAAACAAAAACCCGTATGCCATCGCCAATACGACTTCCGGAGTAAAGGAATATGGTTATAAGAGCAACTTCTTTAACCCGAATATCTTTACAGAATACAGCCAGCAGCTTGAAAGCGGACACAACTATAAAGTAATGATCGGTTTCCAGAGTGAACTCTTCAAACAACGGGACATCACGGCCAGCCAGGACGGTATCATGGCAGGTATCCCGACATTGAATACGACATCGACCAATGCGCGCAATAGCGGTGGTTATGCAGAATGGGCAACAGCCGGTTTCTTCGGCCGTATCAATTATGACTACAAAGGACGCTACCTGGCTGAAGTAAATATGCGCTACGACGGTACTTCACGCTTCCTGGCCGACCAGCGTTGGAACTGGTTCCCCTCTTTCTCTTTGGGATGGAACATTGCACGTGAAGCATTTTTCGAGAACATGACAGACCTGATCAGCACATTGAAACTTCGTGGTTCATGGGGTGAATTAGGTAACCAGAACACAGAAAACTGGTATCCGTTCTATCGCATAATCGATTTCAAACAGAATGACGGTAAATGGTTGGTTAATGGGGTTAAACCCAATACCGCAGCAGAATCCAAACTGGTTTCCGCTTTATTGGGATGGGAAAAGACACAGACACTGGATATCGGTTTGGACGTAGCCATGCTTAACAACCGTTTGAATGTAAACCTGGACTATTTCCAGCGCAAATCCAAAGACATAGTTGGTCCGGCACCGGAATTGCCTAATATATTAGGTATAAAAGTTCCGAATGTAAACAATCTGGATATGACCTCCAAAGGTTGGGAATTGATGGTTACATGGCGTGACCAGATTCAAGACTTCAGATATGGAGCGACATTGTCATTATCAGACAACCAAGTTGTCGTCGATAAATTCCCGAACCCGTCAAAAGACTTAGGCCAAAAGTATTACGATGGTTCTCATTTAGGGGATATCTGGGGATACCAGACTGTCGGAATTGCCAAAACGGATCAGGAAATGCAGGATCATCTGAGCAAAGTAAACCAGTCCACTCAAGGAAGTAACTGGGGAGCAGGCGATGTCATGTATGCCGATATCAACAACGATGGCGTTATCAATGATGGAGATAATACTCTGAATGACCATGGTGATAAAGTTTTATTGGGAAACAGCACTCCACGCTATAACTTCGGTTTGAATCTGGATGCTGCATGGAAAGGTTTCGACCTGAAAGTATTCTTCCAAGGTACACTGAAACGCGACTACATGCCGTCTGACGGCGCTATGATGTTCTGGGGTTCCGTTGGCTACTGGCAGACAAACTTCTTCGAAAGCCACCTGGATTATTTCCGTCCGGAAGGAACCGACAGCCCGTTAGGAGCCAATGTCAACGGTTACTTCCCACGCCCGGTACAGGATAACAAAAACCGTAAAGCACAAAGCCGGTATATGCAAAATGCAGCATATTGCCGCCTGAAGAACGTTACATTGGGTTATACATTGCCGATGCAATTGACAAACAAATTCTTCGTGAATAATTTGCGTTTGTTTGTCTCTGCAGAAAACTTATTCACAATCACCAGCTTGCGTGATACGTTTGATCCTGAAACAATTGGTGTAGGTGACTGGGACGGATGTACTTATCCTCTGTCTAAAACCTTCTCATTTGGTTTAAGTGCAACATTTTAATTAACAGAAGATTATGAAGACATATATTAAAGTATTAACAATAAGTGCATTAATAATGGGCGGCTTTAGCAGTTGCAACGATTTTCTTGACAGGGAACCGTTGGACAAAGTAATCCCTGAAAAGTTCTTTAATGCAGAGAGTGATTTGGCGGCTTATGCCATCAACAACTATAAGTTTGAGACAGTCACCGACAGCTACGGCATCAACCTGTTCGGTAAAGACAACGATACCGACAACCAGGCCGGAACCGGCGATCCGAAATTCTGGCTTCCCGGATTGAAACAAGTGGCATCTTCTGTTGGTGACGACGGATACAAGTGGGAAAACATACGTTCCTGCAACTATTTCTTCGACAACGTACTTCCCAAGTATGAAGCCGGAGAAATCAGCGGGAATCAGGAGAATGTGAAACATTATGTCGGTGAAATGTATGTAAACCGTGCTTATTCTTATTACCAGATGTTGGTGAAATACGGAGATTTACCCATTGTCACAACAGCCCTCCCCGATATCGAAGATGAGCTGATGAAAGCATCCGAACGCCAACCGCGTAATAAAGTGGCACGCTTTATCATCGAAGATTTGAAAAAGGCGGAAGACATGCTGTTGACAACGGCTCCCGGCGGAAAAAACCGTATCAGCAAAAACGTTGCTTACCTGTTGCACGCACGTGTTGCCCTTTTTGAAGCGACTTGGGAAAAATATCATCAAGGAACAGCTTTCGTCCCGGGAGGAAAAGGCTGGCCGGGTAAAGACGCACAAGGCTATAACGCTGATGCCGAAATCAATTATTTCCTGGACGAAGCAATCGCAGCTTCTAAAGTTATCGGAGACCAGCTTGTTGGCAATCTGGCTAATAACACGGATGCAGCAGAAGGCATGGATGCAAACCTGAATTCCTTGAATCCTTATTACACCATGTTCTGCGACGAAAACATGGAAGGATACGATGAAATCCTGATGTGGAAGAAGTTTGACGAATCATTAGGCGTCACAGCCAACTTGCAGATGGAATTGGAACGTAACGGCGGTGGTTCGGGATGGACACGCGGAATGGTCAATTCATTCCTGATGCGCAACGGTCTGCCTATTTATGCAAACGGTTCCGGTTATGATAAAGAATGGGAAAAAGAAGGCGTAAACGCGACTCTTCAAAACCGTGACTCCCGTATCGTGATCTTTACAAAGAAACCAGGTGATGTAAACTTCTATCAGCCGGATGGAACACCTGCACTTTGTCAGATCAGCTTTATCTACGGGGATGCCGGAAGCTTGGCAACAACAGGTTTCATCATCAAAAAAGGAAAGCATTATTCCAGCCATATGGCAAACGACCATAATGCGTCTACATCAGGCGGTATCGTCTTCCGCGGCACGGAAGCCATGCTGATCTACATGGAAGCAAGCTACGAAAAGAACCATGTGGTCGACGCAACAGCCAGCAGTTATTGGAAAGCCTTACGCCGCCGTGCCAAAGTGGACGAAGACTTCAACAAAACAATTGCAGCCACAATCATGTCGGAAGAGGCAAAAGGCGACTGGGGCGCGTATTCACACGGCCAGTTGATCGATCCTACTTTGTATAATATCCGCCGTGAACGCCGCAACGAGCTTTGTGCCGAAGCATACCGTTGGACAGACCTGAAACGTTGGCGCGCATTAGACCAGATGAAGACTACGCCCTATCGTACCGAAGGTATGCTGTATTGGGGTAGCGTGTATGAAAAGGAATTGGCAGACCTTTGCGTTGTCGATCCGGCAAAAGGCAATATGTCTTCTCCAGAATTAAGCAACTACATCGTTCCTTACGAAAAAACAGCTAACGGCGATATCGCCAAACAAGGAGGATTCAAATTCACTCCGGCTCACTATCTGGAACCGATCAGTGTCGACGTATTCCGCCAGACAGCCGTAGACAAAAACGATTTCTCAAGCGCTGTCGTTTATCAGAATCCAGGCTGGGGCTATCAAGCCAGCATGGGCGCGACAGAAGTCGAATAATATAGACGGACTTAGAATAAGTTAATTCATACCCGGAGAGAACGTTTACAGTTTCTCTCCGGGTATTTTTTTTACCTTCTAACTTTCAATTTTCAACTCTTAACTTTCAACTATCCCCCGGGGGGCTTATTGTATAAAACGCATTTTTCAGGCTCGAAAGGCATCCGAAATCAAACAAATGTTAATCCGCTTTTTTGACCTCAAAAAGGGACTTTTTCCTCTTTTTGGAGCGTTTTCAACAATTACGACCGTCCTCTTTGCCATTACGACCGTGCTAATGTGTAGTGCACTCGGCACCTCGCGAAGATTAGCACGGTCGTAATGGCGATTTGGACGGTCGTAATTGAAAAGAGGACCGTCTTTAAGGCAAAAAAGCACCTGAATTTCCTTGGGATATTTGGAACGCCGTCCGTTTTATTTTCAAATATTCGATTCTCCGGGAGTTAAGCTTTATCACTTTGTCGGCGTTTATGCCTTCCGGCAATCAAAAAGAATGCTTTTCAGAACGGACTGCGCACCTCGTTTTTCCAATTGTCATAAAGGGGAGCTTAAACTGCAAAAAAAGTCAATCCAAAATGGATCAAGATTTCGGACGAAATAGAAAAACGGTCGAAAAGGGGGGTTAATGTATATTTTTCAGATTTGCAGGAGGTTCAAAACAGGCCAAAAATAAAACAGTAAATCATTATTTCTTGCTTCAAATATGTCAAATTTTTAGACACCGTTGTCTAAAAATTTGACAGTTAGCCACCACACCGACAGACCTATTCCAATTGATAACCAACGTCTTAAACACATTGGCACATTTTTTGCATTTATATAAACAAAGAACTACTAAACACGACAACATGAAATTCAACAGTTACATTAAATCCAAACAAAGGACAATCTGCGCTCTTGGCTCTATCGGCCTTGCCGTTGCCCTGCTTTCATCATGCGGGATATTCTATAAATACCCGACTATCAACGATTATACCCAATTTCCTTATACCGCAATCCATCATGGGGATTCCATCTATCATTTTAAACCATGCGGCAATAACGACATTAGCCAGCTATTAGTAAGAGGTCAAGGCAGAGACAGAGATACAGTCGATTTACCTTTAGACACCTACTTGCAATCGACCCGGACAGCCGCTTTTGTCGTTATAAGAAATGACTCCGTCTTATTTGAAAAATACTATAACGGTTACAACCGCAACCAGCTGATGAATGTCTTCTCCATCTCAAAATCAGTAACATCCCTATTGACCGGATTAGCCATTGAAGACGGTTATATACAAAGTGTTACGGACCCTGTTACGAAATATGTACCCGAACTGTTGAGTGGTGATGCCAAATTTCAGAGGTTGACGATTGAAGACTTACTGAATATGCGTTCCGGACTGAAGTTCAATGAAAATTATGGCAGCCGTTTTTCCAAAATGGCAAAGTTATATTACGGTAAAAACCAATTGGGACAAATAAAGAAAATGAAATTCGCCCACGAACCGGGGAGCGTATATGAATATCAAAGTGTAACCACCGCCCTATTAGGTATCGTCCTGGAAAAGGCAACAGGTAAAGAATTGGGTAAATACCTGGAAGAGAAAATATGGATTCCATTAGGCATGGAGCATGATGCCACCTGGAGCCTCGACGACGAGAAACATCGTTCGGCCAAAGCCTATCAAGGACTAAACCTGACGGCTATCGACCTGGCCAAGATCGGACAACTTTACCTGAACAAAGGAAAATGGAACGAAAAACAAATTATCAATCCCGATTGGATAAAGAAATCCACCACGCCTAATGTCAACAATGAAGGCTATCAATATCAATGGTATAGCATGGATGAATGGTATTACACCAAAGACGGGCCCTATTTTCCGGATTCAATCAGTGCAGAAAAAGCTATGCAGCAAACAAAATACGACTATTACGACATAAAAAAGCAGAGAAATGGGAAATGGTGCGTCCTCGCATATACAAATGCCTTTTATGCCATGGGATATATGAAGCAAGTCTTATACGTAGATCCTGACAAAAAAGTTGTAGTCGTACGAATAGGAGAAATCGGAGATGTAGAGCTCGGTTTTATTGCAGATGAGTTAGTCAATAAACTATAAGGCGGAAGCTTATTCCACGACTACCGGTCGAATCAGATTGCCGCCGATCGAGACTCCGTTTTTGTCAGAAAAAGACATATCGATAATATATGTATTCCGCTGATTGACCTCCGTCTGGCTTTTATGCGCGTGAAAGACATAACGATATTTCCCATTTCCGTCCACAAACGGAGCGCCGTGCCCTGTGCCGACAAGGTTTTCCACTTTGTGCAACAAGGGATTTCCCGTGTATTTCTTCCACGGGCCGAAGGGCGATGCGGAAGTGGCATAACCGACCGCATAATCCAGGCTTCTGAAATCATTGGCTGAATAGAGCAAGTAATAAACACCGTTTAGTTTAAGTGGTGAAGGTCCTTCTGCAACCTTTCCGAACACTGTTTCCCATGGCTCGGTCGCCTCGATGCATTGCGTCAGTGTCTCTTCCTTTATTTCTTTCAGGTTGTCTTTCAGCTCCGCGCACCAGATCACATTGCCATTCGTAAAACGGACGAAATAAAGGTAAGCCTTCCCGTCTTCATCGAACAAGACAGAAGTATCGATCCCCTTCTCTTCACGGATAGGTCGTTTTTCGTCCTGCACGAAGGGACCTAAAGGGGAATCGGACGTCGCGACACAAACATGTTCTTCCACCGAGTAATACATATAAAATTTCTTGTATTTCTCGACATAGTAAACCTCCGGCGCCCAGAACCACTTGTCTCCATACGAATCATCCTTGCTCAAAGCCAGGTTTGCAGACCGCTTCCATGATTTCAGATCGTTCGAACAATAGACCTCGAAACCGTCCCCCCTTGAAGTTCCGTAGGCATAATACATATCTTTATAACACAAGATATAAGGATCGGCAATCGGCAGGACTGTAGAAACCGTTTCTTCCCCTAAGGCGGAAACACTCACATACAGAGTCCACAGCAATGTAAAGATTATCTTTTTCAGTATATTTGTATTCATAATGTATTCGTTTATTATTAGGCAATTGTGTATTTTTGCATCCGCTACAAAAGTAATCAATTATTTTCTTTCCCGATCTATTTGTTTTCTATTCGGAAATTCATATCTTTGCACCCGCTAATACAAACAGCTTAAATTAATTATTTCAAACATGGCAACAAAAATTAGATTGCAGAGACACGGTCGCAAAAGCTACGCTTTTTATCAGATCGTAGTCGCAGACAGCAGGGCTCCACGTGATGGAAAGTTTATTGAAAGGATAGGTTCTTATAATCCGAACACTAATCCTGCTACAGTAGATTTGAACTTCGAAAGAGCTTTGTATTGGTTACAGGTAGGTGCACAACCTACAGACACCACTCGTAATATCCTTTCCCGTGAAGGCGTTTGCATGAAAAAGCACTTACTGGAAGGCGTTAAGAAAGGTGCATTCGACGAAGCAACAGCTGAAACTAAGTTTCAGGCTTGGTTGAAGAACAAACAAGCTTCTACTCAGGCTATAAAAGAGAAAGACAGCGAGGCTGCAAAAGCTGCAGAAAAAGCTCGTCTGGAAGCCGAAAAAGAAGCAAACAAGGCAAAAGCAGAAATCGTTGCTAAAAAGAAAGCAGAATTGGCAGCCGCTGAAGCTGCTAAGCAAGCTGAAGAAGCAGCTGCTGCCGCTCCGGCAGAAGAAGCTCCTGCAGCAGCAGAAAGCGCTGAATAATTCGTGCCGAGCCAAAATAAAAAGAGGACACCTTGAGGGTGCCCTCTTTTTTATTGCCCGCCGCCTCTCTCCTACACAAAAAAAACGCCTGACCCTACAAAGAGAACCAGGCGCTATGCAATTATCTTCAAAGAGATATACTTTACTTCTTCAACAAGAAATTGTCGATTTGTTCCACAAACTGCTCTTTCGACAAAGCTCCCTGAGCAAGCTGCGGCTTACCATTCTTGGGGATAAACAGCAAAGTCGGTATACTCTGGATGCCGAATGCAGCCGCCAATTCTTTTTCATTATCCACATTAATCTTATAGATAATAATGTCGTCCTTATACTGCGCTGCCAGTTCTTTCAGGATCGGAGACACACGCTTGCAAGGCCCACACCAGTCTGCATAGAAATCTATAATTGCAGGTTTGTTTCCCTCATACACCCATTGCGTCTGATTCTTTTCGTAATTATATACTTTCGTCAGAAAGTCCGCCTTATTTAAGACAACCACTTCCCCCGATGCAGCCGCCTTTTCTGTTTCATTCTTTTCAGGTTTTGCAGACATGGAACAACTAACCAAAATCAGCGCCATAGCCACCATCAATAGACTTTTCAAATTTCTCATATAAACCTCGTTACTATATTTAATTATTACTACCTACAAAAATAACAATAAAAAACCACAAACGTTCAATCCCTGTGGTTAAAAGAAAAGTATGAGCTCATAAATAAAAAATATCAGCACAAAAAATAGGATATTCCAAAATAATCACTACCTTTGCACCGCAATAGAGAAAAAAATACTGTTGCAAAATATAATTGGAGAGATGGCAGAGTGGTCGATTGCGGCGGTCTTGAAAACCGTTGAACCGAGAGGTTCCGGGGGTTCGAATCCCTCTTTCTCCGCAAAACAAAAATCGGAAGGCCTGCAGATTAATCGTTTGCAGGCTTTTCTATTTTTCAGGAATCTTATCAAAAAGACTGCTGTTCAATTTTAGTAATACATTTCTGGAATCGAAATATTCAATTCAGCATGCAGCACACCGCTTTTTTCTACCAAGCGCACTTTCTTTTCCTTGACTAACCATCCTAAAGCCAAACAAACCAAAGACTCTTGACGATGAGTCATCTCACCTATCTTTTCAACAGAGAGAGTCTTTCTTTCCGATAACAAAGACCAGATCTGACCGGCCTCTGAAACAACATCGTTCTTGTTCATAATACTTTGCTTTTAAATGTAAATTATTCCTCACCATTTCTTAAGAAAGCCAAATACTTTTCGCTTTAAAAATTGAACAATTCTACACCCAAAATAGTTCTATAAAACTGTGTAAATCAACATTAAAATGAAGAAAAAAGGATTAACGCCTTACAAATCTTCGTCTCCATAAAACAAAATCTTTGTATCTGTTGTTCTAAATAAAACCAGACATCAATTAAAACAAATACATGATGGAAGATTATGAACTTATAGACAACACCGAAGAGAAACAATTCGAGTTTCATATCGGCAAGTACAAACCGCTGATCGAATATATCATATCGAAAAACGGCGAGATCTACTTGACCCACACGGAAGTTCCGGTAGAACTGGAAGGGAAAGGTGTCGGTAGCCAATTGGTAAAAAAAGTACTCACGGAAATAGAGAAACGGAAACTCCGTCTGGTTCCGATGTGTCCTTTTGTAGCCGGGTACATACAAAAACACCCGGAATGGAAAAGTTTAATTATGAGAGGTATTAATATAGGGTAATAAGAAAAAGAGTATGGGAAAAATTCATGAGTATTCAAATGGTGAACTCACCATTGTCTGGCAGCCTGACCTTTGCCAGCACGCCGGGATCTGCGTTAAGATGTTACCGAAAGTGTATAACCCCAAAGAACGTCCCTGGATCAAAATAGAAAATGCGACAACCGAAGAGCTGATCAACCAGATCGGCAAATGCCCTTCGGGCGCATTAAGCTACAAACTGGATAAAAAAGAGGAGTAGCAATTACTCCTCCTGCATCCCTTCCAGATAACGCTCGGGAGCCAGCCCCATGCGCTGGAGAAAACCAGCCAGGGCACTGTATGTCAAATTGTTCTCCGCCCGGTTCTGCAAAGCAATCTGACGGAGACAATCGAATGGTATCGTATAGTCGACATAAGGGACCAGATCGCCATCCGTAAAATCATATCCGGCATTAACCGGATCGCAAAACTGCACGATCCGCCACTCCTGTTCGGAAGCAAAACAAGGTTCCCGTACTTCGAGACAGGCATTACAAAGCATCGAAAAGAGGCGGGAATCCCGCGTAAACCCGGTATGTTCTTCGTCGTAAAAAAATTTATCGTACTCCCGTTCCATCTGCGAGACAAAAGTCTTCAAATTCTCTTCCTCATTATATTTACACTGAAGCAAATATTTGTCGTCAGACAAACTATATTCTCCTATCGCACCATAATCGAAAGTCAACCGCAGATACGGACTCTTTCCCTGTTTCAACCCTGAAGGTATTTCCGGACTCTGATATACAGGAAGGGCATACATTTCCATTTCCGGCCCGATCAGCATCCGGCGGTTTGTCCTGAAAAAAGGAATTTCACGCTTACTATGCTCCGCGCCGATTCCTTTTTGCTCTTCATACAAAACGATTGCACGACGAAGAAGAGACAGGCCATAGCCTATTTCCTGCTCCGGCAAACGATACATCAAATTAGGAACCCGAAGGCTGAAAGAACAGGGTGTCTGGGAAAGTTGGCATCCCCGGACAAAGGATTCTACTGAAACATAGGAATATAAATCCATCTTTTATATTTTTTTTCGAGGTCAAATATACGGATTATATAAGAGATTATCTATCTTTGTTTAAACATTTATAAACTACATAAAACCAATTGAACAAAATGAAACGTCGTGATTTCTTAAAGACCAGTGTTGTAGCAGGTGCTGCTTTATCTTTGAATTTTGAAGGACTACAGGCTGCCCTTTCGTCTAATACTGTTGCAGTAGAACAGGCCCCGGACTTGGTCGCAGTGATGGGTGGAGAGCCAGAAGTAATGCTCGACAAAGCATTAGAAGCTCTTGGTGGCATTAATAAATATATCAAAAAAGGACAAAAAGTAGTTATCAAACCAAATATCGGATGGGACCGTACACCTGAATTGGCAGGAAATACAAATCCGAAACTGATAAAAGCGCTCGTAAAGAAATGTTTCGAAGCGGGAGCGGAAAAGGTAACCGTATTCGATCATACCTGCGACAACTGGCAGAAATGCTACGAAACAAGCGGTATCGCCGCAGCCGTAAAAGAAGCCGGCGGTATCATCATGCCGGGTAACGACGAAAAGTACTTCAAAGAAGTGGCCATCCCCGGCGGTGTAACACTGAAAAATGCCAAGATACATGAATCACTGATCGAAGCAGACGCTTGGATCAACGTTCCTATCTTGAAAAATCACGGAGGGGCCAAACTCTCATGCGCGATGAAAAACATGATGGGTATCGTATGGGACCGTCGTTTCTTCCACCAGAACGATTTGCAGCAATGTATCGCCGATATCTGTACCTGGCAGAAAAAACCGGTTCTGCACATCGTAGACGCTTACCGCATGATGCACCAGAACGGTCCGCAAGGAAAAAGCGCAGCCGACGTGGCTACCCTGAAATCAATGATCGTATCTCCTAACATTGTTGCTGCTGATACGGCTGCCCTCGCGTTGTTCAACCAGGTGAAAAAGTTAGATATGGATGCAGTTGGGCACTTGGGCAAAGGTGAAGAGTTGAAATTAGGTTCTACCGATCTGAAAAAAATAAACATCAAACGTATTAAGATCTGATGAAGAAACCGAATTATCTAAAAGGATTGAGGGTACTGCTCGCAATCCTGTTTTTCGTACCCATACTTCTGTTCTTTGTCGATTTCTCTGGAGTTTTACCGGGCGACATACACAAGTTACTGCATCTGCAACTGATGCCGGCGCTGTTGGGCGGAATGATCGGGCTCATCGTATTCCATTTCCTGCTGGCGCTGGTATTCGGACGTATTTATTGCTCTGTGATATGTCCGGCAGGAGTATTGCAGGACATCATCAACCGTCTGTTCTGCATCGGGAAAAAGAAGAAGAAAGGCCAGCGCCGTTTCGCCTACCATAAACCGATGAACTGGCTCCGATACATCCTGTTAGCAATTACAGCTATTATGGCGGTACTCGGTTTCAGCGGATTATGCCTGTTACTGGATCCGTATAGCAATTTCGGACGTATAGCAGCCAGCCTGTTCCGTCCCGTCGTGATGTGGGGCAACAATATTGCAGCCGACCTGCTGATGAAAATGGACAACTATTCTTTGTTCCATGTGACGATCAGCACTGTTACGGTATCCGCCCTGATAGCGGCAAGTATCGCACTAATCGTATTTATTGTGATGACAGTCTTTCGCGGACGGCTGTTCTGCAACACGATCTGTCCTGTGGGAGCACTGTTGAGCATCTTCTCACGCTACTCGCTTTTCCGTATCTCTTTCGATAAAGGAAGCTGTACACATTGCGGAAACTGCGAACATACCTGCAAGGCGGAAGCGATCGACAGCAAAAGCCTGACGGTCGACACATCCCGTTGCGTGGACTGTTTCAACTGCGTATCATCCTGCGCAAAAGGCGGGTTGCAATATCGCCTGCAATTTCCAGGAAAGAAACAGGAAGGAGCAACCGCTGACGTCGTGGCAGCACAATCGTCACCTATCGAACAGCCTTCGGCAGCCAACAGCCGCCGTACATTCCTGGCGACAGGTGCGACAATAGCCGCTTCCCTGCCTATCGTATCGGCTATTGCCGAAGAAACGGGAGAAGGTAAAAAGCACAGAAAAGGCGGAAAGAAATGGCCGCCCCTCACCCCGCCGGGTTCTATCAGCCTGGAACGTTTCAAAGACAAATGTACGGGATGCCAGATATGTGTAGTCCGCTGTCCAAGCCAGGTGCTCCGTCCTACAGGATTGGAATATGGTTTGGATTATATGCTGAAACCACGCCTCGCCTACATCAGCAGTTATTGCAACTACGAATGTACGGTATGTTCCGATGTATGCCCGACAGGTGCGATCAAACCGCTGACCGTTGAAGAGAAAGTCACGACTCAGGTCGGCATTGCCACCTTCTTCAAAGGCCGTTGCGTCGTGAATACGGAAGAAAAAGACTGTGGCGCCTGTGCGGAACACTGTCCGACTCAGGCTGTGCATATGGTTCCCTACAAAGGGACGTTGACGATTCCGCAGATCAATCCGGATCTTTGTATCGGATGTGGCGGATGCGAATCGATTTGTCCGGTCCGTCCGATGCGTGCGATTATCGTCAAGTCGAATGTGGAACATAAATATGTCGAAAAACCGAAAGAAGAAGAGGTAAAAGAGGTCGAAATTGACGATTTCGGGTTCTGACGATGGAATATTTTTCATAAATCAGTATATTACGAAGCCTCGCTTGCGAAAGTGAGGCTTTTTCATTATGTTTGCCACACATTGAATAGTAAACCATAAATTCCATCCGTCATGAAAGTATGTAGTTTTGCCTTATTTGTCTTATTGTTTTTCTGTATCTCTTGTGACAATGAAGAAATCACGTATGCAGATTGTAAAATTGTCTTTGAAGGCGACACAACGACTTTCAAGAATATCGGAGAGAAACGCACCTTCACCATCTCTGCATTAAAGCAGAAATATGCGGATGGGATTGCCACCGACCAGTGGGTCACGGTTTCGGAATCCGGAATATCCGTTACAATTAAGTCGGATGAATTCAAACTCACCTCCTCTTCTGCCGCATTATTCGACATCAGTGTAGAAGAAAACCAAGCAGACACTCTGGTGCAGGCCTCTCTTCTTGTTTCCGTCCTTGACGGGGCTGTGACAAAAACAGAAGAAATAGCGCTAAAACAATCCGCCTCCGAAATCTCATATGCATACAAAATCGAATCCGAACAGAACCCGTTCATAATCCCCAAAGAAGGAGGTGAATTTTTCATTCCTTTTACGTGCCAATGCAAGCGTACAGTTAACGGAAAGGAAAAGGATTGGGAATATTCGGATATGAAAAGATTGAGATATGTCGCTTATGTCAATAGCGGACTCGTTCGTGATGCCAAAGGGGAGCAGGTCCGTTCACACCGGTTCGAAACGAAGAGTACGGATAAACCGGGGCACTATAACCTCCATATCATTGCTGCCGGTCCTTTCTATCTGGGGGAGAATACGAATTTCGAAATGTACTATACGATCCGAAACCAGATTTTTGAAGGAAAAGAGGAAATCTACCTCTATCAAACATTCTCGCAGGAGCAGGACCCCACAATTGAAGCATCTTTCCCCCTACCTGTCTCCAATTCGGGCCCGCTGAATATATGATCGGATTATCTTTCCCGCAAACTCTTTTTTCTTAGAAGAATTATGAGTTTCTTTGTAGCATGAAATTCGAATTACAACATAACGACACAAAATCAAATGCAAGGGCGGGTCTGATTACCACTGATCATGGAGTAATTGAAACGCCTATTTTTATGCCGGTCGGGACACAAGGCACTGTTAAAGGGGTGCATATGACCGAGTTGGAAGAAGATATCAACGCACAAATTATTTTAGGAAATACATACCATCTGTATCTCCGCCCCGGGTTGGAAATACTGGAGCAAGCCGGCGGCTTGCATAAGTTCAATACATGGAACCGCCCGATCCTGACCGACAGCGGAGGTTTTCAGGTGTTCTCACTATCCGAAAACCGTAAGTTGCACGAGGAAGGCGCAATGTTCCGTTCGCATATCGACGGCTCCAAACATATGTTTACACCCGAGAAAGTAATGGATATCCAACGGATTATCGGAGCAGATATCATTATGGCTTTTGACGAGTGTTGCCCCGGCGATGCAGACTATGATTATGCAAAGAAATCGCTCGGCCTGACGGAACGCTGGCTGGATCGTTGCTTCGAGCGTTTCAACTCGACAGAACCGAAATACGGTTACCGGCAGAGCCTCTTCCCGATCGTACAGGGCTGTGTCTATCCGGATTTGCGCCGGGAAGCAGCCGAAAACGTTGCCCGCAAAGAAGCCGACGGCAATGCGATCGGCGGACTGGCAGTGGGTGAACCGACTGAAAAGATGTATGAGATGATCGAGGTTGTCAACGAAATCCTACCGAAAGACAAACCCCGCTACCTGATGGGTGTCGGTACACCGATCAACATCCTCGAATCGATCGAACGAGGTGTCGATATGTTCGACTGCATCATGCCGACACGCAACGGACGCAACGGGCAGCTGTTTACCCGTTTCGGCACGATCAACATGCGTAATAAGAAATGGGAGAACGACTTCTCTCCTATCGACCCAGATGCACATTCGGCAATCGACACACGCTACAGCAAAGCTTACCTGCATCACCTGATCAAGGTGAACGAGATGTTGGGGCTGCAACTGGCTTCCATCCATAATCTTGCGTTTTACTTGTGGCTCGTCAAAGAGGCGCGTAAACATATTATTGCCGGCGATTTCACCACTTGGAAAAGTGAAATGGTCCGCCAATTATCAAACCGGTTATAAGAAAGCTGTCACATGAAATTCAAACTGAAACGGATAGACTGGTACATCATTAAGCAGTTTCTGGGCACATACGTCTTTGCTATTGCCCTGATTATCGCTATCTCGGTTGTGTTCGACATAAATGAGAAGATCGACAAGTTCCTGAGTCCGGACGTACCGCTGAAAGCAATCGTCTTCGACTATTACATGAACTTCATTCCCTACTTCGCGAATCTGTTCAGTCCGCTGTTCACCTTCATCGCGGTAATCTTTTTCACGTCGAAACTGGCGGACAACTCGGAGATCATCGCAATGCTGGCAAGCGGGATGAGTTTCCGGCGGTTGATGTTGCCGTATGCGATTTCAGCAGGGATCATCGCGCTCAGTACCTTCGTCCTGAATGCATATATCATCCCTCCGGCCAATGAAACGCGTATCGATTTCCAGAACACATACATCAAAAACAAAAAAGTAGATTATGTCCGTTCCGCCCAGTTGGAGATAGAGCCGGGTGTAATTGCCTATTTCGACCGCTATGACGCACGTTCGGGTATGGGCTACCGTTTTTCCTTAGAGCATTTTGAGGATAAGAAGATGATTTCACGTTTGACAGCAAAGTCCATCAAATACGATTCGCTTTACAACTGGACAGTGATCGACTACATGATCCGCGATTTCGACGGCATGCGCGAACACATCACCCAGGGTAGCCGTATGGATACGACACTAACGATCGTTCCCTCTGACTTCCTGATCTCCGTGAATGACTGCGAAACGATGACTTCACCCGAACTCGCCACCTATATCGACCGCCAAAAGAAGCGGGGTATCGGAAACATCCAGACGTTCCAAATCGAATATCACAAACGATATGCTGCGATTATGGCGGCTTTCATCCTGACCTCCATAGGAGCCTCTCTTTCCTCGCGCAAGATCAAAGGCGGCATGGGGTTGAATATCGGTATCGGACTGGCGTTAAGCTTCTCCTATATCCTCTTTACCACTGTCACCTCGACCTTCGCCATCAACGGCAACCTCAGTCCTGCCATGGCAGCCTGGATTCCAAATATATTGTACACGTTCATCGCTATTTATTTGTATCAGAAGGCGCCGAGGTAAAGATGGCAGGAGAGAAAAAGGAATGCTTGTTGGGTGAAGTTCAAATTAAATCCTCAATAATAAGCTCTATTACTCTATAGAGCTTAGGTATTTCATTTCGGAGAGTTGCAACTACAATTGTCGCATCAATATCAAAATAATGATGCACAATAATATCTCTCATGCCCATGATATCTTTCCAATTGATTTCAGGATAGTTTTCTAATAAACTCTTATTTGTTATCTTATCCAAGTTTTTAACACTTTCCCCAACAGCAACCAACTTCATGCAAACACTATCTAAAAGAATCATCCCTACTTCACTTGCATAAAAGTCATCGACTGTATTGATATGGGATGTTCGCCTCATAACAGTTAATAAAGTTTCCTTTATTAATTCGAGAGTATCAACAGCTAAATCTTTATCAAATGTATACGCCATCTTGTTCTATTCTTTTACGAAGCAAATGATTCATGCGGTCTCTCAAGCGTACAATATCCACCTTACAACCTAATAGTTCTTCCAATTCATTTTTCAGATGCGATAATGCAAACAATCCGGATAATTCCCCTTCATAGTATATATCGACATCGCTACCTTCTACCTGCTCTTCTCTCGCGGCAGACCCAAATATTCCCATCCTCAAAATACCATACTGGCTGGCATGGCGTATTTTGAAGTCCTTTAATATTTGTATGATTTCTTGCGTTGTTTTCATATACGATATATTTTTACTATACTACATTGCAAATATATGGATTATTTTGACACACAAAACCTTTACTGATTCTAATTTCTCTCCAAAGGGTGAGGCAAAAAAAGTAACGCCGGCTGAGTCCGAAGAGACAGCCGGCGTCATTAAAATAAATATTTCAGATCAAAATACTGATCAACGAACAAACTTCACAGACTGGCTAACGCCATTTTCAGTTACGACGATTACATAAATACCTTTTGCCAAAGAAGAGGTAGAGATGTAAGCGTTATCACCGGAAACAGTTCCGTTAACAAGAGTAGCACCCGTCATATTGATAATGCGATAGGTTGCTTTTCCGTTGTTGGCGATATACAGGCCACCTTCTACAGGTGTTACTTTCAGATCGCTTACAGCGATATTATCATTACTTGTAACAATTCCTAAAGCATTCGATTTGAAATAAGCACTGGCAATCGAAACTGGTGAGCCTTCCGGAATCACGTCGACTTTAATGATTTCGCTTGTCATGTCGGCTGTTGCATTAACAGTCATATTCGTGACGGTCTGAGCATGTGTTGTTTCATCATATGCATACGATTTGATATTCATTTCGGCAACAGCGTTTGTTCCGACGATGCTCGGGGTCACTTCGACGTCCATAACCGGCATTTTTGTGTCGTTAGCGTCAATCACGCCGTCACCATCTGCATCAATTGCAGTCTCTACAAGCATTCTGTAGGGAGCAACCTTGCCTTCTGTCGCCAGTTCGGTAACAACACGGTTAATGACAGAACGTACGGCAGACTTCGTATCTTTCAAAGTCAGATCCTTCGTATTATCGGTCATCGTAACGATTGTTGAATTGGCCAACTTAGCATCATTCCTATCAGCAGAGCTATATACCATATTATCGATCGTCAGCACCAGATCCTGGTCCTTCTGTTCCATCTTGAACATAAGATCGCGCCATCCTTTAGCCTGTGCGTTTTCGTAGGAAGTAAGCTCGATGGATTTAATCGGCATCTGCTGGTTGCTGAAATCAAGAGCAACGGCAGCATCTCCCATCGGGATTTTCTGTGCAGTAGGATCAGCCTCGAGGATACCGTAGAGCGACATAGGGATTGCACCGGTAAAGAAGCCGGCAGGATTCATCGTTACCAGGAAATCCATAGCCGGCGTCTCAGGCTGTCCAGGCTCGGCCGGTGACAACATTCCCATAAGGGCTCTCATTCCTTCCTGGATATCCAACGATGCCTCAAGCAAAGAAGTCGTCGGATTCTGGATCATGGAGTATTCCAACAACGGCGTAGCAGCACCTCCTAACAAAGACATTGTCATAGTCATTGTGAACGGAGCCAAATCGCCATCTTTACCAGTGGTTGTGATATTAATCTCTGCCAATGCCCCAGCTTTGATAGTACCCGGCAGCTCGATCTTTAAGTCACGTCCTATGAACATACTTACCATTGGAATCGTGGTGGTCTTGAAGTCCGAAAATTCCACTTTCAGTTTCTCCCCAAGTATAGGAGCGATGAAGGCGGGAATGCCAGGAATAGCAGCAGTACTAATTATAATACTGTCCACTTGCAACTTGAACGGATCAGTCGCATCTGCCCGTAAACCGCTTTGTGCATTAAAAATAGGCAAACTTCCGATAAAATCGGATGTCAACTGTGGCTGTGCCAATCCTAAAATGTCAAGACCTGCTTGTTCTTTGATCTGTTCGAATACGACAGGCAGAACTTCTTTCTGTATCTGTTTTTTCTGAGCTTCGCTCAACTGCACTGTCTGCGCAGAGGTAGTAAAGGAAGACGCAGCAAGGCATAGCGCCATACTAATCGAAGTAAAAATTTTCTTCATAAAGTCATCTTTTTTAATTAAACATAGAACCTTGTGTTCAAGGTTCGGATTGGTGACAAAACTAAAGAATACTTACAACTTAAGCAACGATAAAAAAGTTAATCTTAATATTTCCGCAAAAACAGCCTGTACAATCTTAAAAATAGACAACTCTGTCCAAACAATATTTCATTAGCAATCAAGCGCTACTGCCCCTTAAATTCAAAAAAGGGAGAATCTTCGCAGAAACTCCCTTTTACCACCATGAAAAATTGCAAAATGAACAAAAAACTATTCTACTACCAACATCTTATCGTTTACGGCAACCTTGTCGCCATCGGCGATGTAGACTTCTTTTACGACACCGTCGATCGGGCTGCGGATCTCATTCTCCATCTTCATGGCGACGAGGACACAGAGCGGAGTGCCTGCCGTCACCTCCTCGCCCGGTTTGACGTGGACGCGGAGGATGACACCCGGCATCTGGGCTGTGATCACCTGGCGTCCGGCAGCCTGCGAGCGGATGCGGGACTGGCGCATCTTCTTCAATTCGTCGATTACCTGGACCTGGAACAAGTCGCCTTTATTCTTCACTTCATACGTGTCGACGCCGATGTTCGAGATCTGCACGCCATGCGATTTATGGTTCAGGATGATGGAATGGATCGTGTCGCCTCCCATATTGTAATCCACTTCGTATATCTTTCCATTGACGGAGACTTTCTTAACCGGACCGTCTTCCAGGATTTCCACCTTAAACTCGGTATCGAGTATATCGTTTACTGTTGCGAAATAAGTCGCTAATGCTTTTGCTGACATAATAAATCCTCCTTAATAATTATTGGCAGTCATCTGTAACTTGCCGTAATACTTCCACAGAGATTCGCCTACGAGAGGAACAGTTGTTGCCCGTGCAGCAGCCTCTTTCTCCTGCTCGAAATGTTTGATAGCGGCAGCGATCACGGCTACAAGCGGGTCATTGTTCTGGCGGCGTTTCAGGTCTTCCTTATCGAACTTGGTGTCGATGAAGGTCGTATCGTAGTTGCCGGAAAGGAATGTCTCGTTATGCAGCACACGCTGGTGGAACGGAATGGTCGTCTTGATTCCCAAAATCTTATATTCACGGAGGGCGCGCACCATGTTGGAGATCGCCGACTCGCGGTTACGCCCCCAGGCGCATAGCTTGGCGATCATCGGGTCGTAGTGCAGGGATACCTCGAAGCCGGCGTAGGCGGCGCTGTCCAGGCGGACATTACGTCCCTCGGGAGCCTCGCGCACCTTGATGATGCCGGGCGAAGGCATGAAATTGTTCTCCGGGTCTTCGGCATAGATACGACATTCGATGGCTGCCCCGCGAAACTCGATGTCTTCCTGCTTATAGGGAAGCGGGCTGCCGGATGCCACCAGGATCATGTCGCGCACCAGGTCGACGCCGGTACACTCTTCCGTCACGGAGTGTTCCACCTGCAGGCGGGTGTTCATCTCTAAGAAATAGAAATTCTGGTCCTTATCCATCATAAACTCGAGCGTCCCGGCACTGTAATAACCGATCTTGCGGCAGGCTTCGACAGCCACGGCCAACATTTTCTGCCGCGTCTCGTCTTTCACGAAAGGCGAAGGAGCTTCTTCGATCACCTTCTGGTTACGGCGCTGGATCGAGCACTCGCGGTCGTAAAGGTGGATCACGTTCCCGTATTTGTCACCCAACACCTGCACCTCGATGTGATGCGGATGCTCGATGTATTTCTCTATATAAATCGCGTCATTGCCAAACGAGTTGGCGGCTTCCGAGCGGGAAAGACGGAAGGCTTCATCTAACCCCGTTTCATCGCGGACCAGGCGCATTCCCTTTCCACCCCCTCCGGCAAGCGCCTTGAGCATGATCGGGTAACCGACTTCGAGCGCCACACGGCGGGCTTCTTCCAGGCCGGCGACAGGTTCCTCCGTCCCCGGAACGATCGGGACACCGGCAGCGGCCATTATCTTACGGGCTTCCGTCTTGACCCCCATACGGGCGATCACGTCGGCGCTCGGCCCGATAAAAATGACGCCTTCCTCCTCACAACGGCGGGCAAAATCGGCATTCTCCGACAGGAAACCGTAACCCGGATGGATAGCGGCGCCGGTCTTTTTGGCTATCGAGAGGATCAGTTCCGGCTTCAGGTAAGAAGTGTCGGCTGCATCCTCGGAGATGCAGTAGGCTTCTTCTGCATAGCGGACATGCAGGGCACCCCGGTCGACGTGCGTATAAATGGCGACGGTGGGGATATTCATCACGCGGCAGGTACGAAAGATACGCATGGCGATCTCGCCGCGGTTGGCTACTAATACTTTCTTAATCATAACTGGCTGCGTTTTAAAGTGGAAGATTGGAATGTTTCTTCGGCGGATTGGACTGCCGTTTGTTAGCTAACAACTCGAAGCTACGGATCAGGCGCGGGCGGGTCACCGAAGGTTCGATAATTTCGTCCACATATCCCAACTCGGCCGCCCGGTAAGGATTGGCGAATTTCTCGCGGTAGTCGTCCTGCAATTCTTTACGTTTCTTCTCTACGTCTTCCGCCTTTTTTAGTTCTTTGCGGAACAGGATATTGACGGCGCCGTCGGGGCCCATCACAGCAATCTCGGCTGTCGGATAGGCAAAATTGATATCGCCCCGGATATGTTTAGAGCTCATCACATCGTAGGCGCCTCCATAGGCTTTGCGTGTGATAACGGTCACTTTCGGGACAGTCGCCTCGCAATAGGCATACAGCAGTTTGGCACCATGACGGATAATCCCCTCATACTCCTGGTTCACGCCCGGCAGGAATCCGGGTACATCCACAAACGTCAGCAGCGGGATATTGAACGCATCGCAGAAACGGACGAAACGGGCCGCCTTCACCGACGCATTGATATCGAGCGTCCCTGCCAGGGCAGCCGGCTGGTTAGCCACCACCCCGATCGTCTTCCCGTTCAGGCGGATATAGCCGACCAGGATATTACGGGCATACTCTTCCTGTACTTCAAAAAAGTTATTATCGTCTGCCACCGACACGATCAGGTCTTTCATGTCGTAGGGCTGGTTCGGATTGGTAGGAACCAGGTTGTTCAACTGTTCGTCGATACGGTTGGCGCTGTCGGTCGTCGGGACGAAGGGAGGTTCTTCCATATTATTGTTCGGCAGGAACGACATCAGTTCACGTATCTTCATGACGCACTCCATGTCGTTATCCGCCGTGAAATGGGCCACGCCGGATTTCGTGCTGTGCACTTCCGAACCTCCCAGATCGTTCATTGTCACCTCTTCCTGCGTCACACTCTTCACCACTTCCGGTCCGGTGATGAACATATAGCTGGAATCTTTCACCATAAAGATAAAATCAGTCAGCGCGGGCGAATAGACCGCTCCCCCGGCACACGGGCCCATGATAGCGCTGATCTGCGGGATCACGCCCGAAGCAAGGGAATTACGCAGGAATATCTCCGCATACCCCGCCAACGAACGGACTCCTTCCTGGATACGCGCCCCGCCGGAGTCGTTCAGCCCGATCACCGGGGCCCCCAACTGCATGGCCATATCCATAATCTTGCAAATCTTACGCGCATATGTTTCCGACAATGCACCGCCAAAGACCGTGAAGTCCTGGGCAAAGACAAAGACGGTACGCTTACCTATCATCCCGTAGCCTGTCACGACCCCATCGCCCAGCGGACGCTGTTTCTCGAGTCCGAACTCGGTGCACCGATGGGTGACAAACTTGTCTACTTCGACGAAACTGCCTTTTTCAAGGAGCAGTTCAATACGTTCACGTGCAGTCAGCTTTCCTGCCGCATGTTGCTTCGCGATCCGGTCTTCTCCGCCACCTAATTCCGCCTGATGGTTGAGAGCCTCTAACTGATCAATTTTCTCTTTCATGGGATTTCCGGTTTAATTGTGTTTTGTGCAATGTAATCATTTATATATTACTTATTATCAGATGCAAGGATAGGATTTATCTATCACCTGATAAGTAATATTTATTACAACACGCCTTTTCCCAGGAAAGAGAAGAGCAAATGCCTATATCAATACAGATATAAATCTTTCATCTTTTGAATATCGATCTGCAAGGTTTCGGTCAGGAACTTATCCACCGAACCATATTTCTCCGTAATCTTATCATAAGCAGCATTCAGGTAGTTTTCTTTTACCGTCACCAACGGAGCGATAGCGGGAAGCATGGCGACATACCGGTCATATTTCCCGGCAATACATTCTTTGCTGAACATATAGTCATTCATAATCGTCGCCTTGTCCACGCCAAGAGCGGAGAGGATAAGCATCGTTGCCACTCCCGTACGGTCTTTTCCGGCGGAACAATGGTAGCTCAGCGGCAGGCAGTTTTCATTCTGCACATACGTAAAGAATTGTTTCAGCATATCGACATATTCATCCACGCTCACGATTTCCTCGTACGTCCTGACCATGATCGGTTCCAGTTGTTCGGCTGTCGCTCCACCGCTTATATAGCCGATGACTTCGTCCGAAAAGATATTACCGGCATTGATCGGCAACTCATATGTCTTTTCGACAGTCGAAGGATTCTTGTCGTATGCTTCCGGTATCATACCTCCCATACCGCCTTTCTTTTCGGCTTCCGTACGAAAATCGACAACCGTTTTCAGGCCGGTGCTGGCCAAATAGGCCAAGTCCTCATCGGTCAACTTATTCATTTCATCGGTCCGGAAGATTTTTCCCCATTTCACAAACCGCCCTTCGCTGTTCTTGATACCTCCCAAATCACGGAAGTTATATCCGCCCTCCATCGGCAAGTGTTTTTCGGCCACGAATCCCTGCCCTTCCGAGGTCGTAAACAGGAAAAGGGACCTCGTCTTCGTATCTGCGTCCACGTCGAAAGTTCCTTTCCCGCTTCCATCCAGATAAGGTGCACTTAAATCGATATCATCCTCAGCCGTTCCCGCATACAATTGCCAGGCATTATCGGTAGAAACATTCAAAACCGCTTTCTTGGTTTCAGCATCACGCACAAGCTCCACCTGTCCGCTTATATCCTTGCCGGAATAACCGGGCGCCAGTTTATTATCGTCATCATCATCGCAGGACGACATAACAGATACAATACAAAGTGATGCCATAGCATAACAAAATACACCTTTTTTCATAAAAATCTTTTTTAATTCAACATTAATAGCGGGTGAAGTTAGGGATTAAAAGTGAGCCTCAAAAAAGGTGTCCTTATACATTATTATGAATAAACAGGCATATCCCGTTCCTCAATCTGCCAGGCTTTTAGGATTGAATATTTAAAATTCAAATGCTTCATTATCCTCCGTCACAGTTTCCGTTCTTTTAGATGTTAAATATCATTTAGATAATATGTCAATATACCAATGAAAAGAAAAAGCAAACTTGAATAATATACAATAACCCCCATTTCGACCGTTTTTCTATTTCGTCCGAAATCTTGATCGATTTTGGATTGACTCTTTTCATGATTTTAACCTGATCGGATAACAATAGATAAAATGAGGTGCTAAGTCCACTCCAAAAAGCGTGCAATTTGATTACTGAAAACCGGAAACACCGTCAAAGTGATAAACCTTAACTCCCGGAGAATCGAATATTTCAAAACAAAACGGACGGCGTTCCAAATATTCCAAAAGAAGTTCCAGAAGCTTGTCGCCACGACGACCGTCTTCATCGCCCTCGCGACCGTCTTCATCTGGATGGCGACCGTCTTCATAGGGTACAACGACCGTCTTCAGGGCGATAAAGTACCAGAAAAATGAAATAAAGGTCATCTTTGTGGCGGAGAACGCTCAAAAAAGAGGAAAAAGTCCCTTTTTGACGGCCGAAAAGTGGATTAACATTTGTTTGGTTTCGGAGGTCTTTCAAGTCGGAAAAATACGTTTTATACAATAAGTTCCCTAATATAGTTGAGAGTTAAGAGTTGAAAATTGAAAGTAAAATTATTTTTACGTACTTTTGTCTTCAGATATAAAAACCTGAATAAATCAATTAATTTAAACATGAAACGCTTAATGGCTAATCGTAAACAGAAAAAGGCGATCCTGATCGCTTTAGCTGTGCCGTTCATGCTGTCCTCTGCGCCAGTAATGGCAATGGTTACCCCGGGAAACGGGATGGCTATCACCCAACAGGGACAAGCAATAACCGGCGTGCAGCGAATCAACCCGACAACGGTCGACGTAATCTTCTCCAACAACCAGCGAATGACATTCGACTTCTACGGAGATAACATCTTCCGCGTGTTCCAGGACAACAATGGCGGCATTATCCGCGATCCGGAAGCCAAACCGGAAGCACAAATCCTGGTCAACAATCCCCGCCGCCCGGTGTCAGCACTGGATATCAAGGACGAGAACGGACAAGTGACCATCACAACCGGAAAGGTACGGCTGCAACTGGACAAGTCGACCGCCCTGCTGAAAGTCACCAACCTTGCCACAAACACAGTGGCCTTCGAAGAGGTGAAACCGGTGGCTTACGAAAAAGGAAAGACAATCCTGACATTGAAAGAAAATCCCGACGAATACTTCTACGGTGGCGGCGTGCAAAACGGACGCTTCTCACATAAGGGAAAAGCAATCGCCATCGAAAACCAGAACAGTTGGACAGACGGAGGCGTGGCCTCTCCTACTCCCTATTACTGGTCAACGAACGGTTACGGCTTCATGTGGTACACCTTCAAACAGGGAAAATATGATTTCGGTGCAGCCGAGAAAGGTACGGTGAAACTGTCACACGACACGGACTATCTGGATGCCTTCTATATGGTTAACGACGGCGCTGTCGCCCTGCTGAACGATTTCTACCAGCTGACCGGTAACCCGGTGCTGTTGCCTAAGTTCGGTTTCTACCAGGGACACCTGAATGCCTACAACCGCGACTACTGGGTGGAAGACGAAAAAGGTATCCTTTTTGAAGACGGCAAACGCTACAAGGAAAGCCAGAAAGACAACGGCGGTATCAAAGAATCGCTGAACGGCGAAAAGAACAACTACCAGTTCTCCGCACGTGCCGTGATCGACCGCTATAAGAATCACGATATGCCGCTCGGCTGGCTGCTGCCTAACGACGGCTACGGAGCCGGCTATGGACAGACCGAAACGCTGGACGGCAACATCCAGAACCTGAAGAGCCTGACAGATTACGCACATCAGAACGGTGTCGAAATCGGTCTCTGGACTCAATCGGACCTGCATCCAAAAGACAGTATCAGCGCCCTGCTGCAACGCGACATCGTGAAAGAAGTGCGCGACGCAGGTGTACGCGTCCTGAAAACAGACGTGGCTTGGGTTGGCTGGGGCTACTCGTTCGGATTGAACGGTGTGTCCGACGTCGGACATATCATGCCGTATTACGGAAACGATGCGCGTCCGTTTATCATCTCCCTTGACGGTTGGGCCGGTACACAGCGTTATGCCGGTGTCTGGTCGGGTGACCAGACAGGCGGACAATGGGAATATATCCGTTTCCACATCCCGACTTATATCGGTTCCGGACTTTCCGGACAGCCGAACATCACGTCTGACATGGACGGTATCTTCGGTGGCAAGAACCTGGCAATGAACACCCGCGACTTCCAATGGAAGACCTGGACGCCGATGGAACTGAATATGGACGGCTGGGGATCGAATGAGAAATACCCGCACGCCTTAGGCGAACCGGCAACTTCCATCAACCGCTGGTATCTGAAAATGAAATCCGAACTGATGCCGTATGCCTACAGCATCGCCCGCGAAGCAGTTGACGGCAAGCCGATGATCCGCGCCATGTTCCTCGAAGATCCGAATCCTTATACATACGGTAAGGCTACGCAATACCAATTTATGTATGGCCCGTATTTCCTCGTTGCCCCGATCTACCAGGAAACACAGGCAGACGAGAAAGGTAACGACATCCGCGACGGTATCTATCTGCCGAAAGGCGAATGGTTCGACTATTTCACCGGTGAACAATATACAGGCGGCTGCGTTGTCAACAACTTCGCCTCTCCGCTTTGGAAACTTCCGGTATTCGTGAAAGCCGGTGCGATCATCCCGATGACGAACCCGAATAATAATGTAAAGGAAATCGACAAGAACCTGCGTATCTACGAACTCTATCCGTCGGGCTACAGCTCGTTCACGGAATATGACGACGATGGTATTACACAAGCTTACCAGAAAGGTGAAGGTGTTACGACACTGATAGAGATCGGTAACAACAATGATCCGGCAGTGAAAGTAGTGATCGGTAATAAGACCATCATCGATTCAAACGGTAAAAATAATCCGGATAAAGTTACCATCACGATACACCCGGCAAAAGGGAACTTTGACGGCTTCGTGAAGGAAAAGGCTACCGAACTACGCATCAACCTTTCGGAAATGCCGAAGAAGATCACAGCCAAAGTCGGCTCTTCCAAAGTGAAACTGACCGCAGCCCGTTCGATGGCCGAATACCTGAACGGCACAGACGTTTACTTCTACGACGCAACTCCGAACCTGAACAAGTTCGCCACCAAAGGAAGCGAATTTGAAAAGGTTACGATCACCAAGAACCCGCAGCTGTTAGTGAAGCTGGCTGCTACGGACATCACCGAAAATGAAACCATTGTCAACATCGACGGCTACAAATTCGAAATGGGCGACAGCCACCGCATTTCTACCGGTTCACTGACTGCACCGACAGTACAGGTGGCGGATGAAAACATCGAAGCCTACACGCTGAAACCGACTTGGAACAAGGTCTCCGGTGCAGACTTCTACGAAATCGAGTTCAACGGTATGCTGTACACGCAGATCAAGAACACCGAACTGCTGTTTGACGACCTGAGTGCCGAGACAGATTATACATTCAAAGTCCGTGCAGTCAACAAAGATGGCCAGTCCGACTGGTCTTCCGTCTCTGTCAAGACAAAGTCCAACCCGCTGGAATTTGCAATCAAGGGTATTCGTGGCGAAGTGACTGCCGAAGAACAGGAAGGCTTCGAAATCTTCCGTCTGTTCGACTTTGCCGAGTTGGGCGATATGTTCCATACGAAATACCGCAAGAACGCAATGCCGTTCGACATGATTATCGACCTGCGCACGATTAACCAGTTAGATAAGTTCGACTACCTGCCTCGCCAGGATGGTGGCAACGGTACGATCCTCGCCGGCTCTGTGTCCTACAGTATGGACAAGGAAAGCTGGACAGCTGTCGACTCCTTCCGTTGGGAACGCACCGGCGACGTGAAGACATTCACATTCAAGGAACAGCCGAAGGCCCGTTACATCAAGCTGCACATCACGGAAGGCGTTGGCAACTACGGTGCCGGCCGCGAACTGTATGTATTCAAGGTTCCGGGAACCGAAAGCTACCTGCCGGGCGATATCAACAACGACAAGAAGATCGACGCAAACGACCTGACTTCGTATATGAACTACACGGGTCTGCGCCGTGGCGACAGCGATTTCGACTACGTCAGCGCCGGCGACATCAACCGCAACGGCCTGATCGACGCATATGACATCTCGGTTGTTGCCACCCAACTGGAAGACGGCATTGAAGATCCGGGCACGGACCGCGTAGCCGGAACAATCGAGTTGAGTACTCCGAAGCAGACTTACAACGCAGGTGAAACAATAGAAATCCTCGTGAAAGGTAAGGATCTCAAAGCTGTCAACGCACTGAGCTTCGCCCTTCCGTACGACCAGCAAGACTATGACTTCGCAGGTATTGAACCTGCCGGTCTGGGTGCAATGGAGAACCTGACGTACGACCGCCTGCACACAAGCGGTCAGAAAGCGCTCTATCCTACTTTCGTCAATCTGGGCGACAAGGCGACACTCGAAGGCTCAACGGATCTCTTCACCATCAAGCTGAAAGCGAAACGCAAGGTTAAATTCAACCTGAAAGCGATCGACGGCATCCTGGTGGACAAGAACCTGAATATGCAGAAGTTCTGATCAGACATAAGTCCTGTAAGGACGACAGATTCCAGCCCAGGGCGTGAGCCCTGGGACATAGGAGCTCCCCCTCTAAGACTAAAGCCCTGTAAGGGCGACACAATGTTTTTCAACGCATTCAGAGTGTCGCCCTTACAGGGCTTTATCTATTTTTGGGAACTCCGTTATACCCAAGGCTCACGCCTTGGGCTATGATCTGTCGTCCTTACAGGACTTTTAAATATTATTCGCTTTGCGTGCCAACTCGAACAGTTTCGGGTTGATATGGCAATAGCCGTTTACGTTCTTATCTAAATAATCCTGGTGGTAATCTTCCGCCGCATAGAAATTAACAAGCGGTTCTATTTCAATCACAATCGGATCGGTATATTCTTTTGCCAATTCATGTATGGCAGCTTCAATAACCGGGAGATCTTCTTTATCCGTATAATAAATGCCTGTACGATACTGCAAGCCGCTATCCCCACCCTGCCGGTTGACACTGGTCGGATCGATGGTCTGGAAATAAAGCTCCAGCAGCAACTGCAATTTGACGATTTGCGGGTTATAAACAACTTTGACGGTCTCGGCTGCCCCGGTATTTCCGGTACAGACTTCCTTATAGGTCGGATTTGCAACATGGCTGTTCGCATAGCCCACTTCCGTACTCTCCACTCCTCTGATCTGTTTCAGGAAATGTTCCGTTCCCCAGAAGCATCCGCCAGCCAGATATATTTCAGCATTTTCTTTTCTTTCCATATTCTCTTTTATTATTAATGAGTCATATTAGTAATCATAAGCCTGCCACAAAAGTAATAAAAATAACTATTCGACATACAGTCAGGCATTTCCCCTGCCACCAGCGAACGATTCCCCCCGATTGGCTGTTATATGGATAAATCAGTATCAGATATGAAAAATAAAGAACATCAAAAACGTGTAGCAGCCATCCATGACCTGTCCGGTTTTGGAAAATGCTCGCTGACAGTAGCTTTACCCATTCTTTCAGCAGCCGGCATAGAAGCATGCGCCATGCCGACAGCCATCTTATCCACCCATACGGGCGGTATCAGCGGATATACCTATCGCGACCTGACAGGCGATATGCGGGCATTTATGCAGCACTGGAAATCCTTGAACATCAAATTCGACGCCACATACAGCGGTTTTTTAGGATCATTCGACCAACTGGAGCTTGTCAAAGAGTTCTTCACCCTGTTCAAGTCCAAAGACAATCTGATCCTGGTAGACCCGGTCATGGCTGACAACGGCGAACTATACCGCATATTCCAACCGGAGTTTGCCGCAGGTATGCGTTCGCTGTGCAAGAAAGCCGACATCATCGTCCCCAACCTGACTGAAGCCGCCTTATTGCTGGAAGAAAGTTATCATCCCGGCCCTTACACCCAGGCCTATATCGAAAATATCTTAAAGAAATTAAGCAAGCTCGGACCGGAAAAAGTCGTACTGACAGGTGTCTATTTCAAAGAAGAAGAGTTAGGAGCTGCGACCTACGACAGAAAAGAAGATGCGGTCGGCTTCCTGTTCACCCAAAGGATACCGGGGGCATATCATGGGACAGGCGATATTTTTGCGAGTGCCCTGCTATCCGGGTTACTGAATAATTTCAGCTTAAACGAATCGGCACAGATAGCCGTAAATTTCACGGCAGACAGCATACGGCGGACCTATAAAGCGAAAACGGATTATCGTTTCGGTGTTAATTTTGAACAATGTATCCCTGACTTTCTAAAAGAACTCAAACTGATATAGTTATTCCAATTTTATTTTTCATCTTTGCAGAATAATAGTATAAAACATGAGTAAAACTAAAATAGCAATTTCCGGCATAGGAGCCGTAGGCGGTTACTACGGAGGATTATTGGCCGCCCGTTACAAAGATTCAGACAATGTAGATGTTTATTTCATTTCCCGAGGTGAAAACCTGAAAGCAATCCGGGAAAACGGTATCGAAGTCAAAAATACATTCCTGACGATCAAAGCCAGGCCTACCCTTGCGACTGACAAGCCAGCCGAGATAGGCGGTCCGGTCGATTATCTGTTCTGTTGTACCAAGAGTTACGACCTGGACGAGAATATAGCCCAACTGGCTCCGATAATCGGACCTGATACGGTTATCATCCCTCTCCTGAACGGGGCGGACATAACAGAGCGCATACAGAAAATATTACCGGACAACGAAGTCTGGAAAGGATGCGTATATATAGGTTCCCGCTTAGTCAGACCGGGAAGAATCGAGAAATTCACAATCAAAGACCGTGTCTTTTTAGGGAACAACAAAGAAGACAAAACACGTTTGAAGGAATTGCAGGAGATATTGGCAAACGCCCGTATCCTGACAACCGTGCCGGATGACATCGATCTGGAGATATGGAAAAAGTTCTTTATGATCTCGACAGCCGCAACCGCCACATCTTATTTTAATGAAACGATAAGTGAAGTGCTCGACCGTCATATCGATCTGTACATTACATTAAGCTATGAACTGAAAAGCGTGGCAGAGGCAAAAGGTATTCGGTTTAAAGATAATCCTGTGTTTTCTTCTATTGAAGCACAGAAGATCATGCCGAACAATTCCACCACTTCCATGCACAGCGATTTCAAACGGGGTAGCCGTACGGAGGTGGAGACACTGACGGGCTATGTTGTCCGGACCGCTGAAGAATTGGGGGTTGAAGTGCCTACTTACCAGTTCATGTATAAAGGACTGACACAGTTCCCTTATCCTGTCGACTAATTTTAATCCGTGAGGGTGCGTCAAATGTAAATTCTAACGCTTTAGCATGTCATTGCGGGCTTGCCCCGCAATCTCATACTAAATTGATTTACAATGATTAGGACAAGATGGCGGATCAAGCCCGCCAGGACACAGACGCTATAAATGGGACTTTTGGCATCCCCTCTACGTGAACAACTGGCAAATCTAATTATCAATATTATATGAAAAACAAAGTATGCTTATCTCTTATCCTGTGCTTGTTAGTCAATCTTGCAGGATATTCACAAAGTGCCGTATTCGAATCGCTCTCATTCGACAGTCAGAAATTAGGAAGGAAAGTTTCTTACTCCATTTACCTGCCTTCCGACTACAACACCTCAAAGAGGAATTATCCGGTCCTTTACCTTCTGCATGGCTACACAGACAATGAGACAAACTGGATACATATGGGTCAGATGAAAACGATTGCCGACCGTGCAATAGCCAATGAAGAGGCAGTCCCGATGATTATCGTCATGCCGGACGCATGGGATACTTGGTATGTGAACCAGTATGACGGAAAGGTCCCTTACGAAGATATGTTTTTTGAAGAACTGATCCCTTATATGGAAAAGACCTATCGCGTTCGCAGCAACCAGGAAAGCCGTGCCATAGCCGGCCTGTCGATGGGCGGATACGGATCATTCCTCTACAGCCTGCACCATCCGGATATGTTTTGCGCATGCGCCCCGCTAAGCGCCGCAGTCTTCGATGATTCGGTCATGGATACGCGGAAAGCCAAATCGCACAAGGACCTGTTCAACCGCCTGTTCGGGCCGGGCGACGAACATTGGCATAAGAACAGCGTCGAAAAGATACTTTCCGACTGGGACGAAAACAAACTGCCCAACATCCGTTACTATATCGATTGCGGTGACAAAGACGGGTTGCTGGAAGGAAATTTCCAGGTTCACCAGATCATGCGACAGAAGAACATCAAACACGAATTTCGCGTACGCAGCGGCGGGCACTCCTGGACGTACTGGCGGACAGCTCTGCCGGAAGTCCTGAAGTTTGTCAGCCAGACATTCAGCAGAAGCTAACCCGGCCTTATTTCCCGCAAATATCTTTAAACGGGCAATACGTACATGCCTTTCCGTTAGGTGTCTGCACAAACGGTATTTCTGTTCCGAATATCTCGTCCAGACACTTCCGGAGGCCATTCTCGAAGTCGGTATAGTAATTGGCGAAATCGACAACCTGCTCCGTCTTGCTCCGGTCGATGCGTTGGTAGACGCCGGCATCGAAGGATGGAGAAAAGAGCGTCCGCATATAATATATGCCTGGCTGTATCACCTTTCCGGCAGGAGCCATGCCGTACATCCAGGCATACATAAAGACCTGCATGACAGCTTTGGAGCGGTCCGTTTCTTCTTTATCGAAAAGGGCGTCGACAGATGTAAACTGAGGTGTGCCGCTCCCACTTTTATAATCGATGATACGGACAGCATCACGCACCTCGTCTATACGGTCGATAAAGCCTTTGAGTTGTATCTCGCTCTTATCCGTAAGCGTGAACAGTCTGTTAATCCTCTTTTCCGATTCGATATACCGGAAAGGCGTCAGTTTGCCGTCACGCTCCAGTACCTTCTCCACATACTTGCGAATCATCTCGCCGATCAGGAAATTCTGTCCGGTAAGCGGACGGACAATATCTGTCTTGAAGAACACTTCGGCGAAGGCGCGGGCAACGACTCCTGTCAGGGCAGGCGTATCTTTCCGGATCGCCTTCAGCAAATCAGCTGTTACCATCTTTCCGCAGAAAGGCTTGTACAATTCCTCCATCACTTTATGCAGGATACTCCCGAAGACATTGCTTTCGATCGTCTCGCTCACCTCCTCTTCTTCCTGGATGCCTTCAACAACCGAGAAATAGAATTTCAACGGACAATCCAGATACGTATTGATCGCACTGGCCGAAATCGCACGTGGCCCGTCTTTACGGAAGACGGACAGGCGGTTCATGACCTCTTCCGTCTTGGCGACCTGCAGAGCCGGGGTCTTGGAGGAAGAGACATTGTAGACAACTAACTTATTTTGTATCGGTTCCTCGTAATGATAATGCAACTGGTGGACAAAACGGCTCACCTCTCCTGTCTGTAATCCGTTGCTCCGCGTGTCATAGAGCAGGCTGACATGGCTGGCACGGTAGATCAGGCGATAGAAATGGTAGGCCCAGACACTGTCCTGATGCTCATAGGTCGGCAGACCGAAACCGCGGCGCAGGTTGTAAGGAATAAACGAGTTAGCCGCTTTCTTCAACGGGAAGATTCCTTCATTCATGGAAAGGATGATCAGGCGGTCGAAGTCGAGCGCACGCGTTTCCAACACACCCATGATCTGCAATCCGGAAAGAGGTTCACCGTGGAAAGGAATCGTAATCGTATCCGTCACCCGTTTCAACAGACGGAAATAGGTGTCGATCTTCATCTCGACGTTGGCCTCCTGCATGACTTCCTTCATTCGGTTGACTGTCGTAAAGTAGTGGAAGATAAACTCTTGCTCCACGTCTTTAATTGACAATGGACAATGGACAATGGACAATTTGTCGTCGCTCTCTTCATTGTCAATTGTCAATTGTCCATTATCAATTGCTTTGTTCAACTCCTGCAAAACATTAATCAGGTAATCAGAGAACATATCTACAGCCGTTACCGGAGTAAAAAGGATGGATAGCAAAGCGGTTTTATTCAAATCCGCATACGAAATGTATATCTTGTTATTCTCTGAAATATCTTTCACAAGCCTGGAAATAACATCCGGGGAAGTCGTCATTATGTAACGGTGGTTCAGGATCGGCAAAACATCCCGGAAATAAAACACCGGTTGCCTGTCCACATAACGCACATTCTTTTGCAAAGCCAGAATATATTCCATCAGGGAAGCCACCGGCGTACCTGCCAACGGATACCCCATCGTCACATTAATCCGCTTGATCTGTTCAGGAATTGCATTCAGGACCGGGATCAAAAGGTGTTCGTCCGGCAGGATTACAGCAGTCTTCAAGGCCTCTTCGGCACTCATTTCATCCTCCTTGCAAAGATCGCTCAGGATGCTATACACCTGTTTGGCCTGCCCGATACCGGAAGGGATACCGATCACTTCAATTGACAATGGAGAATTGACAATTGACAATTTGTCGTCGCTCTCTTCATTGTCAATTGTCCATTGCGAGGGGAACTGCTTCAAGTTTCGTTCCACAAAATAGGAAGCCTTATTATCCGGATCGGTCACCTTCGGAGAGGCATAATCCCAATAGAAATCAGCGATACCCTGTTTTTGCAGTAAGGCGAGGAAACGCTCTTCAGCCACAGACAGGGCGTTCAGACCGACAAATACAATCTTCGTATAAGGCAGGTCACAACATTCCTCCTTCTCCATCCGCTCAACCACTTCCCGGAAAATCATCCCCTCATAGCCTTTATTTTCAGTAGACAATACTTCCCGCAGGTCTGCATACAGAGCATACAGGATTTGCCAGACAGCCAGGAACTCTTCCTGATTCGGGGTATCTCCCTTCGGATAGAAGGACGACCAGAACGTCCGGATAGCAGCAATCTGTTCCGGACTCAAAAAACTGAAATCATTCTCAATCTCGCGCAGGTCCGTCACGTTCGTGAACAGCATACGGGCATCCGCCATATACTTGTCGATGTCATCAAAGTCGTTCAACAACATCTCACCCCAATAGAGGAACTCGTCGAACGTTTCGGATGAACCGCTGTGCTCCAGATAAATGCCATACAATTTGAATAGCATACTGATCCGGTCGGCAGTCTGCTTACCGCTAAGTTGCACGAAAAGGTCGTTAATCGTCAGGATAGTCGGTGAGAAAAGCGGCTTCCCGGCTACCTCCGACAGGTATTTCTGGAAGAAAAGTCCTGTACGGCGGTTCGGAAAAACAAAGGCCAACCGGCTGATCTCCGCCCCGTATTGAGAGTAAAACAGGGAGGCGACCTGGTATAAGAATGGTTTCATTAAGCTGAGTGTTAAGCTAATATATTTTCTATCGTTTGCAATTCTTCTTCTGAGAAAGTGATATTCCCCAATGCTTTCAGGTTGTCCATCAACTGGGCTACGGAGCTGGCACCGATCAGGACGCTTGTCACCCGCTCATCCTTCAGCAACCAGGCAAGTGCCATCTCGGCCAACGTCTGACCACGTTTTCCGGCAAGTTCGTTCAGTTGACGGATTTTGGCAACCACCTCGTCCGTCACCTGTTCCCGTTGCAAATGTCCCGTGGATTTAGCAGCTCTGGAGTTTTCAGGAATACCGTTCAGGTATTTGTCCGTCAACATCCCTTGTGCCAACGGAGAGAAAGCGATCATCCCGACTCCCTCCTGTTTCAGCAAAGGCAGCAGGTCGGGTTCTGTCCAACGGTCCAACATGGAATAACGTGATTGGTGAATCAGGCAGGGCACCCGGTGTTCCTTCAATACGGCAAGCGCCTTTTCCGTTTGTTCGGCATTATAATTCGAGATACCTACGTAGAGCGCTTTTCCCTGGCGCACGATATCGACGAGTGCTCCCATCGTTTCCTCGATAGGCGTCTGCGGGTCCGGGCGGTGCGAATAGAAGATGTCCACATAATCCAACCCCATCCGTTTCAAGCTCTGGTCCAGGCTCGCCATCAAGTACTTACGGCTTCCCCAGTTCCCGTACGGGCCGGGCCACATATCATATCCGGCTTTTGTGGAAATGACAAGCTCATCGCGGTAATGCCCCAAACCTTTCTTTAATATACGGCCGAAGTTCTCTTCCGCCAATCCGTAAGCAGGGCCGTAGTTATTGGCAAGATCAAAGTGCGTGATTCCATTGTCGAAAGCAGCATGTGCAATCTGGATAAAATTGCTGAACACGTCCACACTGCCAAAGTTATGCCACAATTCCAAAGAAACGGCGGGCAACAGTAATCCACTCTTTCCACAACGCCTGTAAACCATATCGGCATACCGGCTTTCTTTTGCTTTATACATTTCCATAATATGATATATTGTTACAATGAATCTATTTTAAGGAGATACAAATATAATCAAAAAGCCTCGATATAATATAAAACTATCCAAACAGGGGAGGCTTATTGTATAAAACGCATCTTTCAGGCCCGAAAGAGACCCGAAACCCAACAAATGTTAATCCACTTTTTCGACCTCAAAAAGGGACTTTTTCGCCTTTTTTGAGTGTTTCCAGCCATTACGACCGTCCTCTTTGCCATTACGACCGTGCTAATGTGTAGTGCACTCGGCACCTCGCGAAGATTAGCACGGTCGTAATGGCGATTTGGACGGTCGTAATTGAAAAAAGGACCGTCTTAAGGGTAAAAAAGCACCTGAATTTCCTTGGGATATTTGGAACGCCGTCCGTTTTATTTTCAAATATTCGATTCTCCGGGAGTTAAGCTTTATCACTTTGTCGGCGTTTCCTGTTTTCGATAATCAAATTGCACGCTTTTCAGAACGGACTGCGCACCTCGTTTTTCCTATTATCAGAAAGGGGAGCTTAAACCGTGAAAAGAGTCAATCCAAAATCGATCAGAATTTTGGGCGAAATAGAAAAACGGCTAAAAAGGGGGTTATTGTAATATTTGCGATTTATGATTTATCCTTTTTGGAGGTTTCCAACGGCAATATTGTAAAGCGATCTTATAGTGATACATTACGGGAATTGAGGCGAAAATTAAACACAACAAAAGGGACTTAGGTATCTTTTTTATATCTTTTCTCCGGACAGAAAGGCTTGCAGCATTTCTTCTATGGTGTCAAATTCATAGTCCTCACCGAATGAATCCTCCGAAGCATCGCCAATCGCATATTTATGCTTTTCCAAAAGGCAGCGAAAAGTCCACAAATCCCTTTGCCCAAGCCATAAACATCCCTGCTCATACCACTCAAAGATTAGTATATCGTCACATTCAAAATATCCAAAGAAGTTATTATTAATCCTGAAGTATGCCACAAGCTCATCCATTATTTCAGCCGGAACGCCATAATCCATACAATTTCTTCGGAACTCTTGCAATTGGCTCTCAGTCGCCGGTTTACAGGATAATCTATAATTATCCCTATACTTATCAAAGAGTGTCTGTATCCTATTTATTTCCATATCAGTACCTAAAACTTTTCATCGGCGTCACCTTTTGCCATGATAGAACAAAGATAGGAAATCATGATTATACAAGTCACCTTGCTTACATAAGAATAGGGGAAATTTTTCACATACGGGCAAAAAAAAGGCTATCCGTCACGGACAGCCAATCTTCATTGTTAACCTTAAATCTAATACCATGAAAAACACAGTGCAAATATAAGGACTTTATGTTATGTAGCATATACTTTTGCTTGGAAATCTCATTTCTTTAAATCTATTTAACTAAAACATGCTACAAAACATAGTTTTCCAGCAAATCACTATTGTAAAAACGCCGGTTCCCGACGCTCCTTCCCTTTCTGTCGGGTGAGGTTGTCGCCTAATTCTTCACGCATCCGGTCGGCAATCTTCATCAGGCGGGCTGCATCCTCCGGATATTGGGTAATGACATCATAGCGTTCTCCCGGATCGCGGCGCAGGTCGTACATCTCCGCTTTATAGAGTTGCAGGTTTGTCAATTGGCCGGGCTGCCCGTCGTTACCGGGAACGAAAGCGCCGTATGTCACGTACTTATGAGGGAAAACGAGCTTGAACTGTCCGTCGGTCACGGCTTCCAGGTCATTCTTATTATAATAATAGACAAATGACTCGCGCGGATTAGCCCCTTTCTCACCCTTGATCAGTGGCAGGATGCTCACCCCGTCGATCTTCCGTTGCGGCAGCGGGGCTCCGCTTATCTCGGCCAGTGTCGGGAAGAGGTCGATATTGGAGGCCAACTTATTACAGGTTGTCCCCGGCTGTGTCTTTCCTTTCCAGTACATCACGCAGGGAACACGGTTACCGCCGTCAAACGTAGTGGCTTTCGCTTCACGCAAGCCACCGGCCGATCCGGCATGGTTCCCGTAGTTTGCCCACGGGCCGTTGTCGGAGGTCAGCACGACCAGCGTATTCTCTTCCAGCCCCAGTTCGCGCAACGTTTTCAGGACTTCGCCCACGCTCCAGTCGATCTCCATCATCACATCTCCATACAAGCCTTGCTCGCTCTTTCCCTTGAACTTATCGGAAACGGCCAACGGCACATGCGGCATGGAATGGGCCAGATAGAGCAGGAACGGCTTGTTTTTGTTCTTTTTGATGAAATTGACCGAACGTATGGTATAGTCGGTCGTAAACCGGGACTGGTCCGTGTTATAGCCCGCCACTTCATTCCCGTCGTATGTCGGCAGGTCAGGAAAATTAAAGACTTCTCCCTGCTGGGGATGGAAAGGCCACATATCATTGGAATAGGGCAAGCCGTAATATTCGTCGAAACCGTTCTGTAAAGGAAGGAACTGCCGCTGGCTGCCTAAATGCCACTTCCCGAAAACAGCTGTGCTGTATCCTTTTTGTTTCAGCAATTCTCCCATTGTCATCTCCTCCGGATGGATACCGTAATTGGAATCCGGACCGGGGGCACCGGCAAAACCGATACGGTTCGGATAACACCCGGTCAGCAGCCCGGCACGCGAAGCACCGCTGATCGGCTGTCCGGCAAGGAAATGGGTGAAACGGACACCCTCGGCGGCCATCTTGTCGATATTCGGCGTCGTATAGCCGTACGCCCCGTTAAAGGAGAAGTCACCATAGCCGACATCGTCCAGGTTTATGATGATAAAATTCGTATAATCCGCCGCTTGCGAACACAACGGCAAGCTGCCTAAAGCTGACAATAAGATTAATTTATTCATGATATTTACATTTCTGGTTACATTAATCCGGAAGCCCGGACAACAGTCCAAAGATAACGAAGATTAGCCAAAATCACACGGATGATTTCGGAAAGTCGTCGGGAAAGCGTATTTTTGTATGTTGATTCAAAAAAGAGAGTATTGCGGATGAAAGTATGTATAGCTGAAAAGCCCAGCGTGGCACGCGAAATAGCAGAAGTGCTCGGGGCAACCAATCGGATGAACGGGTATATCGAAGGAAACGGTTATCAGGTTACCTGGACTTTCGGGCATCTGTGCACTCTCAAGGAACCGAACGACTATTCAGACAGCTGGAAACGGTGGAGCCTCGCCTCCCTGCCGATGATCCCGCCCCGTTTCGGCATCAAGCTGATCAGCAATCCCACATACGAACAGCAATTCAAGGTCATCGAAGAGCTGATGCAAAAGGCCGAAATGGTCATTAACTGCGGGGATGCCGGGCAGGAAGGGGAACTTATCCAACGCTGGGTGATGCAAAAGGCCGGCTGCAAATGCCCGGTCTACCGCCTGTGGATCTCGTCGCTGACCGAAGAGGCAATCCGCGAGGGCTTCCAACACCTGAAAGAGCAGACCGAATTTACCTCGTTATACGAAGCCGGCCTTTCCCGCGCCATCGGCGACTGGCTGTTAGGGATGAACGCGACCCGCCTCTACACGCTCCGCTACGGACAAAACCGGCAGGTGCTCTCCATCGGAAGGGTGCAAACCCCTACCTTAGCGTTGATCGTCAACCGCCAGGCCGAGATAGACAACTTCAAGCCGGAGCCCTATTGGGAACTGAAAACGGTTTACCGCAATACGACTTTCTCCGCCACCAAAGGCAAATTCACCAAAAAGGAGGAAGGGGAAGCCTTCCTGGAGATTGCTCGGCAGGAAGATTTCACCGTCACCGACATATCCGAAAAGAAGGGGAAGGAATATGCGCCCCGTCTCTTCGACCTGACCTCGTTGCAGGTGGAATGTAACAAGAAGTTCGCCTTTACGGCAGACGACACGCTGAAACTGATCCAGTCGCTCTATGAAAAGAAAGTGACGACCTATCCGCGTGTAGACACGACTTACCTGAGTGACGACATTTATCCGAAGGTGCCGAATACGCTGAGCGGCCTGGTCGACTACGCCGAACTGACCGCCCCGCTGCTGAAAGCGAAAATCAGGAAGGACAAGCGCGTGTTCGACAATTCGAAGGTGACGGACCACCATGCGATCATCCCGACCGGCGTGCATGCCCGCAACCTGACGGAGAACGAACGGAAGGTCTACGACCTGGTCGCCCGCCGTTTCATTGCTGCCTTCTATCCGGATTGTGAAATCTCGACAACCACGGTTCTCGGCAAAGTCGGCAAGGTGGACTTCAAAGTAACGGGGAAGCAGATTCTCAAACCGGGATGGCGTGTTGTCTTCGGCGCCGAGCAAAAAGACCCGGATGCCGAGCCGGCCGAAGAGGAAGGTGTACTGCCGGACTTCGTGAAAGGAGAAAGCGGACCGCACAAGCCGACATTAGGTGAGAAATGGACACAGCCGCTCAAGCCTTACACGGAAGCGACTTTGCTACGCGCCATGGAAACGGCTGGCAAACTGGTCGACAACGACGAACTGCGCGACGCCTTGAAGGAGAACGGAATCGGCCGTCCTTCCACCCGCGCCGCCATCATCGAGACATTGTTCAAACGCAATTATATCCGCAAGGAACGCAAGAACCTCTATCCCACCGCCACCGGTGTGGAACTGATCGGTACGATCCAGGAGGAACTGCTGAAAAGCGCCGAACTGACCGGTCTATGGGAAAAGAAACTGCGCCAGATCGAACGGGGCACATACGAAGCGCGTACTTTCCTGGAAGAGCTGAAACAGCTTGTCCACCAGGTCGTGCTCAACGTCCTCTCCGACCAGACCGGCCGTACGATAACCATCGAACAGGCTGCGCCGGAAAAGCCGCAAGCAGAAAAAGAGCCAAAGGAAAAGAAGCCGCGCAAACCACGCGCCAAAAAGGAACCCGCCACCGCTCAACAACCGGAGGAAGCCATTCCTGCCAAAAAACCGGTATGCCCTGTCTGCCAAAAGGGTAGCATCCTGCGCGGAAAAACAGCTTATGGCTGCTCCGAATACAAAAACGGCTGTACATTCCGCATGGATTATGCCACTTACGGCGAAGGTTTATCAGATGAGGAGTTGATCAAGGCGATTAGCAGGATTGGGAAATAATAGACGTACATTACCGATAACGAGACATTACTCCTTCAAAAGGAATTAACAACCCTTGATCAGCCTGTTCAATACCAACCTTGATATCTTCATAAACATAAGAAGGCATCAAAGGTTGCTTTGCTTTATATTCAACCATCGGTTCACGCAAGCGATTATATTCTTGATGTTCTTCTTCTTTCATATATTCCATATTATTGGCAAAGATAACCTTATTTCCTTATCTTTGTTCTCTAAATCAGAAATTAATGAACGAAGAATGGTTTCCCTTAGTGAATGAAGAGGGAGAGACAATAGGAAAGGCAACCCGTAAAGAATGCCACAGCGGCTCGAAGATGCTGCATCCGGTCGTACACCTGCATATCTTCAATGAAGCAGGCGACCTTTATCTGCAAAAACGTTCGATGACAAAAGATATCCAGCCCGGCAAATGGGACACTGCCGTGGGCGGCCATATCGATTATGGCGAAACGGTAGAAGAAGCGCTCCGCCGGGAAGTACGCGAGGAACTGGGGATAACCGATTTTGCGCCTCAGTTTATCACCCGCTACGTCTTTGAATCGGCCATCGAAAAGGAACTGGTCAACACCTTCCGCACCACCTACGACGGCCCGTTCACCCCCGACCCTTCCGAACTGGACGAAGGACGTTTCTGGCCGAAAGCCGAGATACTCGCCAATATGGGCAAAGGCGTCTTTACGCCTAATTTCGAAGGAGAATACAAACGACTATTCATGTAACTACAAAGCATAAAAGCATTCTGAATATGGCAAAAGAATTAGAACTCAAGTACGGCTGCAACCCCAACCAGAAGCCGTCACGCATCTTCATGCAGCAAGGGGAATTGCCGATCGAAGTACTGAACGGCCGCCCGGGATATATCAATTTCCTGGATGCCTTCAACAGCTGGCAATTAGTCAAAGAACTGAAAGAAGCAACCGGGCTGCCTGCCGCTGCTTCTTTCAAACATGTTAGTCCCGCCGGGGCTGCCGTAGGGATTGAAATGAGCGACACGCTGAAAAAGATTTATTTCGTAGACGATCTTCAGCTCACCCCGCTTGCTACCGCTTACGCCCGTGCCCGTGGAGCAGACCGCATGTCTTCTTATGGTGATTTCATCGCACTGAGCGACACCTGCGACGAAGCGACCGCCCGCCTCATCAACCGCGAAGTGTCGGACGGCGTAATCGCTCCCGACTATACGCCGGAAGCCTTAGCAATACTGAAGAACAAACGGAAAGGGACGTACAACGTCATCAAGATCGACCCCGCCTACCGCCCTGCCCCTATCGAACACAAGGATGTATTCGGCATCACGTTCGAACAGGGACGCAACGAAATCAAGCTGGACGAAAACCTATTGACTAATATCCCGACGAAGAACCAACACTTCCCGGACGAAGCCAAACGCGACCTGATCATCGCTTTGATCACGCTGAAATATACACAAAGCAACTCTGTCTGCTACGTCAAAGACGGACAGGCAATCGGCATCGGCGCCGGACAGCAGAGCCGCATCCACTGTACCCGCCTGGCCGGAAACAAAGCCGACATCTGGTACCTGCGCCAGCATCCGAAAGTGATGAACCTGCCCTGGATCGAAAAGATACGCCGTGCAGACCGCGACAATACGATCGACGTCTACATCAGCGACGACCATGAGGATGTACTCGCCGACGGCATCTGGCAACAGTTCTTCACCGAAAAGCCAGAAGTCCTGACCCGCGAGGAAAAACGTGCCTGGCTCGATACGCTGAAAGGTGTTTCGTTAGGTTCCGACGCCTTCTTCCCCTTCGGCGACAACATCGAACGGGCGCATAAAAGCGGTGTCGACTATATCGCACAGGCCGGCGGCTCCGTTCGCGACGACCATGTGATCGAGACCTGCGACAAATATGGTATCGCAATGGCGTTCACCGGCGTTCGTCTGTTCCATCATTAAACGCAAAAAAAAGAGGTTATGCAATCAAGCACAACCTCTTTTCTTTTTTTATCTCGATAATAGATTACTTACACATATCACGGATAATCTGGATCAGCTCATCGCCGATTTCTTCCGCTTCCTGCATCGTGTGGGCTTCGGAATAGATACGGATGATCGGTTCCGTGTTGCTCTTGCGCAGGTGCACCCATTTTTCAGGGAAGTCGATCTTCACGCCGTCGATATCGGTGATATCATATTGGGCAAACTTCTCTTTCACCTTAGCTAAGATAGCATCCACATCGATATCCGGAGTCAGTTCCACCTTCTTCTTAGAGATGAAATACGGAGGATAAGAAGCGCGCAACTCGCTGGTCTTCATCTGTTTCTTTGCCAGATGCGTCAGGAACAGTGCGATACCCACCAAAGCATCGCGACCATAATGGCTTGCCGGATAGATCACACCGCCGTTACCTTCACCACCGATGATAGCGTTGGTCGCTTTCATCTTTGTGACAACATTCACCTCGCCTACTGCCGCTGCATTATATTCGCCGCCGTGAGCACGGGTTACGTCGCGCAATGCGCGGCTGGAACTCAGGTTGCTGACCGTGTTACCCGGAGTATGCGTCAGGACATAGTCGCTGACAGCCACCAGTGTATATTCTTCGCCAAACATTTCGCCGTCTTCGCAGATGATAGCCAAACGGTCCACGTCCGGGTCTACTACAAAGCCGACATCCGCTTTGGCATGCTTCATCAAGTCGGAGATCTCCGTCAGGTTTTCAGGGATCGGTTCCGGATTATGCGCAAAGTTACCGTGAGGCGCACAATGCAACTTGAAGATTTCCTTCACACCTAAAGCTGAAAGCAATTCCGGAATAACGATACCGCCTACCGAATTCACGCAGTCGATAGCGACACGGAAATTAGCAGCCTTGATCGCTTCCACATCTACCAGATCCAGCTTGAGGACGCTTTCTATATGTTTTTGATTGTAACTGTTGTTGACAATCACTTTTCCCAATTGATCGACATCCGCAAACACGAAACTTTCTTCAGCTGCGATCTTGAGCACTTCGGCCCCTTCGGCAGCATCCAGAAATTCGCCACGTTCGTTCAGCAACTTCAGTGCGTTCCACTGTTTCGGATTATGACTGGCGGTCAGGATAATACCACCGCAAGCATTTTCCCAGGCAACAGCCAGTTCGGTAGTCGGAGTTGTAGCCAAGTCGATGTCTACCACATCAAAGCCCATCCCGGTCAATGTGCCGAGAACGACTTGTTTCACCATCGGACCGGAGATACGTGCATCACGACCTACGACGATCTTGTTTGTTGTCACCTTCGTGTTTTTCTTAATGAATGTAGCATATGCAGCCACAAACTTGACAATAGCCAACGGATTGAGCCCATCTTCAGGGTTCCCGCCTATTGTACCACGGATACCGGAAATAGATTTAATCAGTGTCATTTAGTTAGATTTATTTTTTAAAGATATATCTTACTTTCTCAAAATAGACAGGGGTTCCTGTGCTTTGGAAATCCCCAAGAGTCCCCATCTGCTTAAAAGGAACGATCAGTTTTACATATGCACTGTCTCCCACATAAGGCAAGCCAGCCGCCAAACCGGGGCTGATGAATATATTATAATAATAGCTGTAAAGCCCTTCACTATAATAACCATACTTGAACTCAACCGGATGCGTACCGTTGGAATGCGGGCCGAGCAAGTCAACGGTACCAGTACCGAAACTGCTGCTTTCCATGAACAATGTAGCCATAAAACGAGTCTGGACATCAGTCTTTCCCATCACTGCACGTTCACTGTTCCCCTTTTCAATAATATTCAGATAAACACCATCTTCCAGCTTTACGAATTCATTTTCCTTAAAAATACTATCTTTAGGAAAATCATCTAAAAAGACCAATCCGCTATCCTTCTCCAGACGATCAATAGCCTTTTGTTGGGCCTTCAACATATCAGTGTATGACTTTGTCTTGTCACACGACACTACCATGATGGCAGCGCACATAATCAACAGGATATAAAAACCTCTCTTCATCTGTTACGTATTAATTGTAAATGACTGGCAAATGTATATAATCTCTGCCATATCTCAGGCATGTTTGTCTAATTCTTCTGTTTTATTAGGATTAAATTCTTTTAATCCTTTCTCAAATACGGCAACGGCATCGGCCAACGAGCCGTAAAATTCCCCACCCGAAGCATTTTTATGTCCCCCGCCATTAAAATACTGGCTTGCAAAGCGGTTACAGGGGAAGTCGCCGACAGAGCGTAGCGAAACCTTTACATAATCTTTGTCTTCACGGATAAAGACACTGAATGTCACCCCTTCGATACTCAACGGCAGATTGACAAATCCCTCCGTATCGCCCGTTACGTAGTGGAAACGGTTCAGTTCGTCCAGCGAAAGCGTAATCAAAGCGGCTTGCTTCTCCGGATAAACTTTCATCTTTTCATACAGGACATAGCCCATCAGACGCAGGCGGCTTTCCGAATACACCTGGTTTACTTTCCGGTAGATCAAATCCTTATCGATACCCTTCTTAATCAATTCACTTATAATTGTATAAATCTCCGGCTTATTCGAGTTATAGGTAAAAGAACCTGTATCCGTCATCATACCGGTATAGATACAAGCGGCACAGTCTTTATTGATCAACTCAAACATCCCCATGCGGCAGATAAAACGGAAAACCATCTCGCTTGTGGACGACATTTCCGGATATGACATCGTCACGCGGCAAAAATCGGCAGGATTCAGGTGATGGTCGATCATCACCTTGCGACCGTCAGCTGCCACGACTGCCGGAGCCAACTTCTCGATGCGCTTCGGTTCGTTGAAATCCAGGCAGAAGATAACATCCGCATCCCGGATCAGCTGCTCCGCAAAATCAGGATATTTCTCATGAATGACGACTTCCTTATTACCCGGCATCCATTTATAGAACTGGGGGAAATCGTTGGGTACCACTACCGCCACATTATCTTTTCCATAAGCTGTCAGAAAATGGTAGAGTCCCAAAGCGGAACCTATAGCGTCCCCGTCCGGGGTAACATGTGTCACGATAACAAAACTTTCGCCTTTCTCAACGTATTTCTTAGCTTTCTGTATTTTCTCTTCTTGAATGATTTTCGTAATCATATATATTCTCTTATATTCAGTGACAAAGGTACGACTTTTTTTATATTCCACACAGCATTAAATTTCCAATCAGCCGGACAATCAAGATAATTAACAACAAAGCCAGTGCCGCAAACAGATATGCCGGACGCTTGGAACGGCCATACAGCAAGACAAACAGGAGCATACCATACACCACCAACATCGTAAAGAGATCGAACCGGAAAGAAAAGACAGCCCCCGGTACGCGACTGAAGGAATCGACCAGACGGAGCAATCCATGCGTCAGCCCCTCCACCCCGACCTGCAACCATTCATAACCGGGACATCCTGCCGGTAGCAGCATCCAGGCCAACCCCATAGGGATCAGCAAAGTTGCCAAAAGAGTCATCGGCAGATTAGTCAGCAAAAAGACAGTCGAGAACTGCCCGAAATAATAAAGGCAAAGAAACACCGTTCCGACCTGCGCCGCCAATGTGACGGTAATCCACTGCCAAGGTGCCCGGAGCAAAGGATTACGAACTTTCATCAACCGCTGCAACCGGGGTTGGAAATAAAGGATGGAGAGCACAGCCAGATAGCTCAACTGGAAACCGATGTCGAACAGATAGAGAGGCTCATAAACCAGCATGCAAAAAGCCGATGCCGCCAATATATTATAACGTTCCGCCCTCCTTCCCAACACCCCTCCGGTCAGAAACAAAGTCAGCATCAAGGCCGCCCGGACAGCCGATGCCGCCAACCCAGTCACCGCGACAAAAAGCCATAACAACAGAACCGTCAACAGATACCGGACCCACCGGCATGGTTCGCTTCGGGGAAGGAACGACAGGAGAAAAGACAGGAAGCCACAAACAACAGCCACATGGAAACCGCTCACCGCCAGGATATGAGCCACACCGGCGACCGAAAAACGTTGCCGGACATTCCGATCCATCGCCTCCCGGTAGCCAACGGTAATAGTCGCCAGCACCGACTTTTCCTCATCCGTCAGGTTCAACCTGCCGAAAGGTTCCAACAGACGCAGTTGTTCTTCTTTTGCCAAACGGGAAAGAGTCGATTCCGAATGCTCGAAAGATAAATCGACCTGCGAACAGGCCGTCTTCTGTATGGAAAGAAAAAGCAGCAGGGATACAAAGACCGCCCCCCAAAGCCAGCGCGTTTCATAGCAAAACACCCCTCGCTCCTTCGTTCCAAAACAGGAAAGAATAAGGACCAAAAGGGGAAACAACAGAAATAATACGGAATAAGCATAAAGCGGGAAAGCTGTTTGCAGGATGATTCCCGCAATCCAGACAAGCAACGGACGGGAAAAAGGACGTATTTGTAATTCTTTTATCATAATGTAAGGCTTTGAATTTGTTGATTGTAAATGATGATTTGCCGGGATATCAGCAAATCATCATTTACCTATATTATAAATCCTTCAACTCCCGAATCGTCTGCAACGGATCAGGAGAACGGAAGACGAAGCTGCCTGCAACCAGTACATCGGCGCCTACCTCGACCAGACGTTTCGCAGTCTGCATATTCACACCGCCATCCACTTCGATCAGGGTGTCCAGCCCTTTAGCCAGTATCATATCTTTCAGGCGGGCCGTCTTATCGACCGAATGTTCGATGAACTTCTGTCCGCCATAACCCGGATTAACCGACATCAGCAACACCATATCCAAATCCTGCAAAATATCTTCCAACAGGCAAATCGGCGTATGCGGGTTCAACGTAACAGCCGCTTTCATCCCGGCCTCTTTAATAGCTCCCACCGTCCGGTGCAGGTGTGTACAAGCCTCATAGTGCACATTCATCATATAAGCACCCGTAGCCGCCACTTCCGGTATAAACTTTTGCGGCTCGACGATCATCAGGTGCACATCCATCGGTTTCCGGCAAACCGGTTTCAACGCTTCCAAAACCGGGAAACCAAAAGATATATTAGGAACAAATACACCGTCCATAATATCCAGATGCAACCAATCGGCATCACTCTTGTTTATCATCTCCACATCCCGCTGCAAGTTCAGAAAATCGGCAGCTAACAGAGAAGGCGCTATCTTATGTTTCATATCTTTCATCTTTTATGCAAAGGTATGAAAAAAGAAAGAGAATACCAGCAAAGGTATCCTCTTTCCATTTTTTTCTTAGTTCATTACCAAACCACAGAGTTCCGTGCGTAAAGCGGGTTCTGAATGATAAACCCTCGCGAATTGGGTAAGGAAATCAAGTGTCTGCCGACGCGGCGAACTTTTCCTGTCCTTCCGGTTTCTGTCTGTTTTATTTTCTATTCCATTCATACATTGAGTAGAAAGTCTCTTCATAGGCACTTCGTGTTTTTAATCTTGTTTGATTATAAAACGGCCAACTTCTCCCCTTATTGTATGAACAAGAAAGAATAATTTTCGATTCTCAATTTTCAATTATCAAGCCATCGACAGCTCAATACTGTTCTCCTCCGCCATGCGACGCATGTTCAGGATAGCATAGCGCATACGTCCTAAAGCCGTATTGATGCTCACACCTGTGATATCGGCTATTTCTTTAAAGCTGAGATCCTGATAATAGCGCATTTCCAGCACTTCGCGTTGGCTGTCGGGAAGATGTTTCACCAACTTCTTTACATCAGACAACACTTGGCGGCGCACGATATTATCCTCGATCGTACCGTCACAAAGTTTGATATTATTGAAAAGATCCACTTCCACCTCATCGTTAGAGACCGTGTTTTCACTGCGTTCCTGACGGAAGTTATCGATAATCAGGTTGTGAGCGATGCGGGTAATCCAGGCTTTAAACTTGCCGTTTTCCGTATAACGACCTTGTTTAATAGTCATAATCACCTTGACAAACGTCTCCTGAAAGATATCTTCTGTGAGATCTTTGTTGCGAACTATAAAGTAAATGTAGGAGTGTATGCTACTCTTGTAACGATTCAACAATACATCGAAAGCAGCATTATTACCTTCTGCATAAAGAACCACCAACTCTTCGTCGGTCTTCATTCTTAAAGTATTCATTACTTCTCTATTTTTTAGTTTTCTTGAGTAATGTTTATGCTATAGGCAATGCGGTTTAAATTGTTAGACAATAATATTATTTATATTTACAAAGGCAAAAGAACAAAAAGTATTTTAAATAGGCAAACATTTCCTTTTTTTTTACACAAAAAAGCCCCCTGACCGTACGATTTTTGTACGAACAGGGGGCTTTTGCGAACAAACTATGATATTGTTAGAACTTATAACCTAATGTCAGGGCAACCTGGGTGGTGTTTGTTTTCAAACCGATTGCTTCTGAATCAACAAGCATACGAGAACCATTATTGTCTTCTACAATAACTTTAGAGAATGTATAAGCATCTTCTTTATATTGACGATATACGCAAGCCAGATCCATATAGAAGTTAGGAGTAAAACGATATCCTAAACCTACCGAGTAAGAGGTTGTTCCCTTATCTAATGTATAATGAGCAACAGTTCCTGCAGGGAAAATTTCAAAAGCACCATCCCTAAATTCTTTTTTCATTGGACTCATCCGCCAGTTTGCGCCGGCACGAACTGCAAACTGAGGAGTAACTTTCACTTCCGCTCCGAGTTTTATAGTGTGGGCCAAACCAAAATCTTTCTGGATCAACTTTTTATTAAGGTCTTCAAATTCATATCCATCCCAATCAGAAAGCTTCATATATTTATAATTACCCAATTCATAATCAAGACTGATCAACGCTGTTTGTCCAATAATGCCTGCTACACTAAAAATCCATTTATCGGCTGTACGCAACCGATAATCAGTATAAGGATTGGGGTTACTCGGAGTTGCCCCGTTAGCCTTAGCCGGATCAAAATTACCATTAACTGTTTCTGCACTGCCGAAATAGGTATCTGTCAACTTATACCAAACAGGAGAATTATAAGCAACGCCTAAACGCAAATAATCCGAAGGACGAACAATTGCACCTAAATTAAAAGAATAACCTGTACCATCAGTTTTTAACTCATTGTCCCAAAATATGTGATCTGTAGTACCATCCGTATAATCAAATTCTTCCGTATATCTGGAAGACATCCGGTAGTTCAAATCCGTTACAGAAACCGTTGCACCTAAAAACACTAAATTCGAAATATTGGTCGCAAACGAGAAGTCATACTGATCGATCGCACCCCTTTCATTCACTTCCAGATCGGATAAATCAGGACGACTGTCAGGATACCATGCATTATTTGCTTCATCCCATTCTGCAAAAGTCGAATGATACATATCATCATTTGCATCTTTTTTATTCGCACCTATCATTCCAGACTGATAAGCTAAAGCAGGAAGCCAAACTCCACCTAAATTATTATATGCTAAATTAGATTCACTATTAATTTGATTGAACGGGGGCATATCATTTTCCGCTACACCAAACCAATCACCATTCTTATCAGTATCAACATAAGAAGCCTTGGCGGCAGCATAATCAGCTAATGAATAATCTTGAAAACCAGACAAACGATAATTACGATTGAAATTTTTTATTCGGTTATAAGAAAACCCAACGTTCCAACCAACCAACCCTTCATCATTTCCTGTAGGAAAATAGCCGACATAGGCAATATTGTCAAAATTAAACTTTGTTTTGCTTGCGTCAACCTTCGAACCTTTCCAGTCCGATTTAGTCTTAATCGATGACAGACTCAACGTTGTAACAACTTCTGAACTACGATAAATCCCCAAACCAGCCGGATTGGATGACATTGCTGAAATATCTCCACCCAGTGCTCCAAAAGCGCCTCCCATACTCAAATAACGGGCAGTCCCATTTAAATCGGTCTGAGAATACCTATAAGCATCTAATTCTCCTTGCGCAAACGCAGCACCACCACTTAATAGGAATGCTGAAACTAATAAGCATGCTATTCTATTCATCACTTTTCTCTTTTACTAATACCTTTATAGATAAGGGGACAGAAACCCGTCCCCCAATATTACTTCAATCTATGAATCGACATTACCGACGGCCACCGCCGCCGCTTCTACTACTGCCTCCACCACCGGAGCGGCCACCACCGCCGTATGAAGATGATGAACTATAAGAACTACTACGTCCACTACTACTTCTTGAAGGAGTATAGGTACTCTGACTTCTTGACTGAGAAGAACGAGTGCTACTGTTATCAAAACTACTGCTACTTCTGTTGCTTCTTGCAGGAGCCGTATATTGGCGATTTGAAGAGCTTGAAGAAATCGAAGAACGCGTACGCGAAGAAGATGAACTAATTGCATTAGCATTATCCCGACGGTTTACCCGAGTTCTTGTCGTACTGTTTACAGATGATGGACGAGTTGTTATACTGCTACTGTTTTCATTCCGGATAGACGTTCCCTGTGAAGGACGGCCGGAACGATTACTCCTATTCGACGTAATGCTACTACTGCTCCCATCCCCTCTCAAAGAAGAAGCTGAACCATTATAGCGGTCACGAGAAGATTGTCTATAAGTTGAGCTACCCGTTCGTCCTCCATTTCCTCTATAACTACTTGCATAGGAAGAAGAACGTCCACCATTACTATGATAGTAATTGGATCTGTAGTGATGATGGTGTCCCCAGGAACCAGCCCAGTAACCACCGCCCCAATAACCGGGTCCCCAGTAGCCACCCCAGCCCCAAGACGGGCCGTAGAAGCCGGCATAGAAACCACCCCATCCCCAGCCGAAGCCCCAGGACGGACCGTAACCCCAATAACGAGCAGGGCTGTAGATCCACGGATCATACCAACCACCGTACCAGCCACCATACCAGCCGCTGTACCAGGGGTCATAGTAACCGCCATAGCCACCGTAGCCCATATTGATGTTGACATTCACATTCGTTTGTCCGTCGGAATAGTCTGTATCATATCCGTAAGCATAATAACCGTCGCTCAGATACAGGTTCACCTGGTCTGCTCCTGCGACTGTAATCTTACTGGGGGAATGATAGCGGATGATACGTTCGGTATACTCCGTATCTGAACGGCGTTCCTTTTTGGTATCGGAAGCAACCGACTTGGCATTATCGATATCGTCGTTGTACTCGGCAAGAACTTCACCGTCCGTATATTCGTCGGCATCCTCATCGTACGGTTCTTCCACATCGACGGAAGAGTACCGGCGGTTATATTCATCGATAGCACGATCTTCGTCAGACACAGCTGCTTTTCTCTTGCTTGTGCTGTAGGTTGACGAAATCACCGTGCGTTCCGCATTCTCTTTTTCTTTAGGCTGTATAACCTTCTCTTCTGTTTTTTCTTTTTTATCTTTTTTGCTGGAAGAGAAATACACATCATCAAAGAACTCTTCCTGGGCTACGGCACTGAAGCCTACCAGGAGCATCACCATCAAAGACGTTAATTTCATGGGTTTCATATTCGTTTCTCCTCTACTTTATAATATTTCTACTACTTAGACTAAAAATGCAGGGATAGGTTTAATCCTCCACTCTGCCTTAAATAAAGACTATCCATTTTATTTACAAATATAGCTGTTTCCAAATAAGTTCCAAGCATTTATATATACTTTAACCATCCGGACATCTCTATTGCCCGATAATCCTTATTTATATACAAGATGCTCCCGGGAAACAAAACGCTGCACGAGGAAACAAAGGTTCAATATTTGGCATTTGTTCTTCTGTCTAAAACTCACAGATAAATAATTTATAGCTCACTTTTGTCAAGTTTTGAACCTCTTGCAAATCTGATGAATATTACAATAACCCCCTTTTCGTCCGTTTTTCTATTTCGCCTGAAATCTTGATCGATTTTGGATTGACTTTTTTCACGGTTTAAGCTCCCCTTTCTGACAATAGGAAAAACGAGGTGCGCAGTCCGTTCCCAAAAGCGTACAATTTGATTACCGAAAACCAGAAACGCCGACAATGTGATAAAGCTCAACTCCCGGAGAATCGATTATTTGAAAATAAAACGGACGGCGTCCCAAATATCGCAAGGAAATTCAGGGGCTTTTTTACCATGAAAACGGTCCTCTTTCTAATTACGACCGTTCAAATCGCCATTACGACCGTCCTAATCTTCGCGAGCTGCCGAGTGCACTACACATTAGCACGGTCGCAATGGCAAAGAGGACGGTCATAATTGCGGAAAACATTCAAAAAAGGCGAAAAAGTCCCTTTTTGAGGCCCAAAAAGCAGATTAACATTTGTTAGGTTTCGGATGTCTTTTGGAACTAAAAAATCCGTTTTATACAATAAGCCCCCTTAAGATAGTTGAAAGTTAAGAGTTGAAAGTTATAAGAGATCGTAAACGATCCTGTTCCCGCGCTTGACGCGGGATCGCATTAAAACCGACCGTATAAACAACTGATTGATAAGGACCGTTTTATTGCGGCCCCGCGTCAAGCGCGGGGACAGGGCAGTTTTGACACATCCCTAAGCACTAAAACCGTTCGTTGAAACGAAACGGCAAAAGAGAGCCTACGGCAGGGGGCTTATTGTATAAAACGGATTGTTCAGGGTAAAAAGACATCCGAAACCGAACAAATGTTAATCCACTTTTCAGCTACCAAAAAGGAGCTTTTTCCTATGATCTGGCACCTTATCGCCATGAAGAGGGACTTTATCGCTCTGACCCGCAACATTGTTGCTCTGAAGTCGGACTTCATATAGCACGAAGTCAACCTTCAGAGCGATGAAGCGTTACTTCACGGCTATTTTCTGCGCACCTCACAACAACAAGTCCCTAAAATTTCCTTTGGATATTTGGAACGCAGTCCGCCTTCGTCTGCAAATATTCGATTCTCCGGGAGTTAAGGTTTATCACTTTGCTGTTGTTTCCGGTTTTCAGCAATCAAATTGTATGCTTTTCGATATGGGCTCGGCACCTCATTCTCTCTGTTGTCATCCGAATGGGCTAAAATAATGAAAAGAGTCAATCCAAAACCGATCAGGATTTCGGACGAAATAGAAAAATAGCCGAAACAGGGGGTTATTGTCTATTTTGTTATTTTCAGGAGGCTTAAAACTAAGAAATAGTTAACCTGTAAATGATGATTTATAAGTTCATTTTACCGATGACCGTATCCGGCTAAGCGATTGGGGAGTGATCTGCAGAAAAGAGGCGATATGTTTGAGGGGCACCCGCTGAAAAAGGTCCGGACGTGTCCGGAGGAGGTTTTCGTATTGCTCGCGGGCATCGCTCCAACTGTCGTTTATAAAATAGTTTTCATATTCCCGAAGATAATAGTCGAGCAATTTACGCATCCAGTTGGCCAGTTCGAGCGTCTGCTCGCAAAGCTCCTCCAGCCGCCGCGCCGGAATACGCAACAGGACGGTGTCCTCCACCATCTCCAGATTGTAGGCGGCAATTTCACGGTAAGACATATTCACGATTTCACCGGACGAAGCAAACCACAAAGTTACGTCGCGCATATCCCGTTCCACGAACGAGCGCGTCAACCCGTCCTTCACAAACCAGACATACGGGTCGCGGTCTCCTTCGTAAACCGAAAAACTGCCTTTCGGGATAAAGACTTCCTCCATCTCGTCCGTCAGTTTCCGTATCGCCTCATCCGACAGCGGATAGATCAAACGTTGTTGCGCGATAAAATGATCCAGATCTTTCATACCATACTATTATATCCGGTACAAAGATATTCAAATTTCTGTCCCGTCGATATAACGGCCCAACATCTCCCGCAGGCGGCCAACGGCTTTTTGAAGTTGCACATCGACGGTATTGACGCTTATACCCAAATCTGCCGCCACCTGTGCATACGGTTGCTTTTCTTCACGCACGCGGATAAAAATCTCCCGGCAACGCTCCGGCAGGCGGTCGAGCGCCCTGACATAATGGGCGAAAAGTTCCTCGCTGACTAATATATCTTCCGGTGATTCACCCGTATCGGCAGTGTCGGCACAAGCTTCCGCCGCCTGGTCTTTCCGGCGCTGTTCTTTTTCGAGATAATTCAAAGAGGCATTTTTTACGGTGACAAAGAAATAATCTTCCAGGTCGGCAATCCGGTGCAAAGAATCCCGGCGTTCCCATATTTTCAGAAAGACATCCAGGACGACTTCCTGCGCCCACTCTTCCGTATGCAGATAGTAGTAGGCGATGCGGAAGAAACGGTCGAAACACAGGTCGTAAAAATCGCGCAGAGCCGCTTGGGAACTCTCTTCTTCGATCTGTCTCAAATATCTTCTTACCTCCTGCTCCGTCATCTTCTTATCTTCTATAACCGGGGCAAAAATAGTCAAATTTTCATATTATGTCCACCATCCGAAAAAAATACAGCATAAAAGTGTAGGGTATTTTCCGGCTGAACCATCTTAGTTATACAAACAAGAGTATTAACTTATTAAACAATATGGAGTATGAAAGCGATGCATAAACAATTATGGGGATATTTGCTTATTACACTGTTGCTGGCGGGATTCACACCTTTACAGGCACAGACCGATTCGGCAGACGAAAGTGATTACATCACGGTCAGCGGCGTAGTGAAAGACAAGAAAAGCAAAAAGAGCCTGGAATATGTGAACATCTCGATTCCGGGTACGACAACCGGTACCGTTACGAATGCCGACGGTGAATTTTCCTTCAAGGTCAAGGACTCGATACAGGCCAAGGAAGTGGAGATATCTTACCTCGGATACTACAATGCGAAAATTCCTCTGAACGGAGAAAATATAGAAAAAGAGACTGTATGGCTGACACCTTACACGAATATGCTCGAAGAGGTAATCATCCATGCCCGCGACCCGCGCTACCTGGTGGAAGAGGCCATCAAAAAGATTCCGGCCAACTATAATCCCAAGCACAGCCTCCTGACCGGATTTTACAGGGAAACGGCCCAGAAGGGACGCCGGTATATCAACATCTCGGAAGCGGTGATCGACATCTATAAGACACCCTACAACGAGACGGCAGACCGCGATCGCGTACAGATTTTCAAAGGCCGCAAGCTGCTCAGCCAGAAGGCGAGCGACACGTTGGCAGTCAAGCTGCTGGGCGGACCGAATATGTCTATCTATGTGGATGTGGTGAAAAACCCGGATGTCATACTCGAGCTGGAAAGCCTGCCTTACTACAAGTTCCGTATGGAAGAGTCGACGACGATCAACGACCGTCCGCAGTATGTAATCAATTTCGAACCGCAGGCCATCCTGCCGTATGCGCTCTATTACGGTAAACTATATATAGATAAGGAACGGCTATCCTTCACCCGCGCCGAGTTCTTCCTCGACATGAACGACCGCAACAAGGCGACACAGGCAATCCTCCGGAAAAAACCGTTCGGACTGCGTTTCAAACCGGTCGAGGTGTCGTTCCTCGTCAACTATCAGGATCGCGACGGTGTGACCTATCTGAGCTACATCCGCAACGGCGTCCGCTTCAAATGTGACTGGAAACGCAAATTGTTCTCCACCAACTACACCATTCTTTCGGAAATGGTCGTGACAGACGGGAAAGAAAGTACGACGAACGCGATCCCGTACAAAATGGCATTCAAGCAGAACCAGTCCTTATCGGACAAGGTCGCCGACTTTGCCGACGCGAATTTCTGGGGTTCCTATAACATCATCGAGCCGACAGAATCGTTGGAACATGCAGTCGACAGACTGAAAAAGCAACATAGATAATTTGCCGATTAATCAATGTGCCGATTTGCCAATGAATAGATTAATGTATAAATTAGCATTCTCTTAAAATTGGCACATTGGCAAATTATCACATTGGCACATTATTATATTGAAACATTATTCCTATGCTGAACGACCTGCTTATACTGACAAAGATCAAAGATGGAGACGTCAAGGCTTTTGAACAAGTTTTCCGTCAATACTATATGCCTCTTTGTCTGTATGCTGCGAGCATCACAGGAAGAATGGATATAGCAGAAGAGATTGTACAGGAATTATTTTTAGTGTTCTGGAGAGAAAGAGAGAGGTTGCAACTGTTCCATACGATTAAAAGTTATCTGTATGGAGCCGTTCGCAACCAATCCCTTCAGTATTGGGAACATCAGGACGTACGCAACCGCTACCGGGATGCCGTCCTCTCCCGCCCGGAAAAAGACGATATGCCGGACGACCCGCAGGAACAGATAGAATACAAGGAACTGGAAGCCCTGATAGAGCGTACGCTCCGGAAGCTGCCCGAACGCCGTCTCCGCATATTCCGGATGCATCGCTTCGAAGGAAAGAAATATGCAGAGATCGCTTCCACTCTCTCCCTATCGGTTAAAACAGTGGAAGCCGAAATGACAAAAGCACTTCGCACATTACGCAATGAATTAGAGATTTATTTGAAATATGATTGAAACAGAAAGAAACAAGAAAAAAACAGACCGGGCATGGAATGCACTCTACCAACGCCTGGAGGAAGAGGGCTTGCTTTCGGGCCGGCCGGCTTCGCCATTCAGAAGCATTCTATGGAAAGGGGGCATGGCTGCCGCCGTCGCCTTGCTTTGCCTGCTCGTATCCGTCGTTTATCTGAACAGAACGGAACGGGAGGCCGACCGGAACCTGCTCACCCGCCAGAACAGCGAGACAACGACTACGTTGGTGACGACACTCGAAGACGGCTCCGTCGTTTATCTGGCGGAAAACACCTCGTTGCAATATCCCCAACATTTCTCTTCCGACCGGCGGGAAGTGAGCTTACAGGGAAATGCCTTGTTCGACGTGGCGGGCAACCGCGCACGCCCCTTCGTGATCGAAACGGAAGATACCCGCATCGAGGTCTTAGGCACGGCTTTTAATGTGAAAAGCAGCGGCAGTTCTCCTTTCGAACTGTCCGTTCAGCGGGGAGAAGTGAAAGTGACACTGAAGAAAAGCGGCCAGGATATACACGTGAAAGCAGGAGAAACCGTAACCCTTCTTTCCCGGAAACTGCAACTGAGCGCGACACCCGACCCCGGACAGTTTGCCCGCTACACCGAACGGATCCGGTTCAAAGACGAGATGCTCGGTAATATCCTCCGGGTTATCAATTCACAAAATCCGGGTATCCGGTTGGAGACAACGCCTGAGTTGCAAAACCGGACGCTTACCGTTACGTTCTCCAACGACACGCCCGAAGATATGGCAGAACTGATCTGCCTGGCGCTCAATCTGAAAAAAACGGAAAAGAATAATACGATAACACTGTCCGAATAAAACCGGATAATTGTTATACCTTTATATCATGACACATACGACCACTACATACCGCCTGCTCCTGCTGTTCTGGATGCTTTTGCTTCCGGCAGGTTTCCTGCGAAGCCAGGATGGCGATGATGTGCTGGGCCGTATGATCCATTTATCCAAAGAAAAAAACACGGTTTACCGGCTGCTCGACAAAGTATCCGATCAAACCGGCCTGCTCTTTATTTACGACAGTAAGCTGATCGATAACGAGAAAACGGTACGCATTCCGGACGGCGACTATACCATACGGCAGGCTATCTACCGGATCACGGGGGACGAGCAATTGAACCTGCGTGTCATCGGCAACCATATCCTGATTTCACCACCGCAGAACAAAATACAGGTAGCCATACCGGACACTATTCCCGGAGAAGAAACAAACGTTCATTTTGTCGTGAAAGGCATCCTGCTCGACAGGCAGACGAACGATCCGATCGAGGCCGGTACAGTCGGTGTACTGAATACTTCCATCGGCAGCATCACCAACGCCAACGGAGAGTTCCGGCTCACACTCCCCGACTCGCTCCGGACATCCACGCTCTATTTCTCCCACCTGGGCTACGAACCGCGTGAGGTAGCGGCATCCCTGCTTACTGAACAAAACAGCACGATCGCCCTCGAAGCCAAGGTGATCCCGATACAGGAAGTCGTCGTACGCATTGTCAACCCGCTCCGCCTGCTTCGGGATATGCAGGAAAACATCCGGAAGAACTACCCGCAGTCGCCGGCCTACCTGACCACGTTCTACCGGGAAGGAATCGAGCGTAAAAGTCAATTCGTAGGTCTTACGGAAGCAGTCTTCAAAGTGTACAAGTCCGGATACAAGCAAAATCCGTCACCGGACCAGGTCAAGCTTCTCAAGATGCGCCGCATCATCAGCCAACGGGAAAAAGATACGCTCATCGCCCGGATGAAATCGGGTATCGGGGCCAGCCTGCATCTTGACTTGATAAAAGAGATGCCTGACTTCCTGTTGGCGAATGAAAACATAGAAGAATATACATATGCCTCGACCGACATCACGGTGATCGACAACCGGCTGGCCAACGTGGTCTATTTCGAGCAGAAAGAAAACGTCCGTTCGCCCTTGTACCGGGGAGAGCTGTATATCGATTCCGAAAACAACGCCTTGCTCCGCGCCCGTTTCGAGATCAATCCGAAATATATCAAACAAACAGTCGGGATGCTGGTGGAGAAGAAAAGCCGCAACCTGAAAATCACTCCGCAAAGGGTAACCTACACCGTTACCTATAAGCCGTATAACGGCCAGTACTATATCAACCATGTCCGGGGCGACCTGTATTTTAAGATCAAGAAAAGAAAGCAACTGTTCGGGACATTCCCGCTCCACACCTGGTTCGAGATGGTAACCTGCAAGGTTGATACCGACCAGGTAAGCCGCTTCACCCGCAACGAAGCGCTACCGACACGAACGGTGTTTGCCGAAACCGAATTTACATACGATGAAAAATTCTGGGGGAACTTCAATGTCATCCCGCCGGAAGAACGGCTGAACGATGCGATCGGAAAAATATCGTCAAAGATAGAAGAGACGGAAGAGTAACCCTCTAAAAACATAAAGAGGACCTTTTCTCAAAGGTCCTCTTTAAGGTTTTAATAGGTATTAGTCTTTAAGGCAAAAAGATTGTTTAGGTTATCTGCATGCAAAGATGAGGCATTTTAAATTACTGAACAAATAAAAAAAGATATTATAAAACACATTTTTAAGATTATCGAAACTTATTTGCAGCTTCTTCTATTTTTTAACAATATGGTCTTGCTGCCGGAAAACCGGTTCAGAGCGTTCAAAACCACCTCATATCTTTGATTCTGAATCAAATTAACGCATATATTTTTTATTTTGCAACAAAAAGGCTTGTTTTTCGAAAAATTTTCTTCGACATACAGTTTTAATGACATACAAACGGAACATATATATTTTAAGATTTCAATACACTAAGTACAGCTCTCCAACAGGATTTTTTGAGTAAATTTGCAGCCTGCGCCGAGGTGACATTAGGGGCTGACATAAATTCTAAAACAGTTTTATCGTATGTATACCGTTATCAAACGAATGGAGATTTCGGCAGCACATAGTCTGTAGCTTTCCTATCCGAGCAAATGTGAGAATCTGCATGGTCACAACTGGATTATCACTGTATATTGCCGTTCCGAAGAATTGAACCCGGACGGCATGGTGGTCGACTTCAGCCATATCAAACGCATCGTAAAAGACCAGCTGGACCACCGGAACCTCAACGAGGTACTCCCTTTCAACCCGACAGCCGAGAATATCGCCAGATGGATCTGCGACCAGCTCCCCACCTGTTATAAAGTAGAAGTTCAGGAATCAGAAGGAAACACGGCTATCTATGAGAAAGATTAACGAGATATTCTACAGCCTCCAGGGTGAAGGCTTCCATACGGGGACGCCTGCCGTATTCATCCGTTTCTCCGGATGTAACCTGAAATGCAGTTTCTGTGATACCCGCCATGAAGACGGAACGCTGATGTCTGACGAAGAAATCCTGCAAGCCGTCTCGGCCTATCCTTCCAACGTTGTCATACTGACAGGCGGCGAGCCTTCCCTATGGATCGACCAGGCCTTTATCGACCTGTTGCACCAGGCGGGGAAATATATATGCATCGAAACAAACGGAACGAATCCGCTACCCGAAGGCATCGACTGGGTGACCTGCTCCCCGAAAGGCGCACCGTTGCGGCTGACGCATATCGACGAAATAAAAGTGGTCTATACGGGACAGGACCTGACAGCCTATGCCAACCAGGAAGCCTCCTGGCATTTCCTTCAACCTTGTTCCTGCCAAAACACAAAAGAGGTGGTAGAGTACATCCTCCACCACCCCCTTTGGCGTCTCAGCTTGCAAACACACAAACTGATTGATATCAACTGATATACTTCACTTCCATTCCGCGGACCGCGTCATCCACCCGACCATCGGTATAAGCCAGTTGTCCGTTGACGAATGTCTTCCAAACGGCATGATGGAAGGTGTAGCCTTCAAAAGGAGACCAGCCGCATTTGTATAAGATATTGTCTTTGGCAACCGTCCAGGTTTCTTTCGGGTCGACCAGGACAAGGTCGGCATAGTAGCCGGGGCGGATATATCCGCGACGGTCGACGTGGAACAGTTCGGCAGGCATATGCGCCATTTTTTCCACTACCTTCTCGTAGGTGAAACGTCCTTCCATCGCCAATTCCAACATCACGATCAGCGAGTGTTGGATAAGCGGTCCGCCGGAAGCGGCTTTCAGGCAACTCCCCTCCTTCTCCGAAAGCAGATGGGGAGCATGGTCGGTCGCCACAATATCGATCGTGTTATTATTGACAGCTTCGCGCAATGCGGTACGGTCCGCCAGTGTTTTGATAGACGGATTCCATTTGATACGGTTACCGAACAATTCATAATCGCCATCATGGAACCAAAGGTGATGCACACAGACTTCCCCCGTAATCTTCTTTTCGCTCAGCGGAAGCTCATTGCTTAACAAAGTAAGCTCTTTTGCCGTCGAGAGATGCAGGATATGCAGGCGGGAATTCAATCGGGTCGCCAGCTCCACCGCTTCGGACGAAGAGGCATAGCAGGCTTCTTCGCTGCGGATTTTACTGTGGAAAGAGATATCCAGATCCTCCCCGTACAGGCCGGTATAATGGGCTATGTTCCGTTTGATCACCTCCTCCTTTTCGGCATGGATAGCAATCAGCATACCGGCTTCACCGAAGATACGTTCGAGGCTTTCCTTCTTGTCGACCAACATATTGCCGGTTGAAGAACCCAGGAAAAGCTTCAGCCCAGGAACACGGCTCCGGTCCAGCTTGCGGATCTCGTCCATATTATCGTTGGTCCCGCCAAAGAAGAAAGAATAGTTGGCTACCGAAGCCTCCGCTCCCCGCCGGAATTTCCATTCCAAGTCGGCAAGGGTGGTTGTCTGCGGCTTCGTGTTCGGCATATCCATGAAGGTAGTCACTCCACCGGCTACGGCGGCACGGCTTTCGCTGGCGATATCGCCTTTATGTGTCAGTCCGGGATCACGGAAATGCACCTGGTCGTCGATGGCACCCGGAAGCAGAAGCTTACCCGTCGCATCGATCACCTGACCATCTTCGGCTGAAGCCGGAACAGTTCCTTCGTAAACAGCGGCAATCTTATCATCCTCGATCAGCACCGAACCGGTAAAGGTGCGGCCTTCATTGATGATAGTGGCGTTTTTTATCAGTGTCTTATTCATATCTTTTTTTTATTTTAGTTACGACAAAGGTACGGAAATCTTCTATTCTAACCTCAATATGCCCAAGGAAGACGGGATATGGAAATCCGGTTCGGTCGCTTCGGGCACAATCCAGGAAGACCAGATCACCTGGTCATCCTTATTTCCGAAATAATCCGCCCGGTAAACGCCCATGCGAATCTCGCCCTCCGGAGAAACCAGCCCTAAATCTTTTAATGATTTCAATGAAAGGGAACCTTCCACACGGTAAGAATCCTTACCGATATAAGTAGCCACTTTCAAATCTTTAAAGTTCCAACTGCCATCAAACTTCCGGTAGTGATGCGCTTCATAGTCCATCACCTTACCCTGCGGGTCGATCTCTGCACAATAGTAGGTTTTCATTTCCGGATCTTTGCTAAAGAAAAATTCAACGCGGTCGCTGCTTCCGACGGAAGCCTCCGTCTTTTCGTTATTATATACCAAAGTCGTATCGGATACTTCATACAGGAAATACAGGTTCTTTTTATCGTGGCAGACATAAAAAGCCGTGCTGTCTTTCACCGCTCCATCCCAGGGAGCGATAAGCCCGCGTACGGCAGATGGGATATTCCAGTCGTCGCCCTTTCCATCGACTTTTATGCCTTTGACAAACGGAGCACGGATAAACGGATGAATAGAAATGCTCTTTCCCAGCGGATGACTGGAAGGGAATACGATTTTCACATCCCGGCCGTTGATTGTAAGTGATAAGCTAATTTGTTTATGCGTCGGATCGGCAGCCTCGACATGCCAGTCGCCACGATCCCGGCGGAACATATAAATGCCCGGTGTCAGGATATCCACTTGCAGGTCATACCGCAAGTCCAGCTTTTGCGGTTCATACGCCGTCACATAAAAACAACCGCCGAGGCCGACAGCCTGAACCGACCGGTCGTTGCGGATCACCTCTATATCCTGTGTGGAGAAAGCCGCCGTCTTTTCAGCAGAAGAGGCAGGAAGGATCAGATATTGGTAGCCGGCATTATCCGCCCTTCCATGCTCGATATGCAAACCGACGATCTCACCCTCCACGGTAGCAGGTGCATACGAGCCCATAAAATCGCACCAACGGCCGGAGCGCTTTTCCGAAACAGCCACACAGGTAGACGGCTGCAACACGATATAGCCTGTATTGTCATGGAAGAACCGCTGCTTTTCCGGGGAAGAGGTGTAAGTCCCGTTTACCGGAACCCAGCTTTTATGCTCATAACGAAGCAAATCGCCATGCTTGACACGCTGGTCAATGGAGGTTGTGACGGCCAATGTACTGTCCGAATGGATACCGGCACCGAGACAAAGAACATAATCATCGGTAAAGATCCACGACTTACGGGCTTGCAATCCGTCACGGTCCAGGACCATAGCCGTCATACCCGTATGCCCGTCCGTCACGCCTCCGACAAAAGCCGTCTTATTCCGCACATGCTCCCCATAACGGAAAAAGGCGGGAACGGGAGCATCGCTCTCATAGGAGGTGATACCCGGTATCTTGCGCCAATCCCAGAAGGGGAAAATATTCAGATACTCATCACCCCGGCAATAGGTATAGAGCGCACCGTCCGCCATATAGAAACCTTTCAGGTTATCTTCATTAATAAGTTCCGTCCCGATCACCCGCCAGGAGGCCATCTTGACGGAAGCCATCCAGGCCGGGGAGCGATGGATAGTCTGGTCCGAATCCCAGAAATGCTTATGTCCGGTGAAGCGGCTCCCCTCCTTTTCGGGAGCATAGTTGTCTTGAAGGAAATCGTTCATCCGGCTGATATCTTCCGCCCCGCTTCCCCGCATGAGGGCATTTGTCGCAAACGCCAGACTGAATGCCTTATGAATCTGTCCGCTATGGAAAAGTTGGCGGTCAAGCGCATTGATATCCATGTAGCCTCGCCAGACAATCCAGCGATAGCCGTTCAGCAGGAAAGAATTCAGGATATCCTGCTGTTCCTTGTTCAAGGCAAAAACCGTTCCGGCAAACAGACCGGAGAAGGAACTCATCTCGGTCAGGAAGGCCAAGCCGTAATTGCCGAACTGCTGCTGTGGCCCGTGCTGATGGAAACTCCAGTCACTTCTGATCCCTTCCTGCGTCCCGATCGTAATCTCGGAAACAATCGTATCGCGGGCAGCCTTCACCAGTTCAAAATCGTCCTGCAGCAGACCGCGTATCAGTACGTTTCCGGCCAACCACACTTTGTTTTGCCCCGTCATCCCGAACTTGGCATTCTCCATCACTTCGATGGCTGCCGCCTTTTCCTTCGCATCCAATTCGTTTTTCATCAAGAGGAAAGCCGGACCCAATGTTTTGGGAATTCCGATCTCGTTGTACCACCAGTTCTTGCAAACCGGCTTCTCGCGAAACCAATAACCGAAGGCCTGATGAATGACTGTTTGGAGTTTAGGCCCCCAATGGCAATCGCCGTCTTCCGCCTTGTAGAGTTTGGCAAGTTCCAATACCCTGTCGGCATGTGCCTTGACTGACCAGCCCGACCGCTTCTGGTCGTTATAATCGATATCCGGCCAAGAACCGTCCTCCCGGATCGTTTCCATGTAGGCCGTTATCTTTTCTATGTTAAATGGATAACGTTGGTGGAGCTCGACTACTACCTGGTCCGCGATCTCTGTTTCCGGTTGGATGCCGGACAGGAGCTCAACCAAAGAGGCCGTTCCGTCATCGTTCGAGACCAAAGACTGGATATAGTTTTGTTGAAGCCGCTCCAACTCCTGTTGCGGTGTTTGTGCGAACAAAGGGATCGCTACAAGAGAGAACAAAAAGACGGAAACTTTATTTCGTACATTCATGGTATATAATTATAGAATATAGTATAACATAGCTGCTACGGCCGCCCCGGCAATCGGTCCCAACACCGGAATCCAGGCATATCCCCATTGGCTGCCACCTTTCCCTTTTATCGGCAGAAGGGCATGCATGCAACGGGGAGCCAAATCGCGGGCCGGATTAATCGCATAACCTGTCGGGCCGCCCAGCGACAACCCGATCACCCAGACCGTAAACGCCACCGGCAACGCCCCTACGGAGCCCAAACCGATCGGCAACGTACTGTTGCTATCCTTCAACGCCAACTCGCCGCCCGTGATATAGAACACGACAAACATCAGGGCAAAAGTCCCGACAGCTTCCGTCAGGAAATTAATCGCCGGATGGCGGATGGCCGGACTGGTACAGAACACGCCCAATATGGCATCTGGATCGTCCGTCGCTTCAAAATGGTCTTTATAAACAAGCCAGACTAAAAGCGCACCTAAAGCCGCTCCCAACATCTGGGCAATCACATACTGGCAAACGTCGCACCAGGGAAACGTCCCACCGATAGCCAACCCGATGGAAACCGCCGGATTGAGATGCGCCCCGCTATACGGCCCGGCCACCACCACTCCGATAAACACACCCAAAGCCCAGGCTGTCGTTATCGCCATCCAGCCGGCGCCATGCCCTTTGGTTTTACCGAGGCATACATTCGCTACAACGCCTCCTCCCATCAGGATCAGAAGCATGGTTCCTAATAATTCTGCTATAAATGGAGTCACAGTTATTTGAATTATGAATTATGTTGCCCAGTTTAAGGATCTTCCCACCGCCTTATGCCATTCGGAAAGCAAGGCTTCGGCCGTCTCTTCATGCATTTCGGCACTGAAGATATTGTCCAACGACCATTGATCCTTCAACTCGTCGACATCTTTCCAGTAATCGATGGCAAGCCCCGCCAGATAAGCGGCACCCAAAGCTGTCGTCTCCAACACCCGCGGACGCACCACCGGGCAACGGCAGATATCCGCCTGGAACTGCATCAGGAAATTATTGGCAATCGCACCGCCGTCCACACGTATCTCTTTCGGCTTGGCATGTATATCGTTTTCCATGGCCATCAGGACATCGTAGACTTGGTAGCAAATACCTTCGAGAGCGGCACGGGTCAGATGGGCGACACTCGTCCCACGCGTAATGCCGATGATCGCACCGCGGGCATACTGATCCCAATAAGGAGCCCCCAAGCCGGTCAATGCCGGGACAAAATAAACCCCTCCGTTATCTGGTACGGAATTGGCCAATTGCTCTGTTATGGCAGCACTCTGTATCACACCCAACTCATCACGCAACCATTGTACGACAGCTCCGCCGACAAAGACACTGCCTTCCAGGGCATACGTCACCTTGCCGTCCAGCTTCCAGGCAATCGTCGTCAACAGGTTGTTCTGCGACAGAACCGGGCGGCTTCCCGTATTCAGGATCATGAAACAGCCTGTCCCGTAAGTTGTCTTGATCATGCCGATATCCGTACAAAGCTGTCCGAACAAGGCGGCCTGCTGGTCGCCCGCCATACCGGACACCGGAATACCGGTCTTGAAAATAGGCGTAGAAGTCTCGCAATAGACTTCGCTGCTGCTTTTCACTTCGGGCATCATCGAGGCCGGAATATGGAAAAGCTCGAGCAGTTCATTGTCCCACTCCTGCGTATGAATATTGAACAGCATTGTGCGGGAAGCATTCGTGATGTCCGTAATAAATTCCGTCCCGCGCGTCAGCTTCCAGACCAGCCAGGAATCGACCGTTCCGAAACAGAGCTCTCCACGTTCAGCCCGCTCGCGGACACCTTTCACATGATCCAGAATCCAGCGTATCTTGGTTGCGGAAAAATAGGCATCGATCACCAAGCCTGTCTTTTGCTGGATCATCGAAGCATATCCCTGTGCCTTCAACTGCTCGCAATAATCGGCCGTACGCCGGTCTTGCCAGACGATGGCGTTATAGACCGGGAAACCGGTTTCGCGATCCCATATGATCGTCGTTTCACGTTGATTGGCAATACCGATACAAGCAATATGGGTATCCGTCACATCCGCTTTTGCCATCGCTTCCTTGATGGCGGACGACTGCGTGTACCAGATCTCGTTCGGATCATGCTCCACCCAGCCGGGTTTAGGGAAATACTGCTGAAACGCTTTCTGCGCCAGTGTGATGATAGCCCCCTGGTGGTTGAAAAGGATCGCCCTTGAAGAGGTTGTTCCCTGGTCGATAGCCAGCACATATTTATTTCTGAAATTCATATCATCCGTTTCTTTTGATTATCAATTCAATATATAATGGGAAGCCACCCGGTTGAAATCGTCCAACTGGGCTGCCTGCCAAACTTCATCTTTTCCCCGTTCTTTTGCCAGGATAGCCACAACGGCAGGGGCCATCTCCATCGCGGCACGCGCATCCATAAAGAGAATACGCAGGCGACGGGCCAGCACATCTTCCAGCGTCCGCACCATTTCATTGCGGACAATCCAGACCACTTCCCCTCTGGTAAAGGCATATGCGGGATGGAGCTTCTCCCCCATTTCCGGCGAAGAAGCGACCAACGTCCGGATTTCATCGGCATCCGTTCCGTAGACATACAGAGGATCGGAGAAATCGGGGTTCGGACGCGAGCCGTGCACAGGGTAACGTTCCGTCACACAGTCCTTTGTCGGCACATGCATATAACGGATCGCATAATCCAACGTGTCTTGTGCCATCTTTCTGTAGGTAGTCCATTTCCCTCCGATAATGGTGATTAAACCGGATTTCTCCCGGATAAGTTTATGGCTCCGGGAAATCTCTTTCGTTTTCTTACCTTCGTTGCGGGGAGCGGCAAGGGGACGGAGTCCGGCAAACACTGACAGGACATCACTCCGCTGGGGAGCTCGTGTCAGGTATTTTCCAGCGGTATCGAGTATAAATTGTATTTCCTGTTCGAGCGCGACCGGCTCTGTTTCGGCATGGTCCATCAGCGTATCGGTCGTTCCGACCACCACCTTATTATGCCAGGGGACAGCAAAGAGCACGCGTCCGTCGGATGTCTTGGGGATCATCACCGCACAATCGCTATCCAGGAAAGAAGCGTCGAGTATCAGGTGTACTCCCTGGCTGGGGCGGACGGTCGGACGCTTGCCCGGTTTATCCATTTGCAGGATCTCATCGGCAAACACACCTGTCGCATTAATAACGGAACGGGCCTGAACAGAATAGACCGTTCCGGTTTCCTCATCGCGCACCTGCACACCCGATATCTTCCCTTCTTCTTTCAGCAAGGAGATCACATTCATATAATTCAAAACACAGGCTCCGGTGTCGACAGCCGTACGAACCAGGTTGATCGCCAACCGCGAATCATCGAACTGTCCGTCATGATAGAGCACCCCGGCTGTCATCCCCTTACGGCGAAGCATCGGTATCGTGCGGATAGCCCTCTTAGGCCCGATGCAGACAGAGCGTCCTAAGCTCAGGCCACGCGCCATCAAATCATAGAGCACCAGTCCGATTGTATAAAAAGGCCCTTCCCACCAACGGTAGCAAGGGATCAGAAAGAGCTGGTCTTTCACCAGGTGGGGAGCATTCCGGCGGAGCAAACCCCGCTCGCGCAACGCTTCACGAACCAAAGCGACATCGCCTTGTGCCAGATAACGGACACCTCCATGCACCAGTTTCGTACTCCGGCTGGAAGTTCCCTTCGTGAAGTCCGAGCGTTCAAACAAAGCGACACTGTATCCGCGGGTGGCAGCATCCAGTGCCACACCCAGACCGGTAGCACCGCCGCCAATCACGACAAAATCAAAGATATTGTCCTTGTCATTTAATTGAGAAATAATAGTCTCACGTTTCATATCCCGCGTCATTAGAAGTTAACACTCACAAATCTAACAAATATTTTCCAGAAACGGACAGGATAAGAAACTAAATTAACACAGTAAGGGATTATAAAAAATGGCTCCTGTCTGAAAAAATATCGGACAGGAGCCGTTTTTTTTCAGACAGGAGCCATTTTTTCTCAGACAAGTATTAAAATTTACTCGAACATCTTATCTATGCCCCCGACATCCGTCGGCGTTTGTTTGCGCTCTTCTTCGGTGGTCATCTTGCAGGGATTCTGATATTGTTCGGGGATTTCAAAGTCTTCTTCCTGCGAGTAGCCCAATGTCTTGTCGGCATAGACTTTCTGCATATAAAGTCCGTAAATCGGTAACGCCATGCTGGCGCCCTGGCCTTCGGACATACGGTCGAAGTGGATGGAACGGTCCTCACCGCCTACCCAGACTCCGGATACCAAGCTCGGTGTGAAGCCCATAAACCAACCGTCGGAGTTGTTCTGCGTCGTACCGGTCTTTCCTCCCATCGGCGCCTTAATGCCATAACGGAAACGGACACGGCTACCGGTACCGCCGTCTATTACGTTTTTCAACATATGGAGCATCTTATAGGAAGCATCTTCCGTCAACACTTCGCTCATCTGCGGGTTGAAGTTCGCAATCGTATTTCCATAGGAATCTTCTATGCGAGTGATATACAGCGGTTCGACGCGGATACCTTTATTGGCAAATGTCGTATAAGCGCTCACCATCTCGCCAACCGACACATCCGGCGTACCCAGACAGATCGAGATCACAGGGTCCATCTCGTTCTTCAAGCCGAACGAATGCAACAAGCGGACAAACGTATAAGGAGACAACTGCCCCATCAGCCAGGCCGTCACCCAGTTGTCGGAGTTCTGCAACCCCCACTGTACGGAAACCATCTCGCCGACACGTTTCTTATTCGCATTACGCGGTTCCCAAAGCCGTCCGTTCTCGTCCGTCAGACGTTGCTGTACGTGCAGCATCTCGTCGCAGGGGCTGATCCCTTCGATCATCGCCAGCGAATAGAGGAAGGGTTTGATAGTCGAACCGATCTGGCGGCGTCCGCCGTTGACCATATCATACTGGAAATCGTTATAATCGATTCCCCCGACATAGGCTTTCACATAGCCGGTACGCGGGTCCATCGACATAAAGCCGGTACGCAGGAAACTTTTATAATAGCGGATCGAATCCAACGGCGACATGACCGTATCGATCTCGCCACCCCAACTGAACACGCGCATTTCGGCAGGCTCATTGAAAGCGGCCTTTATCTCTTTCTCGCTCGCTCCCGCACTTTTCATCGACCGGTAACGGTCGGTCTGGTGCATGGCACGCATAAAAATCGTATCGACCTCGCCCTGACGCAAATCGCGGGAGAACGGAGCGTAGTTCTTTCCTTTTTTCTCTTTGAAGAAAGCATCTTGCAAATAGCCTCCGATATGTTCACGGACAGCCTCCTCGGCATACTGCTGCATGCGTGAATCGATAGTTGTATATATCTTCAGACCGTCGGTGTACAGGTTGTAGAACTCTCCGTCCGGTCTCTTGTTCTTGTTACACCAGCCATATGCAGGATTCGTTTCCCAGGCAAGCGAATCTTCCCTGAACTGCTGCATCTGCCAGCCCCGGTAGTTCTTGCGTTCGGGCTTTTTTGCCGTCAACGTCAGGCGCAGGTATTCGCGGAAATAGGGAGCCAGGCCATCTTTATGGTCCATACGGCTGAAATGAAGTGTCAACGGCAAGGCTTTCAACGAATCGCACTCGGCCTGCGAGAGATAGCCGGCTTTCAACATCTGGTCCAACACCGTGTTCCGACGTCCGCGCGTCCGCTCACTGTGGCGCTTCGGATTAAAATAGGACGGGTTCTTACACATCCCGACAAGCGTTGCCGCCTCTTCCGTCTTTAAATCTTTGGGAGTCTTGCCGAAATAGACACGGGCGGCCGACTGGATACCGACGGCATTATAAAGGAAGTCGAACTTATTCAGATACATATTGATAATCTCTTCCTTCGTATAGAAACGTTCCAGCTGGACAGCGATCACCCACTCGATCGGTTTCTGGAACAAGCGTTCCATCACGTTGTCGGCACTTGGCGAGAACAACTGTTTCGCCAACTGCTGTGTGATGGTACTACCGCCACCGCCACTCTTCTGCATCAAAAGACCGCGTTTGACGACTGCGCGAAACAATCCCTGCGCGTCGATACCGCTGTGTTCGGCAAAGCGAACATCTTCGGTGGCAATCAACGCCTTCACCAGATCAGGCGATAAATCGTTATAGTTGACGAAAATACGGTTATCCTGACTGTGGGCATAGGTGCTGAGTGTCTTTCCATCGGCAGAGATTACCTGTGAAGCATATTTATCAATCGGATTCTCAAGCTGTTCGACCGGAGGCATATAGCCTATCGAACCATTGGCGATTGCCGAGAACAGCAAAACTACGACACCTACTGCTGCAGCAAACAGCACCCAAAATGAAATTATGATACCTTTTGTTACCTTTGAAGCCATTTCTTGTTAATTGAAAAATTGAGAATTGAATAACAGTATCCGACTCTCAATAAATTGCATTGAGCCACAAAGGTAATAATTTATAGAACACAAACGGATAATTTTCAATTCCCAATTAACAAACCTTTCAAAGTGCCCTTTCCGAGTGTATATTAAACCAAATATTTAGCCAACAAATAACCGCCTCCAAGCAACCAGATATACAACACCGCAGCCAGGATGAAAGGTTTCGCACCGGCCTTTTTAAACTTCTCGATGCTGGTTTCCGCACCTAACGCCGTCATAGCCATCGTTAACATAAATGTATCCACATTATTAATCCCGTCTACAACCGCATGGGGAAGCAAATCAAAAGAGTTAAAGCCGATCACGGCCAGGAACCCGAATGCAAACCAGGGAATCGTTATCTTGCCACGTTTCGCAACGTCAGCTCCTTTCACTCCATTGGAAACAGCTTTCACAGCGGTACGTGCCAAAGCCAAACTCATGATCACCAATACGGGAGCTAACATCATGACACGGATCATCTTCACGATAATGGCTGTATCCGAAATCTCTTTTCCCATTGCATTGCCGGCACCTACTACATGCGCCACTTCATGCAGGGTCGACCCGGTATAAAGTCCCATCTGTTCAGGTGTCAGATCCAGAATGCCGGAACGGTACATCGCCGGATAGATAAACATGGACAAAGTCCCGAAGATAACGACAGTCGAGACGGCAACAGCAGTTTTATGTGGTTCGCTTTTTACCACCGGTTCAGCTCCCAATACGGCTGCCGCACCGCAAATGGCACTACCCGTAGAGGTCAGCAAAGCCAAATCCCGGTCCATCTTCATCAGCCGTCCGACAAACAGGCCGATAAAAATCGTAGCCGTCACGATTATCGTATCGATCAGGATGGCAGGAAGCCCGATTGCGACCACACTCTGGAATGTCAACCGGAAACCATACAACACGATACCGGCACGCAACACCTGTTTCGTACAGAACAGGATTCCCGGCACCCATGTCTCCGGCAAATGGTTGCGCAAGCTGTTCGCATATATCATACCCAATATGATACCGACAATCAGCGGGCTGAAAGAAAGATTCTTGACAAAGGGAAATTCTGCTATATAGAATGCAGAACAAGAGAAGAGAGCTATCAACAGAATACCATGAAGTACGTTACTCCTTTTTTCGCTAAACATAATCAATTAAGTTTAAAATCCATTACTTTTATAACCGGCGGCAAAAGTAAGGCTTTTTCCCGGTATCCTTTCCTAATATGTTTTTATAGGGCATAACGCAAGGTTATTACCAGCATTGGCAAGCATAGCGGATAAAGCTTTCTTCCACTCCCCCGTTCTGTCCTTGCGGTTCGGCAAAGGCAAACATCCGCTCGGCCCGGAAACCGTCCACTTCAATCACCTTCAGCCGTCCGGACATCAGTTCACGGGTCACGGCACGAATAGAAACAATTCCCAACGCGTCAGAGTTCTCCAAAAACAACTTAATACTTTCCGTACTTCCCATCTGTAACAATACGTTCAACTGCGACAACTTAACTTGGTGCTCTGCCAGAGCCGCCTCCACCACATCGAGCGTACCCGAACCGTTCTCGCGCAAGACAAGCGGCAAGGTGCAAAGCTGCTCAATCGTAATCTCGTCGTAAACAGCCAACGAACTGCCGGTGTGTGCTACGACGACCAGCTCGTCTTTCATAAAAGGTGTATAATGAAGCGTACTCTGATGTGCCGTCCCTTCCACCAGCCCGAGTGTGATCCTTCCTTCCCGCAAGGCTTGTTCAATGTCACGGCTGTTCCCGTTCTGCAAAGAAATTTTAATCTCCGGAAATTTCTGGATAAAGGAGGAAAGGACAGGCGGGAGCACATATTGCGAGATGGTCGTACTGGCCCCTAACCGCAGCTCACCGCTAAAATTATCCGTCAGCAGGTTCATCTCGAAATCCATCTGCCGGTAAGCAGAAAGCAACAGCTTCGTATGCGACAGTAGCAGTTCGCCGGCATGAGTGAGTGCGATACGGCTGCCCACCCGATCGAACAACGGCGTTTTATATTGCACCTCCAATTCGTGGATATGTTTACTGATAGCCGGTTGACTGATAAACAGCTCTTTTGAAGCCTTCGTAAAGCTTAGATTCGTGGCTACGCTATGAAATACTTTCAGACGAAAATCCATAGATGGTATAATTTTCAGGCAAAGATACGGTTTAGGCGGGGGATATACAAGGAATAAAAAAGCAGTTTTATATCACAATCCACCGTTCGATATTACGGGTTTTAGCGCCGAAGTTCACTCCTATCTTAAACAGCTTGCGGGCATCTGAAAGGAAAGGCTGTGCATAATGTCTTTCGTCTATCTGCTGTAAGGCCTCTTCCGCCGTACCATCCAGTTTGAACTCCATCACATAAATAAACTTATCCGTTTGCAGAACCAGGTCTACGCGGCCTTCACTTGTATGATATTCCGCTTTCACATAGAACCCCACCAGCTTAAAGACGATAAAGAGCACATTCTGATAATGCAACTCAAGGTCTTTCACCAACTCGTAAGGCGTATCGGCAAAGAAACTTTGCAGGCGACGGAAAAAGGCGTCGACCTCTCCGGCACGTATCTCATAGACAAACTTCTGTATCTCAAAGGGAGATTCAACCTTATCCGTATTGGCATAATAAGGCAGAAGGAACTGGATAAAGCCCTCTTCCACTTCCCGGTTTGGGAATCCCAGACGATAAATACCAAATTCTTTGTTATAGCCTTTAATAGTAAGATATCCACTCTGGTAAATAACAGGAATCGGATTGGTGGAAGATGCATCTATGCTATTCAGCACCGCTGCATTCGTTTCCTCATAAGCGATCCGTTCGAGATTGTAATGATGTTTTTTCAACAATTCCACCAGATACGTAGGGGTACCGGTTTCGAACCAATAATTATCGATCTCCCGATATTTAAAAGCATTAAGCAAACTGAACGGGTTATACATGCCAATGGTATTGTGAGTAAAATGATAACCATCATAATACTTTTTCAGTTCTACACAGAGTTCCTCATACGTCAAACCCTGGGCTTCTGCAAATTCGTGAAGCTCAATCTCCAGATTGCCATGGATTTCTTTATCACTAACGCCACAGATTTCAACATATTCTTTCCGCATCGAAATATCGTCCAAGTTGTTCAGGTCACTGAATACGCTTACCTTGCCAAACTTCGTGACACCTGTCAGCATAGCAAATCTGATACAGCCGTCCATCGTCTTGAGCACGCCGTAAAAAGGTTTCAACGTGTTACGGTATTCGGTCTGCAAAGCCTCATTGCCGATAGCTTGCAGCAACGGCTTGTCGTATTCGTCTACAAGGATAACGACACGCTGGCCAGTCAGCTTGCAGGCACGGTCTACAACCCCTTTGAAACGCAGGGCAAGAGTTGATTCTCCTTCTCGGGAACCATAAAGAGCTTCCCAACCCAGCAGCGCTTCGTTCAGTATTTTGTCGAGGCTGTCGGGAGCATCATACTTGCCGATATTCAGGTCCAGATGCAAGATAGGATGTTTTATCCAGTCTTTTTCCAGCTTCTCCATTGCCAATCCTTCGAACAGTTCCTTCTTTCCCTGAAAATAGGCTTCAAGAGTAGAAAGCATCAAGCTTTTACCGAAACGGCGCGGACGGCTCAGAAAATAGTAACTCCCGGTTTTCACGAGCTGATAGATCAAAGCTGTTTTATCTATATAAAAATAGCCGTCTTTGCGAATCTTCTCAAAGTTCTGTATGCCGATGGGGTAAATCTTGTTGCTCATAATGCTTTTGTTTTTGCCGAATGATGATCTATACAAAAGTACAAATTATTTTTATTGCACAATCCACCGTTCGATATTACGGGTTTTGGCGCTGAAGTTCACTCCTATCTTAAACAGTTTACGGATGTCTGAGAGGAAAGGCCGTGCATAATGTCTTTCGTCTATCTGCTGTAAGGCCTCTTCCGCCGTACCATCCAGTTTGAACTCCATCACATAAATAAACTTATCCGTTTGCAGAACCAGGTCTACACGACCTTCGCTCGTATGATATTCCGCTTTCACATAGAAACCCACCAGCTTAAAGACGATAAAGAGCACATTCTGATAATGCAACTCAAGATCTTTTATCAGCTCGTAAGGCGTATCGGCAAAGAAACTTTGCAGGCGACGGAAAAAGGCGTCGACCTCTCCGATTTCTATTTCACGGACAAACTTCTGTATCTCAAAAGCTGATTCTTGTTTATTGAAACGGGTATAAAATGGCATCAGGAACTTAATAAAACCTTCCTCCACTTCACGGTTAGGATAGCCTAAGCGATAAAGGCCGAAACGTTCATCATACCCTTTTATCGTCAGATAACCGCTCTGGAAAATAACAGGAATAGGCTGATCATCTCCATAAATACTATTCAAGACGTCAGCATCCGTTTCTTCATGCGCCATACGTTCCAAATCGTAATGATTACGCTTCAAGAGTTCGACCAGGTAAGTAGGGGTACCTGTTTCAAACCAGTAACTACCGAATTTATTGTATTTGAAAGTATTCAACAGGCTGAAAGGATTATAAATACCTTCCGTGTTTTCTACGAAGTGATAACCATCATAATATTCTTTCAATTTTGCACATACCTCTTCATAGGTTATCTTCCGGGCTGCAGCGAGTTCGTGCAATTCAAGATCAAGATTATCATGTATCTCCTTTTCAGTCATGCCACAGATACCGACATAAGGTTCACGCATTGAGATATCGTCCAGATTATTCAGGTCACTGAATACACTTACCTTGCCAAACTTCGTGACACCAGTCAACATACCGAACTTGATACTGCCGTCCATCGTCTTGAGCACACCGTAAAAAGGTTTCAACGTGTTACGGTATTCGGTCTGCAAAGCCTCATTGCCGATAGCTTGCAGCAACGGCTTGTCATATTCGTCTACAAGGATGACGACACGCTGGCCAGTCAACTTGCAGGCACGGTCTACAACCCCTTTGAAACGCAGGGCAAGAGTTGATTCTCCTTCTCGGGAACCATAAAGAGCTTCCCAACCCAGCAGCGCTTCGTTCAGTATTTTGTCGAGGCTGTCGGGAGCATCATACTTGCCGATATTCAGGTCCAGATGCAAGATAGGATACTTTATCCAATCTTTTTCCAGCTTCTCCATTGCCAATCCTTCGAACAGTTCCTTCTTTCCCTGGAAGTAAGCCTCAAGAGTAGAAAGCAAGAGGCTTTTGCCGAAACGGCGCGGACGGCTTAGGAAATAGTAACGTCCGGTTTTCACGAGCTGATAGATCAACGCTGTTTTATCTATATAGAAATAACCGTCTTTGCGAAGGCTCTCAAAGTTCTGTATGCCGATGGGGTAAATCTTGTTGCTCATAATGCTTTTGTTTTTGCCGAATGATGATCTATACAAAAGTACAAATTGTTTTTACAGCAGCACACTCACAAGGATGTTTTTTACACCTCAACAGTTTAAATGTTTTATTCTCGAAAATTTACAATAACCCCATTTTTCGCCATTTTTCTATTTCGTCCGAAATCTTGGTCCATTTTGGATTGACTCTTTTCACGGTTTAAGCCTTTTTGTTTGACACCGGATGAAATGAGGTGCCGAGGTCGTTCCGGAAAGCGTGCAATTTGATTACCGAAAGACGGAAACACCGGCAAAGTGATAAAGCTTAACTCCCGGAGAATCGCCTGTAGCAAAACAAAACGGGCGGCGTCCCAAATATCCCAGGGAAATTTAGGGCCTTTTTTGCCCTTTAGACGGTCCTCTTTCCAATTATGACCGTCCTAATCGCCATTACGACCGTTCTAATCTTCGCGAGGTGCCGAGTGCACTACACATTAGCACGGTCACGGTGGCAAAGAGGACGGTCGTAATAGCGGAAAACGCTCAAAAAAGAGAAAAAAGTGCCTTTTTGAGGTCAAAAAAGCGGATTAACATTTATTCGCTTTCAGGTCTCTTCTAAACCTGAAAAATACGTTTTATACAATAAGGTCCCCAAGGAAGTTGAAAGTTGAGAGTTAAAAATCGAAAGTTAGAAGAGTGCTCTTAAGTACAGACCTTCAGATTAGAATGGTTTATCGCATAAAAAAACAGATGAAGAATCTACTTTTTTCCTACTTTTGTACAAGGATTTATTTTTTTACTTACACGAGAGACAACAATGAAAAGAAAAAAGAAAATACTGACAATTATCGCCATAATTGCAGTTACACTGATATTCATACTTCCGGCTATCGGATTCAGCATATTGAACTGGGGCGTGCTGCCGCCAGAGAAGCTGACACCGCTGGTTGTCGAGCAAACCAACAAGTTTCTCGATGCGCATCTGGATTGCGAACGGGTGGAACTGACTTTTTTCGAGACATATCCCTATCTGGGGGTAAAGCTGACTAACGGGCACCTGATTTCGCATGCCGCCGAAGACTCGACCGCCCATGAGGAAGAGTTGGCGGTCTCTTCCGACTCATTGCTGTCGTTCAACCGTGCGACTGTCTCCCTGCAACCGCTCGACTATCTGTTCGGGGGCAAGATCACCATCAAGAATTTCTCGCTCGACCACCCGCGTTTCTACGGTTTTGTCAATAAGGATGGACGGGCAAACTGGGATATCTACCAGAGTGAAGCCGATTCGGCGGAAACGGATGCAGATAAAAAGCCGCTCCCACCCATCGACCTGCAGCGGGTACGCATACGCGGAGGGCATTTCACGTACGACGATCGCCAGGCAGACCTCTTCGCCGAAGTAAACGGTTTCTTCATGCGTCTCGACGGTTCGCTTGCCGGAGGGGCCAATACGTTGGATTTTGAAACGGGCTGTTCTTCCATATTGTTCAGCAATCCGGCTTATACATTAAAGAATGACCTGGCGCTCCGGCTCAAAAGCCGCCTGGTGCTTGCCGACCATTACAATTCGATTATGCTGAAAGACGCCGAACTGATGGTGAACAACCTGCCTTTTACGGCGGACGGGGCTATCCGCAACTTCCCGGAAGACCGGCGTACACGCATCGACATGGATATGGGACTGAAGATATCTGACATGAATGACCTGCTGAAATTCATTCCTGATGCTTATTTCCAGGACCGTGACAAGATATTGGCAGAAGGCTCGGTTATTCTGGAAGGGAACATTCACGGTTTCTTAGCTGACAGTATCATACCGAACATAAACCTTTGTTGCAAGATAGAAAACGGTTCTTATCATGTTAAAGGCGTGAAACAGGGTATAGACACGTTGGCGATGGATCTGGATATCCACTTGAACGGGCCTTATCCGGATTCTTCTTTCATCTCGCTCGAACAACTTAACATGAAAGGGCTTAATACCGCGCTGGACATACAGGCAAATGTGACCAACCTGTTCCGCAATCCGGCCGTCAATGCCAAGATGAAAGGACAGGTGGATTTCACCAAGATGGGACAGGAATTCCTGAACCCGGACACTTTGCTGGTGGAAGGAGTTATGGATGCCGACTTCTCGGCTACATTCACCGTAGACGACCTCCTGGAGAGCCGTTTCGGGAAAATACACGGTTCCGGCAAACTGAGTATTGATAAACTGAAAGCATTCAGCCAGCCGCTCGGCATGGATATTTTCATCTCTGACGCTTATCTGGCAATCGATACGACACACCAGAAAAGCCGCTACCTGGAAGCACAGGAGCTGATGCGAATGACGATGGGCATCGACAGCCTGAACATCAAATACAAGGATGAAATCAGTACGAATATCAGCAAACTGGAAATGCTGGCACAGACATCGCCTGTGATCGACACGACCGCAGTCATACCGATGACGGGACGCTTGGCGTTCGAGCACCTCCGGACACGTATGCCCGATTCCGTCTGGATGGTGGCAGGGCGTACCGAGCTGAAGGGCGGCATCAAATCGTCGGCTTCCGACAAACAAATACCGACGGCAGCAGCTGTTATCTCGGTCGACACACTGAAATATATCAGTGTCCCGCTTCGTACAGGCCTTGCGCTGACAGAGAGCAGGTTTACAATCGAAGCGCTCCCCTACCGGGACGCACGGCGCCAGCAAATGGCAAACCGGCAACAGCGCATTCCAACCGGCAGGCAGCGCGGACAACAGACAGTAAGAAGGAGAGACTTAACCGATAGAAAAACTGCAAACGACAGCACGGATATCAGCGACCAGCTTCTCCGCAAATGGGAGGCACGAGGCAGTATCTCGTTTAAACAAATGCGCGGTTTCAGCCGCCTGTTCCCTCTTCCCATGTGGATGGAGCAGACGACGATGAAGTTTAACACCAACGACATCACATTGACGGATGCCCGCTTGCACTTAGGAAAGAGCGATCTTACCCTCAACGGAGAGGTCAGCCAGATCCGGCGGGCAATGCTCCGAGGCGGCAAACTAAAAGGAAACTTTAAACTGAGTTCGGATTATATCGACTGCAACCAGTTAATGCAGGCGATCAACAGCGGTATGCAATATGCCGCAGGTAATTCAGACCTGGCGCTCCTCAGTGACGAAAGCATAGCGGGGCTCGACGCAACAACGATGCAGGACAGCATCTCGCAAGCAGAGATCGACACTACCGGGCAACTGTTCGTCCTTCCTGCTTTCCTCGACATGGCGCTCCATACCGATGCGAAACGAATCGATTTCAAAGATCTGGAACTGGAAAACGTGACAGGAGAAATTGTCCTGCGCGACCAGAGTATAAATTTGAGCAAACTCAATATGGAGTCCAATATGGGACACGGAAACCTGACGATGGTCTACACGGCAAGGAACGAAGAGGAAGCGACTGCCGGATTCGACCTCGATATGGAAAACGTACAGGTAGAAAGGCTGATCGCACTCTTCCCGTCCATCGACACACTGGTCCCGATGCTCCGTTCGTTTGAAGGCGTGCTGGGCTGCGAGGTCACGGCTACCTGCAAGATTGACTCGACTATGTCGCTCGTCATGCCATCGATCAATTCATCCTGCTATCTGCACGGGAATAATATGGTATTGCTGGATGGCGAGACTTTTGCCGAAATATCCAAAACGCTGATGTTTAAGAACAAGAAACGGAATGTGATCGACAGCATTGCGGTTGACCTTGCGATCAAAGATAATAAGATCGAAGTCTTTCCTTTCCTGGTAGAGATGGACCGTTACCGGGTAGCTGTCGGGGGGACGCATAATCTGGACATGACGTTCAATTACCATGTGTCCGTACTGAAATCACCTGTTCCCTTCAAGTTAGGAATCGATATTACCGGCAATCTGGACGACTTCAAATACAAGATCACGAAATGTAAATACAAAGACATCTTCAAACCGGCCAAACAGGCGGAACTCGACAGCACACGCAAGAATATCCGGAAAGATATCCGCGACGCCATCCGCAAACAGATCGAAGAAGCGGCACCGGAGTTAGGGAAGAATCTGGCAATGGCAAGAACGGAAACAAAAAAGGAGGCAGGAGAAATTCAAGAATCCCCGGCCTCCTTCCAAGAAGGGAATTAGGTGATTACCTGTTCCCGTACATTTCTTCGTAGTACTTCATATAGTCACCACCGGTAATATCTTCCACCCATTTCTGGTTATCCAGATACCAGCGGATGGTCTTGACGATTCCGACCTCAAAAGAAGTTTCGGGCGTCCAGCCTAATTCGTTTGTGATCTTCGTCGGATCGATCGCGTACCGCTGGTCATGCCCGAGGCGGTCTTTGACAAAGGTTATCAAGCTTTCGTTAATCCAGTCGATGGAAATCTGTCCGTCGGCGCCAATTTCCTTTTTCTTCAGGATTTGGCGGTATTCCGGTTGTTCGGTCATCAGGTTGCGGATCGTGCTGATTGTTAATTTCACGATTTCGATATTCTGCTTTTCGTTATGACCGCCAACATTGTAGACCTCTCCTGCCCGTCCCTCATGGATCACCATATCGATAGCCTTGCAATGGTCTTCGACATACAACCAGTCGCGCACATTCGTACCGTCACCATAAACAGGGAGTGACTTGCCTTCAAGGATATTTTTGATAATCAGCGGAATCAGCTTTTCCGGGAAATGATACGGACCGTAGTTATTGGAACAACGGGTGATGCTGACCGGCATTTTATACGTTTCGGAATATGCCTGCACAAACAGGTCGGCGCTCGTTTTGGATGCACTGTACGGGCTGCGCGGGTCCAACGGGGTCGTTTCATGGAAATAACCCTCGGCGCCCAGGCTGCCATACACTTCATCCGTCGATACCTGATGGAAACGGACTCCTTCGCGCCACTGGGGATAGCCGGTCTCCGCCTTGCCTGTCACCCAAGCCTTGCGGGCGGAATCGAGCAGGTTCTGCGTACCCAATATATTCGTAACCAGGAAAAGCTGCGGATTCTCGATGCTGCGGTCAACATGGCTTTCGGCTGCAAAGTTAACGACATAATCGAACTGATATTTCGCAAACAACTCGTCCGTCAGGGCACGATCGCAGATATCCCCTTTCACAAACTCGCAACGATCTCCGTCGATATCTCCGGCAATCGTTCCGAGATTGCCGGCATAGGTCAGCAGGTCCAGGACAACGATCTTTATTTCAGGATACTTTGCCAACATATACTTAACGAAATTGGCGCCGATAAAACCGGCCGCTCCGGTAACCAGGTAAGTCTTCATATCTGTATGTGTAATTATAAATTCATAATTCAAAATTAATCTCCGCTTCCCCCAATAAAGGAGCATTCCGGTCCTTATCCGATAAATTAAGGATGGAAGGGTCCGTAATCCTCCATTCCACCGCAACCGCAGGATCGTCAAAACGCAAACCGCGTTCATGCGTCGGCATATAAGGATTATCGACTTTATAAGTGAAGACCGCTTCCTCGCTCAACACATGGAAACCATGGGCGAACCCCTGCGGGACAAAGAACTGGCGTTTGTTTTCGCCGGACAATTCGACAGCCACATATTTCCCGAACGTAGGAGAACCTTTACGCAAATCGACAGCCACATCCAGCACGCATCCTTTAATCACACGCACCAGCTTGGCCTGTGAATAGGGCGCCAGCTGGTAATGCAAGCCTCTCAATACGCCTTTCGAGGAACAGGATTCGTTATCCTGCACAAATTCCACTTTACCGATATGTTCTTCAAACTCCGCCTTTTTCCAGGCTTCCATAAAATAGCCACGCGCATCCTTAAACACTTTCGGTTCAATGATCCACACGCCGGGGATTTCTGTTTCAATATATGTCATTATCTTATTGTTTATGCTAACAGAAGGCAAAGTAACTTCTTTTTCCTTAGTTCTCCAAGCCTCCAGGAAAACAAAAAGGGAAGAAAAGATTTGCATATTCCAAATATATTCTATTTCTTTGCACTCGCAAAACCGGAATGGTTCTTTTGAAAACATATTGGTTCCTTGGATGAGTGGCTTAGTCAGCGGTCTGCAAAACCGTCCACGGCGGTTCGAATCCGCCAGGAACCTCTTGGTAACTTTACCGTTTTATTTTGGTTCCTTGGATGAGTGGCTTAGTCAGCGGTCTGCAAAACCGTGTACGGCGGTTCGAATCCGCCAGGAACCTCAAAAAAAGCTTGTAATCATTAGACTACAAGCTTTTTTATTACTCCTATCTGTAAATCTTCGCAGCCCAACCGCCACCCGAGCCATCTTGACTTTCACCTTGCGGTACACTCTATCCTATATGGCTGGAGTTAACTCAACTGTCAACCCCAAAGCATTAACGATCCTGTAAAAGGTGGCTACACTCGGAACAGTAAGTCCTTTTTCAATCCGGGAGATATAGGATTTGTTGGCCCCGATCCTCTTAGCGAGTTCTTCTTGTGTTAAACGGGCATTCTTACGTGCATCAAGTAATATTTGACTTGTATAGAAAGCGTAAGCCTCCTCATCAAACTTTGCTCTTTCCGGTGTGCCCGGTGCGCCGTATTGTACATTCAGAACTGCGCTATAATCAACTATTTTGTGATTGTTTGTCTCCATAATATGCCTCCTTTATTTTTAGTGCCTTCTCTACTTCACCTGATGGTGTTTTCTGTGTTTTCTTCTGAAACCCATTAAATAGAACCACAATCTGGCCATCATCGAAAATAAAGAAGACACGGTAAATATTGCCGTTATATTCCATACGAAGCTCATACAGACCGTCACGGATGAATTTTATGAACTTGACCGGCATTCGTTCTTCTGTTTCAAGTAACGAGATGATATAGTTCAACTTGATCACCTCTTTACTTGAGAGGGTCGCTAAAAACCTTTCAAAGTATCCTCCGTAGGTGGTAATCTTGCGTTTCATACGGCAAATATATGAAAAGTTACACAATTATGCAACAATTCCTATCTGTAAATCTTCGCAGCCCAGCCGCCACCCGGGGCCATCTTGACTTTCACTTTGCGGTCGGCAGGAACCGGGATGATTTCCTTCTTATAGTCACGGGCGGCACGATCGGCATTGATACCGTCGCGGAACAATTCCATCTTATAGTTGCCGTCGCCCAGGAAAGAGAGGTCGAGCTCCACTTCGCGGGCATCCCAGTTTGTCAATGCACCGACATACCAGTTATCGCCATGATGGCGGGCAATGGCAACATACTCTCCTATCTTACCGTCCAATGCAACCGTCTTGTCCCATACGGTCGGGATATCGGCGATAAATTCCGTACATTCGGCCTCGCGTCTGTAGTTGGAAGGATTATCGCACAGCATGTTCAGCGGAGATTCAAAGATCACATAAGTGGCCAATTGATGGCAACGTGTACCCTGGCTCATCGGCTCGGTATTGATCGGGGCGTAGTTTTTACGAATCGCATTGCGCATGGCACCCTGCGTATAATCCATCGGGCCGGCCACCATACGGACAAACGGGATCGTCACGTCGTACAACGGCATATCATATGTATTAGCCGCCCATTTCATATTTTCCAGACCATGCACGCCTTCATAATTGATTACGTTCGGATACGTGCGTTGCAGGCCTGTCGGTTTGCATATGCCATGATAATCCACCATCATCTTATATCGGGCACAGGTTTCAGCGCCCCGGTAAAGGAAGTCGATGATCTCCTGGTCGTCACGGTCCATAAAGTCGACCTTGAAACCTTTCACACCCATATCCGAATAATGTTTCACAACTTTCTCCATATCGCGGTCGAAAGCATGATAACCGGCCCAAAGGATAATGCCGACATTCTTGGATTTGCCATAGTTGACCAGCTCCGGAATATTGATTTCCGGAATCACCTGCATCAAGTCGGCAGCCAGGTTGACAGACCAGCCTTCATCCAGGATTACATATTCGATGCCATGTTCGGAGGCAAAATCGATATAATATTTATAAGTCTCGTTATTGATGCCTGCGCGGAAATCCACCCCGTAAATATTCCAGTCATTCCACCAATCCCAGGCAACCTTACCCGGCTTGATCCAGGAGAAATCCTGCACGCGGCAGGGAGAAGCCAAACGATAGACCATATCGCAATCGGCCAATTGCTTATCATCTTCCGACACGACAAACACACGCCACGGGAAAGCACGCGTCCCCTTCGTCTTGGCGATGTAGCCTTCACGTTCTTCGACCAACATCTGGAGGTTGTTATGGCCGCCCTGTTTCTTCACCTTAGGATAAGGGGCAAAAACAGGCTTCAAGGCCGGTTTATCGGTCGAGTTATTCAGGAACATACCCGGATAATCTTCCAGGTCGGCTTCCGTGATGCAGAGTTTCTTACCGCCGTCCAGTTCGACCAGAAGCGGAAGAATCATCAGCCGTTTGCTATCCAGTTTCGTGATCGGCTCGTGTACATAAGGCTGCTCGAAAGAGTTCATGAACTGTTCCTCAAAAGTCGCCTTTTGGCTGTTCACATAAGGAGCGAACGTCTTATGGTCGGAAGAGAAATTATAGCCGGCTTCTTCGTTCACCACGATGATATCATTTTTCATCTTTGTGGTAAAGCGATAAGCCATTCCATCATTATACAGACGGAAAACAAGACCGTAATTACCGCGGAACGCGAATGTCATCTCGTTATACGTATCCTCTATTTCCGTCTTTTTATAGAAAGGAGAAGGAATGGTTTTATCCACTGCCGCCTTCAAGACCTTCGATACTTTCGAATTGACACCCAAGACGGAGCCATCCTGCAGTGTCATGGAAATTGGCGAAGCCGCCAGAACCTCTGTCCCGTCATGTGTCAGGGAAAAACGGATATCATCACCCACAGTAACGACTACTTGCAGTTTTTTGTCCGGCGATTGCAACTGATAGCTTTTCTGAGCCATCAACGATACGCTCCCCATCAGGAAGAGCATAATAAGAGCTTTTAGTTTCATGGTTTTCAAATTTAATTAACTGACGGCAAATATACGGGAATAAACAGGAAAAGCTTTTGCAAAATTGTCTTATCTTTGTTGATATTGTATCATAATACAGCTATAAAAGGGACTATTTGTATGAAAAAGCTTATTTGTTTACTGTTTTGCAGCCTTCTTTTCCTTCCGGCTGCCGCCCAATGGAAATGGCATAATCCGATGGAAGCCGGTTTTCCGGTTATCCAAAACCAGGGATTCACAAAGGAAATCGGAAACACTTACACCCGCTTGCCGGAACGTGCCAATGGTGTGGTGAGCGAACCGGTCTGGAACCTGTCGCGCCATTCGGCCGGACTTGCCATCCATTTCTACAGCGATGCGCCACAGATTAAAGTCCGCTATACCGTAACAGGCAGCCTGAACATGCCACATATGCCCTCGACCGGCGTTTCCGGCGTCGACCTCTACAGCATCGACAGCGACGGAAAATGGCACTTCTGTTTCGGCGGCTATTCGTTTCAAGATACGATTACCTATACATATAATAATATAGGTAAAGACCGCTATCATAAACAAGGGTTTGAATACCGGCTCTATCTCCCGCTGTACAACGGGGTGAAATGGCTGGAGATCGGTACGCCCGAAGACAGCCATCTGGAATTTATCCCGCTTTCTCCCGAAAAGCCGATTGTCCTCTACGGGACTTCCATTGCGCAGGGAGCTTGCGCCTCCCGTCCGGCGATGGCGTGGAGCACGATCCTGCAACGCTCACTCGACTACCCGTTGATAAACCTGGGATTCTCCGGCAACGGCAGGCTGGCAAAAGAGGTGTTGCAATTTATCAATGAGATGGACGCGCGTCTGTACATTCTGGACTGTATGCCCAATCTGCCCAACCAGGAGGAAGAAGAGGTGACAGCCCTTGCTATCGCCGCCGTCAAGCAGATCCGGGAGAAGCATTCGGCTCCCATCCTGCTGATCGAACATGCCGGATACAGCAATATGCAGACTGACTCCACCGAATACAAACGGCTTATGAAAGTGAACCGGGCTTCCCGTAAAGCCTACGAGCAGATACAGACCGAAGGGATTCCGGGCGTCTTCTATCTCACCCGCGAAGAGCTGAACATCCCTGCCGACGGCTGGGTAGACAGCGTGCATCCGTCCGACTTGGGCGCACAGCAGCAGGCTACGGTTGTAGAAAAGAAGATACGCGAAATCCTGCATATCCCTCTCGGTTCTTTCGCAACGACCATCCCCGTCACCCAACGCCGCGAACCGCATATGTACGAATGGCACGCCCGCCACCGCGCTATCCTGGAGCAGGTACGCAACCATCCGCCCAAAGCCGTCATCATAGGCAACTCGATCACCCATTATTGGGGAGGCGAACCGGAACACCGGAACAAGAACGGACGGGAGACATGGGAGAAGGTGATGCGCCCCGCCGGCTTCCAAAACCTGGGCTATGGCTGGGACCGGATAGAGAATGTGCTTTGGCGCGTGTACCACGGCGAATTGGATGACTATGACGCCGGCAAAGTAGTCCTGATGATCGGCACGAACAACTGCGGACTGAACAGCGACAATGAGGTCGTCGAAGGCCTCCGCTTCCTGCTCTCCGCCATCCGCCAACGTCAGCCGAACGCCTCCATCAAAGTCATCGGAATCCTTCCCCGCCGCAATCAGGAGCAATGGGTGAAAAACATCAACATCGATATCAAAGAAATGGTGGAAACGGAAGGTTTCGAATTTGCCAACCCGGGAACAGCCCTGCTGCAACAAGATGGCAAAATAAACGAAAGCTTGTTTATCGGCGACGGGTTGCACCCGAACGAGGAGGGATACAGGAGAATTGCCGGAAGGATTGCTGACTGAAACCAAACGCAGCAGAAGTAAGAGAAAAAGTTTCTCCCGAAGAAACTTTTGTTCCGTCTCGATGAAACTAAAGTTTCATGACGGCGAAACTTTAGTTTCAACATCACAAAACTTCTGAAACTTTAGTTTCAACTATACAAGCAGCGTGAAACTTTTTTTCATACAGTCACATGCAACCCATCATAAGCCAAATGGACATGCGGCGGCAGTTCCTTCTCGACCTCGGCATGGAGGCCGATGCGGTGGCTCATGTGGATCAGATAGGATTCTTTCGGACGGATGCGCTCGATATTGGCGAGTGCTTCTTCCAGGGATTCATGCGTCGGGTGAGCGCCTTTCCGAAGAGCGGTCAGGATCAGCAGGTCCAAACCTTCCAATTTGGCATATTCATCTTCCGGCAGATATTTTACGTCCGTGATATAAGCCATATTGCCGATACGATAGCCGAAGATAGGCAGTTTGCCGTGCATCACCCGGATAGGCGTAACCGGCAAGCCGGCTGCCATAAAGGGCTGGTCTGTTATCCGGTGCAGCTCCAGGTTCGGAACGCCGGGATAGCGGTGGGCACGAAAGGCATAAGGCATACGCGTTTCGATCGCTTCCGCCACATAGTCTTCGGCAAAGATATCGACCCCTTTTTCCCGGCAAAAAGGACGAAGATCGTCCAGTCCGCCGACATGGTCATAATGTTCGTGCGAAATCAGGACCGCATCCAGCTGATAGGTCCGGTTCTTAATCACCTGCCAACGGAAGTCCGGACCACAGTCCAGCAGAATCCGTTTCCCGTCGGTTTCAACCAATACCGACGTACGCAAACGCCAGTCGCGCTTATCCGTGCTTGTACACACCTCGCACTGGCAACCAATCTCGGGGACACCCGTAGAAGTCCCCGTCCCTAAAAACGTAATTTCCATTTAACCGACATATTTAACTTCTGGCATGATCTCGATACCGAACCGGTCATTGACTGCCGTACGGATGCTTTCGGCGACCAGTGCGATTTCATGCCCTCTTGCATCTCCTAAATTAACCAATATCAACGCCTGCTTCTCATAGACTCCGACCGGGCCGTGCGATTTGCCTTTGAAGCCGCATTGCTCGATCAGCCAGCCGGCCGGGACTTTCACCTTCCCCTCGCCTGCCGGATAAGACGGCATCTCCGGATACTGTTCTTTCAGCTTCTCATACTGCGCAGCCGGGACGACTGGATTCATGAAGAAACTGCCTGCATTTCCCAACTCATCCGGATCGGGCAATTTCTGACGGCGGATCGAGATCACGGCGTCGCGCACTGCCTGCAATGTCACCTCCGGGTATTTTGCCAGTTCTTCCTTCAAATTGCCATAACCGACAGAGAATTGAGGCTTTTTGCTGAGACGTATATATATATATGTAACAATATACGGATCATTATGCTCATTTTTAAAGTAACTGCTTCGGTAACCATAGAGACATTCTTCGTTTGTAAACGTACGCTTTTCGAACGAAAGCTGGTTATAAGCCTCCACCGCCTCGATCACATCTTTGATCTCCGCCCCGTATGCCCCGATGTTCTGGATAGCGGCAGCACCGGCTTCTCCGGGAATAAGCGAGAGGTTTTCAATGCCGCCCCAACCTCTGGATACGGCATAAGCCACCACGTCATCCCATTTTTCGGCGGCACCGATACGAAGCAGGACGGAATCGTCTGTCTCCTCCGCCACGGAAATGCCTTTTATCTGCGAATGCAGGATAATCCCGTTGAAATCGTTTATGAACAGCAAATTGCTCCCGCCACCGATATGAAGCGACAGGCATTCCTGGAAATATTCATCCCGGAGGATACGTCCCAACTCTTCTTCACTTGCATATTCCATGAACCAGCGGGTCTTTACCGGGAGATGGAAAGTATTATGTTTTTCCAACGAATAATTCTCTTCTATTCTCATTTTACGTTCTGTATTATTTTTCATGACAAAAATAACTATAAATATCAAATTCATCAGTACATCCACTAAAAAGCCTTTCAAATATCGAAACCGAGAGACCATTAACATTTTTTGTTTCGCAAAACGTAACAAACGCACGCAAGCGTTGTTAAATAAGAAATGAACGACGTTTTCTTTATATGCAAAAAGCAACACAACATATAGACAAAAAGCGTACATTTGCCTTGAAAATCATAATTAAATAGAAACATTCATGAACAAAGCAGAATTGATCGAGGCCCTGGCCCAGAGATCGGGATTACAGAAGCAGAAAGCAAAAAAAATGTTGGACGCTTACATTGAGATTGTTACAGAAGCGATGTCTCACGACGAAGAGATTGTATTAATTGGTTTCGGTACATTGATACCGCGTCCGCAGACCAGCCGTCTGGCCCGTAACCCAAAAACTGGTACTCCAGTTATGATTCCGGCCAGAACAACCGTGAAATTTAAACCGGGAAAATATTTGTTGGATGCAATCAACAAACCCGGAGAAAAGAAGTAAAAAAGACTTTTTGCACTATCAAAGAAGGCAGCCTAAAAAAGGTTGCCTTCTTTTTTGCGATCTGTGCAAATTATAACTAAATTCGGCACCGGAAAATAACAATTTAATAATGAAAATAGTTAATCTTGGAGAATCGAACTCGGTTTTAAACCGGTTTGTCGCCGAACTGCGCGATGTGAATATACAGAAAGACAGTATGCGTTTCCGCCGGAACGTCGAACGGATCGGCGAAATTATGGCTTATGAGATCAGTAAAGATTTTACTTACAGCTTAAAAGGCATTCAGTCACCTTTAGGAATAGCCCCGATGAACACACCGGACGACCGAGTCGTTATCAGTACCATCCTGCGTGCCGGACTCCCCTATCACCAGGGATTCCTCAGCTATCTGGACAATGCGGAAAATGCTTTTGTTTCCGCCTACCGCAAATACAAAGACCGCTTGAATTTCGACATCCACATCGAATATATCGCCTCCCCCCGGTTAACAGACAAAACCCTGATCATAACAGACCCGATGCTGGCAACCGGCAGTTCGATGGAATTAGCTTACGAAGCCTTGCGTACAAAGGGACATCCGGCCCATATCCATGTCGCTTCCATCATCGCCAGTAAGCAGGCCATCGAATACATCCAACGCAAAATGCCGGACGATATCACAACCATATGGGTCGCAGCCGTCGACGACAAGCTGGACGACCATTCCTATATCGTTCCCGGATTAGGCGACGCCGGAGACCTTGCCTATGGTGAAAAAGAATAAGAGATTGTCTTAGCGGGGTAAAGTAAACCAGAAGCAAGAGCCCTTGCCTTCTTCGGACTTTACTCCGATATGTCCTCCCATCTGCTCTACGAAACTTTTGCAGATGGACAGTCCCAGACCGGTGCCCTGCTTAAAGCTGTTTCCTTTATAAAAACGGTCAAACACGTGTTGCTGTATCTCGAGCGGCATCCCTTCTCCCGTATCCGTCACAGAAAATTCCACGCAATTCTGGCGTAAACGGTAATCAAGCGTAATCACTCCCGCATCGGTATGTTTGATCGCATTATTAACAAAATTAGACAAGACCTGTGTCAACCGCACTTTGTCGCAATGGTAGACATAAGGAGGCAGATCCGGAGCCGCGCAAAGCGTAACACCTACCGGCACCTTAATCTTCATCGACACAACCAATTCGTTATACAGTTCCTGCAAATCAATATCGGTTGCCTTCAATTCGATTGTGCCGGATTCGATCTTGGCCAGGTCCAACACATCAGAAATGAGTTGCAGCAACAGTTCGTTATTTTTTTGGATGATATCCACGAACTGTTTCTTTTCTTCCGCATCATCCGTATCCACCAGCAAAGTAGAAAAACCGACAATGGCGTTAAGGGGCGTCCGGATCTCATGGCTCATATTAGCAAGAAAAGCTGATTTCAGGCGATCCAGTTCCTCTGCCTTTTCGCGTTGTTTTTGTGTTTCTTTCAGTTCGGTGATGTCGTAGTTCACACAAATCATTTCCAGCTTATTCGCATCGACGGACTGCATATTACGCATAACATTCACACGGGTCCATTTCCATCCATCGCCATTTTTGATTCTCAATTCCTTCCGGAGGCTGTTTACCTTTCCCTGTTTTACACGCTCAAAGAAATTAAGCATCACTTTCCGGTCTTCCGGATGAACATGATTATAAACGCCGATTATCTTCGACAAAGGCGTTCCCTCTTTTTCTCCCAGGTTCTGATACCATTGATTAATGGCATAACCGTCACGCGAAAGCAAATCGAACTTCGCATATCCGACTTTTGCAAAACGGCTGACTAAGCTGAAAAAATGCTCGAACTCTTCGATACGGCTATAAGCCACCGCCTTATCGGTGTTATCAAGATTGATGAACAGGTAATTTATAAGACTGCCATGCGCATCATAAAGCATGCTGACCTTTGTAAAAAGGTCGATCGTTCCACTTTTCTCTGTCGGGTAATAATCGTCTTTCCGGATTTCATTAAAAGAATAAGATTGGCGGAAGGAAACAGGTTCACGGGAATGCAGCTTTTCCCGTATCTCAACAGGGATCATCGGATTGTCAAAAATATTAACCCCAAAAGCCACCTCTTTGGCAGGAATACCGAATATCTCGGCATTCAGATTATTCATATCCACCAGATAGCCGTCTTTATCATACAATTCGATACCGACAGGGATATTTGTATAGATATTACGGAGCAGTTTTTCACTATGATCCAACGCTTCGTTGATTCGTGCCATCTTTGTGATGATACTGATTATATTGGAAAGGGACGAGAGCCATTGATAATCTTCCAAGCTCCACAATCGGTGTTTATCTACAATATCGACTCCCATATACCCCCAAGGTTCACCCTTGATTATCAAGGGAATCAAAATCGATGAACGAACACATCGCTTCTCCAGATAACGCTTTTCCTCCGATGCTTCGGCCGGCAGTTCATCTAAATTATTAATCAGAACCGGATATAAGCTCTGTATTTTCCGTGTGGACCAGGGTAATGTGGAAATCGGAATCTTTTGCAGGGAAAGACGGACAGGCGTAACCCCTTCGCTACAAACCTCATATGTGCAACTAATACTCTGTTCGTCGTCATATTCCATAATATAAACACGCCCTCTCGTGTCTATCGAAAACAGAATCTCCGTCAAAGCCAGATGAATCGATTTATGCAAATCATTTGTCTGTATGAAGGAGTGCAAGGCGCGCGAAAGACTTCCCAAATGCCGGAGAATACCATCGATCTGGCTGTTTACAATCGGTTTGTTTTCTTCGACTTCACTAAACGGAATCAGCTGCAAAATCCCCAATACCGTTATTTTTCCGTTTACATCTTTTTCACGCTTACAGATCTTAGTACGGACAAACTTGACTCCAAAACAGGTCTTAAGCGGAAATATTTGTTCATATATACCTATTTCTTTAAAGAAAGCAAATTCATTGGCAATACGGTCTCGGTAATCTTCACGGATTAAAGCAAGGAAATCACGAATAGGCAGTTGTGGACCATCCAATTCTAACAGACTAATCAAAAAGTCCGAGCAGATATAACATCCGCGTTCAAAATCAGCTTCCCACCAACCAACCTGGGCATTATCTAATAATAATCGATACTGGTCTGTTTCCATGAGCACTTCATTAGTTAAATATGACACAAAATTCGTCATTATAAACCAGATCTACAAATTTATTCATGTTAATATTCAAGGCTTTTCAGACAAACAGCCCGCAAAAAAAATTGCAGTATAAACAAATAAATGCTTATACTGCAATTTAACAATGTGATACAGAACTCTTACTTCAGTTCTTTAATACGGATGTTACGGAATTTAACCGGAGAGCCATGTCCTAAGAAGCCGATATGTCCCTTCTTATTGAAAAGTCCCGGATGCTCCTTATGGTCGGGTGTTCCGTTCTTGGTCGCCTCACGGATATTACCATCCAGGATGACAACACCGTTTACCGTCACACGGATATTATCGCCATCGGCAACAATCTCCTCATAATTCCATTCGCCCACAGGTTTGAAGGCGCTATGATGATCCGCTTTAGCCGGGATAATACCATATACGGAGCCATGATGCTGCAAAGGAGTTATATCTTTGTAGATCGGATGTTCGCAATCCAGAATCTGGATTTCCATTCCGACATAAGCGGCATCTCCTTCCATCGGAGTACGGATTCCGACACCGTTATTGGCACCCGGAGTCAACTGGAATTCGAAACGGTAAATAAAGTTGCCGTATTCATTCTTCGTATATAAGTTGCCACCGTAGCTCTTGCTCGGAATCATGGAGATGGTACCGTCTTCCAATGTATAGTCGACCGTATTGCCTGTCCATTCATGCATATTCGTTCCGTCAAACAAAATCTTGAAACCTTCTTTCTCCTCTTCGGCGGAAAGTTTGAACGGTTCCTTGCGTTCCAATTCCTTTACGTAAATATTACGGTAATAGACTTTACTGCCGTGAGCCTGCAATTCGATCTGTTCAACGGGGAAGATCGGAAGCTTACGATCCCAGTAGTTTTCAAGGATCACATCGTCCACCACTTTTTCTCCGTTCAGGACAACCGTTACGCGGTCACCCACCATTTTAATATAGAAACTGTTCCATTCGCCTAATTTATTGTCCGCCACTTTCGACGGCTTGCTTTCGTTCACCTGGTTGTTATACAAACCACCGGAACCGACCTGTGCGCCTACATTCACACGGGAAGTATCCCAGATCTGAACCTGTGGAGTGCCACGCAGGTAAATACCGGCATCCGCTTCGGGACCAGCCGGATCAAGCATCCAGTCTACATACATTTCGAAATCACCATATTGCTTCTCCGTACACAAGTTATCATAACCGGAGCCTTCGAATACCAACAAACCATCTTCGACTTTCCAGTCCCTGCGCATGTTCTCATCCGCCTTTTCCTGTGCTTTCGCCAATTGGGCCGGTTTCATCTTCGCACGGGCGATCGGGTTCTCGACAAGCCCTTTCCAGCCAGTCAGGTCCTTGCCATTGAAGAGAGAGACGAACCCTTCTCCCTGCGGCATTTCAGCCAGATGCTTCTTGATGGCTTCCTTCTGATAGCCAGCGTCCGGGTTATCGAGCACTTCCATTACCTTATTCAACAAAGCACGGACATTGGTGCCCATATACTCCTTGTTGCCCAAAGCAATGTTCATGACGGCATTGGCAGCAGCTTGCTGTACAGGCTTCTGATCCAGAAATTCACCGGCGTATAACAAGCCGAGGAATGTGCCGGTCTTTTCAACCTGCCGCAAGATTGCGATCTTCTGTGCATCTGTCTGTGCAATTTCCATTGCCTTACGCAGGCTCAACAAGCGGTTTTCACCGGTCCGTTCCGGAGAAGATACCAATTCGACAAAACGATTCAATGCAGCCGTTCTAATTTGTGAATCGCCCAATTTGGCAATTTCATACAGATAGTCGGCAGCACGCAAGTCTTTCCATATTAACAAGGCACCTACTGCAGCGTCTTTTACTGCACCATTCCCCTTTTCACATCCTTCGATGATTAAGTCAAGCGCACTCTGCTCACCAGTCGAAGCCAAGACAAAATAATACAAATATCCTTTATCACCGGCCTGCAACATACGACGTGTTACCGTTTCCACCTGCCCAGCGGGTGACAATGATGATAAGGCTGAAATCACCGCACGCTGCATAGGAGGAACAGCCAAAGCATCAGCCGTTTCCAGCATACCGCACATATTTGTGATATCACGTTCGCCCACCACATCTTTCAGCGCCACATATGCCGCAGCTTTTACCTCCGGAGAACCGGACTGTATCTGTTCTAATACTGTATTAATATTAGCAGTCGCCTTACGCATAGCTAACAACTCCAACCCGGCAATCTTACCGGCATTGGCGGCAGAAGAAACCGCTTTTGCCACAGCTCCGTCGATATCCCCCGGGAAGGCTGCCAAAGCATCCTGGCCCAGCAATACGATCTGCTTGTCGTCATTCTTCAGCAATTCGGCCAGCGAAGGGATATAGGCCTTATCGCCAATCTTAACCAATGTCCAAGTAGCAGCCTGCTTCACATTAAAGTCGGCATCGCGAAGTTGTTCCAGCAACACTTGTCTGGCAGGAAGATCAAAACGGATTTCCAGATCCCGGATAATATCATGCTTGGCGGGCTTTTTAGCCTCACGTCCGATCCAGTTCAGGATATCGACTTTCAGTTCCGGTTTAGCCTTCGGCAGCATCTTCACCAGTTCGATATACAAATCCTTATCCGCAAAACAAGAAGCATAATCCAATGCGGCATTCCGGTAATTCTTGCTCGGGTCCTTCATGGCCGCCACTACGATTTTGGAAGCTCCAGTTTTATCGGCATCTTTCCCTTTTGCTTGTTCTTTTTGCTGTCCGATTGCCAACTCTGCCGAAATCATAGCTTGCAAAGCAGCTTCACGTGTCTGCTCCTGCCCAGCTTTAGCGGCATCTTTCTGCAACTTCTTTGCAGCCTTTAGAGCATCCGTATAATTTCCCTGTGCAATCACTCGCTTGATCAAGGCTATATAAGCTTCGTTCGCACCGGTTTTTTCCATCGTGTACCCGGCATTTGCAGCTACATCCGCCAATGCATCCAGCGATTCGCGGCTTCCGGCACGGCTCAGTGCATAGAGTACAGCCTTCTGCATATTCGGATCGGAAGCACCCAGCAAAGCTTTCAAGACCGTCTCGGCTTCTTTCACCTGTGCATCTGCAATCGCACGGATCACGTCTTTCTGCGTTTTCGGAGAACCGGAACGGCTCTTCAATGCAGCCACTAAAGCCTGTCCGGACTTTTCACTACCGATAGCAGCCAAGGCACGTGCAGCAGGTCCGCTTAACGATTCATCATTCAGACAGGATGCCAGTGCGTCCACACATTCATCTTGTCCTAAAATCTGTAGTTGACGGATGATAAACGCTTTTGTTTCGCGCTCATTCACCATTTCCAATGCTTTCAGATAAGCATTAGCTGTTGTCAGGCGGGCACTTTCCTCCCCTTTCGCCATGACATAATGCGTCAGGCCGCTCAAGGCGTAATCCACATTCGCATTGCTGCCTTTGCCCGGTGCATTGATCATATTAACCAGCATCAAGACACCTTCTTCGCCGGTAGAACTCAGATCACTTATCAGTTTATTATACTCCGCTTGCTGTGCCGCAGGCATTTGAGCCAACACATCGGCAGCGGTCGTTTTGGCCGTACGGTTGGCCGGTGTCTGCGCCATCAGCATGCTTCCGCATAGCAATAAGGCAGCTATTGATATATATGCTTTTCTCATATGTTTTTGAATTTTGAATGAATTAAATATTCCAGGGAGCTCTCATCGGCTGATCCAACAAACGATTCGCAGCCTCATCATCAATAAATTCAAGTTTCACAGGATCGAAATTCAATGTCCGGTTCAAGCGGAGCGCCGTTGCACCCATATTGACAATTGTAGCCGAACGGAATCCGTTGCGTTCGTTCAGAGCAAACGGCTGACGGGTTTTCACACATTCGATAAAATCCGTAACCTGTGGTTCCGGTTCGGGATAATCGGCAAGTTTCTTCTCCCAATCAGGAATATCGCATACAAAATTCTTATAAACATTACCTTTCGGACCGGCAATATACGGCGTATTCGGATCTCCGAAATCGCCTCCCCAAAGCACGATCTGGCAACCATCGTCATAGGTATATGTGATCGAGCGCCATGTACCGACAGCATCCGGGTGCTGTTGCGGGGCATCTACTTCCACCTTTACCGGGCTGGTTTCGTCTTTGCCCAATATATATTGCACAGGGTCGATATAGTGTTGTCCCATATCGCCCAGTCCACCACCATCATAATCCCAGTAGCCACGGAAAGTCTGGTGTACACGGTGCGGATTATAAGGCTTGTAAGGAGCCGGGCCGAGCCACATGTCATAATCCAGTTCCGACGGAACGGATTGCGGTTCGAGATACTCTTTGCCTACCCAATAGAATTTCCAGTCGAAACCGGTATGTTTACTGATCGTCACCTTCAACGGCCAGCCCAGCATACCGCTCTGCACCAATTTCTTCAACGGCTTGACCGGCGTACCCAACCCATAGAACTGGTCGGTAAAGCGGAACCAGGTGTTCAAACGGAACATACGCCCGTATTGCTTCATTGCTTCCATCACCCGCTTGCCCTCTCCGATCGTACGTGTCATCGGTTTTTCGCACCAGATATCCTTACCGGCTTTAGCAGCCTCGACCGACATAATTCCATGCCAGTGGGGAGGCGTCGCGATATGGACGATATCGACATTCGGATCCAGAATCAAATCGCGGAAATCATGATAAGCGGCTATTTTATCCTTCACCAGGTTTTTCCCTAACTCCAGGTGTTTCTTGTCTACATCACAAACGGCAACCAAACGCGTACCGCCGTAATTCACATGGCCTCTTCCCATACCTCCGGTACCAATGATACCTTTAGTCAATTGATCACTCGGAGCTATATACCCGTTTCCCAATACGTTACGCGGCACAATTGAGAAAAGAGCTACACCTCCAAGGGTTTTCAGAAAACCTCTTCTGCTTGTTCTCATAGTAGAAAATAATTTATATAGATTAGCAACTATTTCTTTAAAAATATAAACAATATCAGACAAAGATACTAATTATCCAATAGTCCCTGCAGATATTCACGAGTTTTAATAACATAATCATGCCGTGCACCGTTCAATTCACATTCAATGGTCAGTGCTCCCTGGAAACCTTGTTTCTTCAGTTCTGCTATAACAGCGGGAAAATCGACTTCTCCTGTTGGGATCGGCACTTCTGCGCCTAATTCATACGGATTATTAGGATCCGGATATTTACCGTCTTTTGCATGAAATTCCTTAATCAGATTTCCGAACTGTTTCACGGCATCCAGAGAATTGGCCTTTCCATACATCAGTAAATTAGCCAAATCGCAATTAATAAACACATTACCCGTACCTATATCTTTAATTGCACGGATCAAAGTTGTCGGGGTTTCCTGCCCTGTTTCAAAATAGATCATGACATTCCGCTCTTTCGCATAATTGGCCAAATCCTGCATAACCCGGATAAAATCCTTATATTGTTCGGAAGAGGGATCTTCCGGAATAAAACCGAAATGAGAATGCATGGCCGGCACTTCAGCCATTGCGCAGAAATCGATCATTTCATGATACACCTTGATTTTTTCAGCCCGCTCTTCTTTCGGCACCAGGCCTATCGTTGCCGGTCCCTGACGGAAATTCCAGACACTACGGCTTCCCGGCACACCGACAACTGTAGTGACCTTAATATTATGTTTCTTCGACGCCGCCTTCACTTTTTCAGCAAACTCTTTGGTCAGTGTATTGTTCCGGTAACTCAGTTCGCAAGATCCGAATCCCTGGTCATGCAAATCCTTAAAGCTTTTATCTATATTGCTCAAATCATACTGAATAACACCGATCGTGATATTATTCTGAGCCTTTGTTCCGGAGAACACAAATAACAAAGCAAAAATCAATAAAGAAAGTTTAGTTTTCATCGCCTGATACAGATTAAGTTTATAAATAAAATGAAAAAGAGGGACAACCAAAGGGTTGTAAGTCTTTTGGTCTCCCTCCTTTGAGTATGAAAAACAAAAGTAATAATTTATTCCATTGTCGGATTGAAAGTTCCGCCCCAATTATTATTTTGTTCGAGATTCGGATTCTGATCGATATTACTCTTTTGAATCGGGAAGAAATAGAAAGATTCTTCAATCACAAATTCTCTTTCTGCAGCTTCCGTATAAGGAACCTGATGAATCACATAGCGAAAATCGCCTGTGGTCAATTCGTTGTTGTTTATCTTTGTTCTTGCCGTATTCAAACTCATATCAGTTCCATCCGGATTGATAGCAATCGCCTCAAGACCGTGTTTAGTCCAACCGGCCAGCTTCATCATGTTACGCGTACGGCGCAAATCCCAAAAACGATGACCTTCAAAACACAACTCGATATTACGTTCATCCAGAATAGCCTGGCGGATTTCTTCGCGGTTGCCGACATTCAGACCGTAAAGGCCATCGCTTCCTGCTTCAATTCCGGCACGTTTACGAATTTGTTTCAACATTTCGACTGCCACATCCGAATGTCCGGTTTCATTGGCTGCCTCAGCATAAATAAACATTACTTCTGCAAAGCGCATCAAGATGTAATCGATATCATATGTCATTACCTTATCTTGAGTCAACGTCAAATCCGCAGCTTTGTAAATATAGAAACCTGAAAAAATATCGTTATTCACAGCATTGGTATGCGCAGCAGGATTCACGCCATACTGGTCGTCCGGGCTACTCACACCCAGTGCGTTATATTGCCGGTAATCAGAAGGTTTTCCTGCCACCGGATATTCACGACCATTATATAAGCACACATTATTAAAACGGGGATCCCTATTCACCCAGAAAGATTTCAGCAAAGCCTGTTCATCACCCACATAATATTTACTTGTCGGATCATCATAGCGCTTGCCATCCATCATCGGGAAACTTTTCACAAATTCCCAAGTCGGATTACTATAAGACTTATCACGACTGACCGATGCCGGACGAGTCGTATATTCCCAAGATGAAATTTTGTTCGGATTAGAATTTACTACGGGGAACACCACTTCCGGTCCCTGCTCCTGTATCCAAATATTTGCGTATTCAGGAGTTAATGAAATACCTTTAGCCACGCAAAAATCATAAGCCTCTTTTGCTGCCGTATAAGCCTCTTCCCAATAAGGATTACCATAGGAGTTACTCGGATTGAACTGAGGAGATGCCTTCAACAACAAAGTCTTTGCTTTCCAGGCTTTCGCAAAACATTGGTCGATACGACCATAATCTGCAGAACTGCTTGCAATCTTTTCAGGCAGTAATGATATGGCATGATCCAAATCTTCCACCATGAACTGGAAACATTCCGGTGTGGAATTACGTTTCACATACAAATCATCCTTATCTTTATCCTGAGGAATTTTAATATAAGGGACACCACCATGATGTATAACCATCCAATAATAGGTATAAGCACGCATAAAATAGGCCTGGCCTAACAACCCATTAGCCGTTTTGCTATCCAATAATCCCTCTTCCAAGCGCTTGATGGCTTCATTGATATGACGGATCGTCGTGTAATCCCATTTTTTATAGGCACCGCCTGTTTCAGTAATAGTGCCTAAATACCAGGGCATACCGGTCACTTGTTCCGAATTATTATCCGCTCCGGCATTCCAGTTGCCAAAACACTCCGAATAAAGATTATTCACATAAGCGGTTGCCAAGCTGGCATCGTCCCAGACCATAGATTCATCATAACTATTCAAGTTATCGATATCCAGCGTATCACAACCGGTTGTCATTCCGCCTAAAACGAGAACGGCACTTATTATTGCATATTTAATTTTTTTCATTTTCATATTCTTTCTGATTTAAAATTAGAACGAGAAATTAAGGCCAAAGGAAAAAGTTTTCATCAATGGATATGAATCATAATATTTCTGTTCAGGATCCAAGAACTCTGTTACTGCTGAAATACAGAACAAATTGGTCGCATTGGCAAACACCTGAGCACGCGAAATACCTAACGGACGAAGAATGCCCATTGGCAAATCATAGCCGATGTTCAAGTTCTTCAAACGAAGATAAGCGCCGTTACGCATCCAGTAACTGGTGTTTCCGGCTCCGGACTCATACCAACCAGAACCTACGATACGCGGATAAACACCATTCGGGTTACGCTCCGGATCATATACTTTGTCGCTTGTCCAAATCGGGAAATAAGGACGGACAGCACCACCATGCTGGTAGAAACCACCATCGACACCACCGACAAAACGATCATACTTGCCGACACCTTGGAAGTGGACATCCAGAGTAATACCTTTCCACTTAATATTACCACCAAAACCGTAGTTAATACGTGGCGTTCCGTTTTCACTCAACAAGTTATATGCGTCATTGCCATCGATACGGCCATCAGGTCCTTCCGTATATCCGTCACCGCGTGTATCTTTATACAAGATACCGCCCAAATACGGATCACGTCCATATTGTTTGAAACCTTTCGCTTTCAAAGCGTCGACTTCAGCCTGGTCTGTCAGCAAGTGATCGGCAATCAAACCGATCAAGATACCATCGGCTTTCCCTACAGGTGATAGGGCATGAAGATTTCCACCTTCCTGATAAGTAGCAGAAACATCCAATACGTCCCATTTGTCACGGGCAAAACCCAAATTCACATAGGCAGAATAATCGATTGCCCCGTTAGCAGCCTTATCCATCCAGGTTAAAGACAGTTCACCACCTCTCCATGAACGCTCAGCATAGTTTTCCGGAGCCAAGCTTTGGCCATACGTATTCGGGAGCGTCACTGTACGTGGGCCCAAAATATCGACCTCCTTACGATAGAAAGCATCGAACGTACCGGACAAACGATTATTAAAGAAACCGAAATCCAAACCACCATTATAAGTCGTGGAAGTGGCCCAAGTCAATGTCGGGTTAGGAGTCGCACCAGCTGTAATTGTATTGGCTAAATTACTGCCGAATATATATGTGCCACCCGTATTATATTTCTGCAAATAAGAAAATGCTGTAATCTTATCGATCGGGTCCTTACTCAAATCCAAGTCATTACCGGTCGTTCCATAAGATGCACGCAATTTCAAATTGCTCAACCAATCGGATGTCTTTTCCATAAACGGCTCCTGACTGATACGCCATGCAGCAGATACAGACGGGAAGAATCCCCAACGGTGTCCGTCCGGGAACAAGGTATTGCCATCATAACGGAAAGAGAACTCGGCAATATACTTCTGATCGAACGTATAATTGAAACGGCCTATCCAGGAAAGACGTCCACCGGTATATTCTTCCGCATCTCCCCAACGGCGTTCCGCATCTTTTGAATAATTAAACATCTGATCGATATTGGCAAGCGGTTGTTCACCCTTAGCCTGTACCCATTCACCACCGTTGGCAGCCTGTTCAAAAACGATCATACCGCCGACGTCATGTTTGCCGAACGTATTTGCATAGTTTACGAACCAGTTGAACTGCTCTGTCCATAACTGCTTGGCACGATAATCCAGGTTTTCATAATTCTGGGAAAAGTTGAATGTATTATATTCATTCAAATTCAACGGAGCCGGCAAAAAACGGTTTCCTTCCGGATCAGCCTGTTGGAATTTGTAATTTTTTTGAAAAGTCATGAATCTCTTACGAGAATAGTCATGGCCGATATAACTTCCCATAATCTTCGTACTCAAACCTTTCGTGATAAAGTCAAGATTGAAATCAAATGAAACAATACCATTCATATTACGACGGCGAGTCTTCAAATAACGGTCACCCACAACTTGGTCTACCGGGTTCCATCCCTGCCATGAACCATAGTCCTGATAGATCGGATAATCCGTAATAGTAGCAGATGGAGTTCCATCCAGGTTAGAATAAAAAGGCGTTGTCTTCATCGCATTGAACGTACAACGATACAAGTCGTAAACAGCCTGGTCATCATCATCCGAGAACGGCCAATAGAAACGTTTGTCGTTCGATTGGTTTGCATCCAGGTTTACATTCATCTTGATATATTTGCTCAATTCCATCGTCAGGTTCGAACGCAAAGAAAATTTCTTATTTTCCAAAGAGACATAAGAACCCTCTTCCGCCAGGAAAGATCCCATTACATAATATTGAACCTTTTCACTACCGCCTGTCACACTCAGAGAATGTTTCGTATTCCAAGGATTCTGCCAAATGTAATCGTTTACATTATAGTTAATATTATTATCGCGGAAATAAGCATATTCAGCTTCACCGTTAGGTTCTTTCGTCCCTTGGAAACGTGCAACCGCATTTTGATAATCCAAATCATCGATAGCTGTCCATCTGTCTGCGAACAATTCCTGGGTAGACTTGCTGAAAGCATAGGAACCCTGGTAGTTAAACACAGGTTTTTGGTTCTTGACACCCCCTTTGGTCGTCACCAACACGACACCATTACCGGCAGCTGATCCATAGATAGAGGCCGATGCGGCATCTTTCAGGAAACTCATCTGGTCGATTTCGTACGGTTCCAGGTTATCAAACGCTTCTTTATCGCGGATAACACCGTCTATAACGAACAACGGATCGCCAAAACCACCACGCATACGGATTTCGGAAGAAGCTCCCATCAAACCGGAATTACCTGTAATAGTTGCACCGGGAGCACGTCCGGCCAAAGAGTTCGACAAGTTAGTGTTCGGAATAACCGAAAGTTCTTCTGCTTTTACATTCGAAATAGAACCTGTCATATTGACCTTCTTTTGCACACCGTATCCGACAACGACAACTTCGTCCAGTTTCTGGGTATCTTCATGTAAGGTAATCTGAAACGAGCTTTTATCACCTGTCACCTGTATCGTTTGATCCAAATATCCGATATAAGAAACAAGTAAAGTCGCTCCGTCAGGAATTCCATCCAATGTAAATTTACCGTCGGCATCCGTCACCGTTCCGACACCGGCACCGCCTTTAAGGATAATATTCGCCCCGATAACCGGCAATCCCGTATCGTCGATAACGACACCGGATATCGCTTTTTTCTGTTGCTGGGCCATAGCCACAACCGGCTCGGGTTGGACATATTGTTTTACACTATTATCTTTCAGAAATACGCGGTTATGAACAATCTTGTAAGAGATACCGGTATTCTTAAAGACCTCTTTCAGAACTTTTTCAATACGTTCATTTTTAAGGCTAACGGAAACTCTGGATATTTTCTTATTCAACAAGGCTTCGTCGTAAGAAAATTCGTATCCGGTTTGTTCACTAATACTTTGTATCACTGCACCGACAGTTGTACTATTCAACGCCAGTTCCAGATTCACATACAAAGAATGTGCATCCCCTTCCGCCATTGCGGGCGATGCAGCTGTCAAAAACATTGCTAATGTCGCAATTGATGCTTTTTTAATCATACATGTGATTCAATAATGTTAGTACTAAGTTTTTTTAAGTTACAGTTTTCTTTTGTTGTGTGTGTTTTCTTTTTCCTGTCTGTTATTTCTTCATAGGCATTCCATTTTTATTATTCATATATAAATATTTCTTTCCCCTCTATCCTATACCGGATCGGGGCTAAATACTTCAAGAGGTTCAGAATGTCAGGCAAGCTCTCATCCTCATTGATCACACACCGGAACTTACGCTGGGCAAGCTTCGATGATTCCAGATTTATGTTCACATTAAATTTTACGGAGAGTTGATTGACGATTTCCCTAAGCGTGACATTTTCAAAGACAAACTGGTTCAGCCGCCACGCTGTACTTATATTTACATCCACAATCTCTGTGGAATATTCGTTCTTATAGCTATTATATGTCACCTTTTCTCCCGGCGACATGTCTAAAACGGCATTTCCCTGCTTATCGAGCAGAGCTACTTTACCCCTTGCTAAAACGGTTTCTACATTTTTATGCTTCTCGTCTGTTTTTACATTGAAAGCCGTTCCGAGAACTTTGATATTTACATAATTCGTTGAAACATATAGTGGAAATTGCGCATTCTTTGCAACGTCAAAGAATGCTTCTCCTTGCAAGGAGAGTTGACGATTGTTTTTGGCAAAAGTTTCGGGCATCTTCAAGGAAGCCCCTTCCTTCAACCAGACAGTCGACCCATCTGCAAGCATAATTTTTTTCACATCTTCCCCTTGCTTAACCGTAATCGTCACATAATTTTCAGGTTTCAGATATTCCCATCCCACATAAGAAAAAGAGACAAGCAACAAGATCACAGCCGCATATTTCATTACAGAGCGGACAATGTCAAACCGCCTTCTACGATTTATCTTGCCATTCACTTCATTCAAAGCGCTTTCAATATGCCCTGGTGTATTATATCGCATAAACTTCCATGAAACACGAAGGTTTATCAATTTGGAATAAATATCTTCATTCTCAATCGACCGTGCGCGCCACTCCTTCACCGCCTCCATTTCTTCCGGAGAAAGTGTGCCGACCAAATATTTTACTAAAAGTCTATAATCAAAATCCATTTTATTTCCTTTCATCTATAGCAAAACGAACAACTCGGGAAAAATACGGAGCAAAAAAAGTATTTTTTCACCTTTTTACTTTATAAAAAGCGATAACCGGATTACTTTCTTCCGTCAAACTCTTTAAATCCTCCGGAAAAATATCCGGGTTTTCATCAATTTTGTATTTGATTATAAAAGAAGGAACCACCGAAAAGAATGTATTCTTATACACTCCATTGATTTGTGAAATAAATAATAAATCCTTAACCGGAATGTTATTAACCTGTTTGCCGGCATATATGATTTTATTATTCGATAAATCATAGTATACAGCATAATAATAACCTTGTTTTTGAAACCATAAGTTTAAAATACCATCCGTTTCATAGGCATTACTCAACAGCCAAGAGTAGCGGGTTTGCATCAATTTCAACGATGGCGTTACTTCCATCAATACATCCGACGGTAAAGAATCAGGCAACTCTACTTTGTACAATGGCCGAATGGATTCCGACGTCAACTGATAGACAACAGTCCCATAATTATTTATAAAATAAAGCTTATCATCATTATAATAGAACGGATGTTCCCAACCATAAGAAAACAGGAACTCTGACATTTGGTCATGAGGGAAAAAAGACTTGTCTATTTTGGCACCGGATATGGAATAAAATAAAGAATAATGCATATTCGAATTATCCGGATAGTTATAATGGTTCCCCATAAAAAAGAAAAAGGATCCGTTCCAAATTGCCATACGTTCAGGTGCCATATATGCAGCAGAGATGGATTGACAACGTTTACCAGTAAACATATCATAACACAACAACTGTCTTCTTGAAGAATCGTACATCCATAAAACCTTCAATGGAGGATTTAGCGCAAAATCCAATATACGCCCATATTCACCCGGTCCCGAACCATAGTCGTCTATCACATATTCGACTCCACCCTCCATATTATAACAGAAAATTTTATTTTGGTTGTCCAATATAAAAATACGGTCATCAACAACAAGGGTACGAACTATTTCTCCTATCAAAACATCATCTGACAAAATCACATAAGAGACTTGCTCGAATGTTTGATCAACATGCCGGTAAGTAGTATCCGAAATAGAAATGGGAATAACCCGAGGGCTCACAGTATCAACAACAGACATATCATCCGAAATTGCAACCTGTTGTTTTGGATGACAAGCAAACAAACTAAAAATTATCAGCAAACTAAAAAAATATCGAACCATAATCTTCCATTTACTAAAATTCACCACCACACGGTACAGGAGTACAATTACATGTCGGACAAACATATTGCTTTTCACATACACGTTGTACGCTTCCCGTGAAGGAACCATCGGGATAAATATACATACAACTTTTTGTCACCGCAATCGTTCCCGGTTCCACCGGTTTATTTGGATCCGGCCACGAAGTATTGATGTCACCAGTCGTAGCCAATATCTGTATAACCAAATTATCAGCCCAACCATAATCGTCCAATGCATACTGAAGATTTAATCCCATGCCCAAAAGTAACATCGTCAAACCCGATATTAATACAAGCTTTTTCATTCCATTCTATTTTTATTGTAACCAAGCTATATACCAAAATTGATAAAAGGAGTTGTATCAACATAAACCTTTTCATCTTTGAGATTACACATACAGTAATAAGTTTTAACAGACTTATCAAAATCGGTCTTTCATTATACAAACGGTATCTGATATGGCCAATATATTCATGTCCAGAAACTATTTTTTTGTATAAATCCAACTTTATTTCTTTATCTCATATAAAATTATTACTGGATTATCTTCCAGAGATAAATTCCGTAATCTTGAATGTTTCAATAAAGATGGAAAATACTCATATAATATTCCTGCATTTATTTCTTCTATTAAATATCTGCCATCTCCCCAACGTGGAAAAAAACGAAAATCCGGTATTAGATCATTACTTACAAATCCTATTTCTTTCTTATTATTCAATTTGTCAAAAACACAAAAAGCACGTTCACCTTCAACAAAATAATCAAATATCAAGAAGTGATCTGATACATAATAATTATTCTTAACTATAAATTGAAAATCTGGACTATTAACATCTTGCTCTTCGATATTTATGTCATCCGGAAACCCTTTCCTTTTAAATCTTATATGATACACAGGTTGTAAATCTTCTCCCTTATAGATATAATTGTCATATACAGGAGATATATACAGATCATCACCATTTAAAGAAAAGACATTAGATTCATTATAATTAAATAGATTTTCATTTTCCGGCCTTATCAATTTATCTATAATTTTCTCTCCTTTTTCATTAAAAACCGAACATTTATAATCATTTCCTTTCTTTGATTTCAAATTATATAAATATATCAGATCTTTATATGCTGAAATTTGAGTAGAGTAAGTTTCATACTGAATTTGGCCTAAATAATTTAGTTCACAATCATATTTCAAAATACGACGTCCTCCAAAATCTAATACAAACAAGATATTATTCCGTATATCAAAATCCATTAATTGCAAATATTCTCCTGGTCCATTTCCTACCTTAAATAAAGTACGATGATGTATTCCATCCATACCATATACATATATTGCATTATTCATATTATCTAATATATAAACTTCATTATTTGATATTTTTTATTTTATCAATCTGAGCTATTAAGCATTCGTCCTTTGTTTCCAATGGTATAACTATATAATTCTTAATAAAAGAAGAAAGCAATAGTTCTTCTTGTTTACGATTAGTTGATATCTCAATTTCACAAACATTACATTCATTGAAATCAGAACAAGAACAAAAAAGAAATACAGCTATAAGTATACAATATTTCATATTCTAACATTATTTAATATTAAACAAGAGAGTGCATTGAGCGTACTCTCTGTATTACAAACTATTTACAAGCATGTGGGGTACATGAACTTTTTAACCAGGCTGATAACAAACATATCTTTGTCCTGTTTTCTGCCCCCATATAAGCAAAACGAATAGATTGGAAAAAATACGGAGCTAATATCATAGTTTTTTTAGTTTGTTCTGCTTGATTTTAAAGTGTCCAATACCAATCCACCACACCAGAGGATATATGTTCAAATAATACAATAACCCCCTTTTCGACTATTTTTCTATTTCGACCGAAAAGTTGATTCATTTTGGATTGACTCTTTTTGCGGTTTAAGCCTTCTTTTCTGACAACAGACGAAATGAGGAGCCGAGACCGTCCCGAAAAGTATGCAATTTGATTGCCGAAAGCCGGAAACGCCGGCAAAGTGATAAACCTTAACTCCTGGAGAATCGAATATTTGAAAATAAAACGGACGGCGTTCCAAATATCCCAAGGAAATTTAGGGGCTTTTTTGCCATGAAAACGGTCCTCTTTCCAATTACGACCGTTCTAATTGCCATTACGACCGTCCTAATCTTCGCGAGGTGCCGAGTGCACTACCTATTAGAACGGTCGTAATGGAAAAGAGGACGGTCGTAATGGCCGGAAACGCTCAAAAAAGGCGGAAAAACCTCTTTTTGACGTCAGAAAAGAGGATTAACATTTGTTCACTCTCGGATATCTTCCAAGCCTAAAAAAAGCGTTTTATACAATAAGCCCCCTTTGAAAATCGAGAATAAAAAAATAAACCATTCGATATTATTTAGCCATATATGATTTTTTGGTAACGACTTTACCATCCAAATCAAGTACGACCAGATTCATCTGATTGCCATCAGTAGACACAGAAACCACACTGTTATTGGAATTTACCAACACAGGGAATTTGATCCCAGTACTCGGCTCTTCATATTTATTTCTATGCAGATGTCCGCATAACATCAGGTCAACTCCGAGATCATTCAGAATAGGGACAAATTTCTTCAACACATCTTTCTGACCATGCCAGATATTGAGGTCAGCAGAAGGAGGCATATGCGCAATCACCACTTTAAATTTAGCTTGTTTGAAATCCTCATTTTTATAAAGTCCTTTCATCCATTCCATCTGGTCCGTCCGATAGCCGTCATAGTCGGTAATACCACTATACTCGATATCGGAATCCGGCTTATCTTCTCCTGTATCCAACATGATAAAACAAACAGGCCCCTGTCTGAAAATATAATACAGGAAAGGTTCTTCCGGTGAAAAATATTTCTGGAAAGACGTAGCAAATTCGCCGCGAGTTTCATGGTTTCCACGTGCATAATACATCGGTTTTTCAGATGCAAACAAGTCGATGCTTTCCTTCATAAACCCGTTGAAGATTGTTTCCCGATCCTGAAATACGGAAACCATATCACCATTGAAAATAATCAAGTCCTTATCTTTGTAGCCGGCAGCATTCAGTAGTTTTGTAATAATACCTTCACGCCCATGAATATCGTTGATCATCGCAAAACTTGTCTCTTTCTTCTGCGAATCACAAGTCGTAAATGTCAATGCTTTCTTTTTGTAGACATCTGAAGCAGCTACGCGTCCGTATATAACAGAAATACCTTCGTGCGACAATACTTCCTGTGCATAGATGCGATACCGGTATGTCGTACCGGGAGCCAATCCTTTGACTTTTACAGTATGAAGTAAAGAGGTGTTCTTTACCCCGTTAGTCGTATCGAAATATTTGGGTCTTTCCTCACCGTAATAGTGAGTCCCATCATCAGGAGCCAACTCTACCCAACCGACAGAAGGCTTATCTGCCTCCCAGACAATGGTTGCTTCATTCTCTTTTACATTCTGCAAATAAGGTCCGTAAAGGATTTTTATCTGCGCAGTTGCCACCTGAGTGGCAACTGTGAGTAAAAGTGCATATACTAAATTTCTAATGTACTTCATTGTAAATAAAATTGATTGATCTATTAATAGCCATCATTCTGAACTAATTGAGGGTTCGCATCCATCTCGGCTTGTAATATCGGCAAATGAAATTGCTTCTTGTCGAAATAACGGACTTCAATCAAGCGGTCTTCAGGAGTAGCGTTCACATCGATCACGGCACGACGATCCGGATCCGGTTCGTCATAGTTGACAGTACCGCACAAACGATACAAGTCACCTGGCATAACAGCTTCCGCCACTTTTCTTCCGGTCTTGGCCCCGCTTTTGTCATATTCGTCCCAGCGAACAATATCTTCATAGCGGAACCCTTCGCCTGCCAGCTCTATCGTACGTTCCCTTCTTACCAGTTCCCGCACTTTTGCTTGCGTGTTGTATTTGGAACGATCGACAGCAATATGTCCTCCGCGTACACGCAACCGGTCAACAATATTCATTGCTTCTTGCAAATCCTGATTCAACTCGACCAAACATTCGGCTTTTGTCAGCAGTATTTCCGCATACCGGAAGATAATCGGGCACAAGGCATCGTCATTCATGGAAGTGGAATATTGCCCCTGGTTTGGATACAAATATTTAGCCCACAACATACCGGTATGGGAGGCATTGTCAGCCGCAGTATAATAATCTTTATTCGAAGAACCGTTCGGCAAAGTCTTATCAAGAGTATTGAATATGCGCGGCACATTATTACGTCCCACCCAATCCAATCCGGAATAGATAACCGTATTTTTCAATCGAGGATCACGATTATAAAACGGATGGACAGGATCATACCCGGAGCCTGCTTCGTCAATCATCTTGCCGTCCGCCATTTCAAACATATCGACCATGTTTTGAGTCGGGACAAATGAAGCCCAACCACCATCCGAATTATTATAGAAACGGATTACATCACTATAGGCATAAGTAGTTTGGACATGCTCATACGTACAAATAATTTCCTTAGAGTTTTGCCCGGCCATGGAAAACATATTCAGGAAATCCGGATCCAGTTCATATTGGTTCAGCGCAATCACTTGATTAGCCGCATCCAATGCCTCCGAATAATTGCCCCACAGCAAATTGAAACGGGCAATCATCGAAAGAACCGTACCTTTGGCAATACGTCCTTTCTCTGCCGGTTTCTCCGCGATATGTTCGGCACTCCACACCAGATCATTCATAGCATGTTCTTTCACTTTCGCTTCCGGCTCACGCGGCAGTTTGGCATCATCTGCCGTCGCGGGAACAAAATCCATAATAACAGCATCCCCATACCAAGTTGCCAGATAAGCATGGCTATAACCTCGAATTGCACGTACTTGTGCCAGGAAATCATTCTTTTGCGTTTCCGTCATTGCCGAAGCCGGCACCAAATCTATATTTTCGATGACAAAATTACAACGGCGTATCGTCTCATACTGTCTCCAATAATTCGGAGCTGACGTAGGAGAAACGCTGCCTCTCCCCATATTCCTCATATTAGAGGCATTCGTATAATTGAAGCCGATATCCGAATAGCTGTCTTCATAAAAAATAAACTTCGATCCGACATAATTATTAACCCACCAATTGTATGCTGCAGTTACAGCCGCATCGACATCATTGGAAGTATTCCAAAATGTGTTTGTTGTCAACTGATCTTTCGGATTCAGATCAAAGAAATCATCACACGAAGTAAAGGCTCCTGCTCCGGTAAGACAGAGAACAAGACTTAATATTTGTTTCAGTTTCATATTTCAATCATTTAAAATGTTACGTTAATACCGAAAGAATGGCTTTTATTGATCGGATAAATATCCAAGTTTCCGGAAGCAGACTCCGGATCTGCGTTAAAGGGCAGACTATCAAACGTGAAGAGATTCTCACCCGTGTAGTAAACCTTCACATTGGCTATACCCAATTTATTCGTAATCGACTTCGGTAGTGTATATCCGAAATTGATATTCTTAATACGCAGATAGTTGGTATTCATACACCAGAAAGAAGAACGACATTTGTTAGGGGCACTGACTGAGCTTTCTTCGAGGAAAAGACGCGGCCATTCAGCATTCGGATTCTCGGGAGTCCAGGCATCCAGCCAGTTGCTACTGGGGTGAGATGTATCACCAATGAACGAACCGACCACATCACGTGCGAAATAACGGCTTGTACCTGTCACACCCTGGAAAAAGACAGAAAGATCAAAATTTTTCCATCCGCCACTCAGTGTGACGCCATAAGTTGTTTTCGGCTGTTGCGAACCTTTCACCACGCGGTCTTTCGACGTCAGTTTCCCATCTCCGTCCACATCTTTAATACGGAAATCACCACCCTTGAAAGGAGCAGACCAAGGATTGCCGTATTGCTTTTCATAAGCGGCAGCTTCTTCGTCACTCTTGAACAAACCATCTACCTCATAAACATAGAACGACTGGTAAGCCTCACCCACACGGTTGATGCTATAATCATCGATGATCTCATTAACACCAGCCAAATCAATCAGTTTATTCTTGTTATAGGAGAAGTTTGCATTTACTCCCATTCGCCAATCTTTATTAAAGGAATGATTCCAGGCAAGACTCGCTTCCACACCGCTGTTACGCAATGAACCTTTGTTGTCCTGATAGGTTCCTGATATACCAAATGTATCGGAAACAGGAATATCCATAATAATATCGGATGTCTTGCGGTTATAATATTCGGCACTCAGCATAAACTCATTCAAGAAATTAGCATCAAACCCAAAGCCCCAGTTCGTCGAGTTTTCCCACGAAATAGTTGTAACCTTATGGCTCACAACTGTGATACCTTGGTGAACCGTTCCCGCAAACGGGAAGTTTTTACCGATATACAAAGTCGGCAAATAAGGATAATACTCGTCCTTCACCGCATCCTGGTTTCCAAGCAACCCCCAAGATCCTCTGAACTTCAGAGACTGTAACCAACCTCTTGTGTTTTCCATAAAATCTTCTTCCGAAATACGCCATCCGGCGGAGAAAGAGGGGAAATATCCCCAACGATACCCTTTTGCAAAACGGGAAGAAGCATCAGCACGGAAATTAGCTTCCAGTAAATATTTGCCTTTGTAGTCGTAATTGATACGTCCGAAATAGGACAACAATGCCAGTTCACGGGAATAGCCACTGTTTGTCTGTGTGGATGAATCGCCACCGTTCAAATCAGTTACTTCGCTGTTCGGAAAACTTTTCCGGAAAGCAACCAGCTCCCGATAATCATACTTCTCGATCTTATAACCTGCCAGCGCTTTGATATGATGGTCCTGGTTAAAAGTCTTGTCATAATTCAACAACGCATCCAATGTATAACGGCTCCATCTCGAAATCGTTTCCGTCAACTGGTCCGGCCCGTGGTAATTAACGTCGTCATACCAGCATTCTTTACGGTAATCCTTTGTTTCTTTTATATTCGTCACATAAGCGCCCTGCAGCGTAAATGTCAACCCGTCCATAATATGATAATCAAACGCTAACAATCCGGAGAAATTTTGCTGCAAATGATTCTTCCGGCTATTGATGTCTATCCAAGCTGCCGGATTACCATCCGATATCGAACCGTAAGAACCGTCTTCTTTTTTATAGGGAACCCAAGGAGCGATACGATTAGCCTGCCATATAAGTTGGTTCGAACCACCTCCATAGGAAGCATTCGGCTCGGAATATTGATTATGGATAAAAGCCATATTAGTCCGCATCGTAAACTTATCGGACAACTTAATATCCAGGTTCGTACGTAGATTAAACTGCTGACGATCGGAGTTTTTCATTGTTCCCTCCTGACCTAAAAACCCGGCAGATGCCATATACTTCACATCATCGGATCCCCCGCTGACATTGAGATTGTGTTTATGCATAAAGCCTGTCCGGAAAATATAATCTGTCCAAACTGTATTCGGGTGAGCGTAAGGATCCGTCCCATCCTTGAATAGACGAAGATCGTCGTCTGTAAAACGAGGAGAGGCTCCATCTTGCGTCAACAACTGGTTATATAAACGGGCATAATCGTAAGAACTCAGACGGTCAATCAAAGTCGACACATTCGAAAAACTGACATTACCATTATAAGAGACTGTTGCTTTACCGGTTTTCCCCCGCTTGGTCGTAACCAAGATTACACCATTGGCAGCTTTAGAACCATAAATGGCAGCCGAAGCCGCATCCTTTAGAACCGAAATAGACTCGATATCATTAGGGTCAATCGAATCAAAAGTCCCGGTTTCGATCCCATCTACCAGAATATAAGGATTAGCATTATTCAGCGTACCAACTCCACGAACACGGATAGTCGAACCGTCATCCCCCGGCCTTCCCGTGCCGGACGTTACCGTAACACCCGGAGTCAATCCCTGAAGAGCGGAAGAGACATTCGTCACCGGACGGTCGATCAATTCGTCTTTGCCAATCGTACTCACCGCCCCTGTCAGATTTACTTTGGTTTGTGTACCATAGCCGACAACAACGACTTCATCCAGATTCTGCGTATCTTCATGAATTGTAATTTTGTAATCGTTATTTCCTTTCGTTACAGCCACCTCCTGGTCTACATAGCCGATATAAGAAATCAATAATATGGCGCCGTCTTCAACACCATCCAGTGTAAAATCGCCATCGACATTCGTCACCGTACCGACTCCGGCACTCCCTTTAATAACAACATTCGCCCCGATAACGGGAAAACCGGTATTATCTATAACCGTACCTTTGATTGTCTTCTTTTCTTGTTGGACAACCGCTAAAGACCTGTTTTCAAAAAGGCTGTTCTTTGTCTCTACATTATCTTGCAGAAATATCCGATTATCAACAATCCGGAAAGAAATCCCCGTGTTTTTAAAAACTTTCTTTAATACCGATTCAATACGTTCATTTTTTACACGAACAGAGACATTGGATATTTCCTTACTCAAGATCGACTCATCATAAGAAAATTCATAACCTGTTTGTTGACTGATACTTTGTATGACCGTGCCTACTGTTGTCTTGTTTAAAGACAATTCCAAATTCACATACAAAGTATTTGCGTCATTCACCGCCATGATCGGCGATGCTGCGACTAAAAGCATTGATAATGTAGCAATAGATACTTTTTTATTCATATCATGTGATTCATTTTTGTTAGTACTATAAAAATTAGTTAACTTGTTTTACCAAGCAGCATTTTTATTAACCGCTGCAAAGGAATATCCCTTATATTAAAGGAGTATTTACATTCAATTACATTTTAATTTCCCATAGACATTCATTTTTTTGTTTGTTTTTCAAATATATAGATCTCAGAATTTTCTATTCGGTAAGTAATCGGCGCCAAATAGCATAGTTGTTCCAGAACATCCGACAAATGTTCATCTTCATTAATCACACAACGAAATTTGCGTTGGGCCAGTTTTAAAGACTCAATGTTCACACTTACGTTATATTTAGCTGATAATTGATTGGCAATTTCACGAAGAGTTATATTATCAAAAATCAATTGGTTAAAACGCCACGCAGCACAAACATTCACATCTACGCGGTCCGTAATATAGGTATTGTCGTTCCAGGCATAAGTCACTTTCTCCCCTGGATTCATTTCCAAAATTCTCTTACCCTTCAGGTTTTGTAAATCGATACTGCCTCTTACTAAAACTGTTTCAACAGATTTACTTTTGGCGTTAACATTGACACTGAAAGAAGTCCCATGTACTTCTATCTTTACATAATCCGTAGAAACTATAAATAGTGATTGAGCATTCTTTGCGATGTCAAAGAATGCTTCTCCTTGCAAGGAGAAGCATTCTTTGCGATGTCAAAGAATGCTTCTCCTTGCAAGGAGACCGTTCGGTTAGCCGCACTGAACGACTCCGGTATTTTTAAAGCAGAATTTCCTCTTAGCCAAACTGTAGAACCATCTTCCAATGCAATTTTCTTCACCTCTTCCTTGTTTCTTAATGCGATAGTCACATAAGTTTCCGGTTTAAAATACTCCCATCCGGAATATGATAGCGAAACAAGCAACAAAAGAACAGCCGCATACTTTAGCAACGGACCCAAAACATGAAAACGTTTTGTTTGATTAATCCGCGCATTTATCTTTTTCAAAGCGATATCGATCCGTTCATTATCTGCATATTTTGCAGCATTCCATGAAAGGCGCAACCGGAACACTTCAGAAAAAACAGATTCATTCTCATCCGACAAACTACGCCATTTCATGACCTCTTCCAGTTCTTCCTGAGAAAGTTCATTAATCAAGTATTTTGCTAAAAGTGCGTAATCAAACTCCATTTTCTCTCTTTAATATATAAGCTAAACGATCAACAACTAAAAACTACTGAGCAAAGACTAAACTTTTTTATTTGCGTCAAGCATATATCCCGCGTGAAAGAAGAAAAAAACAAAGTAGGTAGTAGTCATTCTTAGACATGTGTTTCTTCAGGAATTTGAGAGCTAAATAAAGATGGCTTTCCACCGTACGCTGCGGCATCTGAATCTGTTCGGAAACCTCTTTGGCTGTCAAGCCTTTTATATAAGCAAGAACAAAGACCTCACGACGCTGTTCGGGCAGCAATTCCAGCAATTCATACAAACGCCGGTAAAAATCTTTCATGCTAAGTTCTTCGATGACGGGATTGTCTCCTTCCAACAGGTTTTGATAATCTTCCAGATATTTCTCATATGTGTGGGAGTGGTATTTTTCTACGGAGAGATTTTTCTTGAAATAATCCAGGCAACGAGTGTAAGCGGATTGGAAAAGATACGAATGGAAACCATCGCTGACATACAACTTCGCGCGATTCTCCCATACATATAAAAAGATATCCTGGACAATATCTTCCGCCACTTTCTCTTCAACCATAGAAGCCACGTAAGCCATCACCCGGGGATAATAATATCGAAAGACGCCGTTAAAGGCTTCCCGATTCCCTTTTTTCAATTCATATAGTAAAGAAACGTCGAACATACTATAGCGATTTTAAGACCTCCCAATCGTCATCTCGCCTACAAAAATAATAAAACATTTACAATTACTAACCATTTAGCTCTATATATTCGCTTTGTATCTAATAGTTGTTAACGTTCCGGAGAATATTAAACAACAGTTCCCAGCCAAAAACAATGTTCAGAATTTCTTTATCAGGAAAGATGGGTTTACACGTAAGTAGATACCGGCAGAGAAACTTGTTTTTGTAAATGTCTTATATCCATCTTGTTCCGTACCTCTCAACGTTGCAGGCAAATGGGCATAAATATCCAAATCTATACCGAGCGAAAAGCCTTTTGCCAAGACGCGCGAATACTCCGCCCCAAAGTAGAGCATGGAAGGATTATCAAAGGTCAAACCCTCATCAGAAGTCGAAACCGCACCATAGAACGGACTGCCGAACATGGATATGAATTTGTGGCATTTCCAATAGGAAGTCTTTACACGGAAGTCATATATATCAGCCGAGGCACGCGCATAGACGCCATAACCGTTATCGAAAGGCCACAGTTTACCCGCCTGCTGATAATAACCGGTCGCATCCAATTCTAAATTTACATTTTTGAATATCTTGTGTCCCGTGTTCCAAACGCCACCTACACCGATAGCCCCGTTCATCAGGGTTTGGACGGAGTTACTGAAAATCGTGTCGATCTCTCCTCCCCGATGTTGTACCATTCCCTGCAAAGGCGCATAGAAATGGAAACGGGATTCCGGATCGTTAAATTTGAAACGGGTGGATAAACCGACCGTGAAAGCCTCCTGGTGAAAATCTTCCCTGAAAATAAAGCTTTCCCAGTTCACCCACATATCCAGATCGAACCGGCGGGAGTTATAGAGCAACTGCAAACCCATCTCCGGATCTGCCATCATATTCAGCTCAGGACTATATAACGGTTCTATCAGATTATGGTTAGCCGCTCCATACAAGTCACCTAAAATGATATCCACATGATCGGACAGAGCAACTTGCGCCCGAAACCAGGGAAGGACATGGAAACCTTTCTGATATTGGTCTCCTTTCCAGCGGGCAATATCCTGATAGGCCATATTCGGATAACGGTTTGCGCCCCAAAAGCGCAGGAAATGCACACCTACTTCCAGTTTCAACATCTCCAACGGATAATAGACCGCCTTCGCCTGCAACCAAAGCCCGGGCAAAGTATAGCCTTTCATAAATGCCCCTGAATATTCATCATCTTTGAAAAAGCTTAGGTTATCTATTTCGACAGAAAGTTCCCTGTTCTTTTCCGGATCAATCCGGTAATCCGTTTTAAAAACACGCTCAGGTATCTGGGCTTCGAGGGGATGGACTGCTGAAATCCCTGCTGCAAACAGCAAGAAGAAAAAGACTGAACGAAAATATCCGTTATTCAAATAACTTTTCATTAATCGCAAATTTTGAATGCAAACGTAACAATTAAATAGGAATAAACGAAGAACGGGGATATAGAATCTTGTCTATATCCCCGTTACTTTATGCTTTAATCGGCTTACTTAGCGTCTCGGTGTAGCTTCTTTTACTACCATCTGACGGCCTTCATATTCTGCGCCGTTTAATTCTTCGATAGCATTTTTTGCTTCGTTTTCGTTAGGAAGTTCTGCGAAAGCAAAACCTTTAGAACGACGAGTGTCACGGTCAATGATCAATTTAACTGAGTCTACTGTACCGTACTCTTCCAAAATCTGTTGCAAGTCTGATTCTCTAACCCGATAGTTCAGGTTACCAATGTAAATATTCATACAAAAACTAATATAAAATAATTAATAAAAAAAATTGAAACAATAAAACGTAAGGAAAGATCCATGTCTACAAAATTCTATTCTGAATGAATATCACGTCGGAGATAAAGAACTATACAAACAGTTTTGCTTGTCGGTACAAAGGAAAGCATTAAAATCGAAATAACATCATAAAAATGAAAAATAAATTCATGAGCGTTCAAAAAAATGTTTTTCCATTCACATCATAGCTTATTTTTCAACTTCTCAAATCCGTCAATATGCGAAACAGGCCTATTTTATAGTATTTTTGACCAATTAACCCTATATCTGGCCTTTCCGGTCTCAAACAGAAAGGCTAATTTTGCCCAATCATTTTTGAACTTAATTTGACATGGAAAAAATCGAAGTTAAAGAAGCCAATGGAAAACTTGGCATTCTTGTTGTTGGTGTAGGTGGTGCAGTAGCCACTACAATGATCACAGGTACGTTGGCTGCACGTAAAGGATTAGCAAAGCCTATCGGCTCTATTTCGCAATTAGCCACAATGCGTTTGGAAAACGGAGAAGAAAAGGCGATTAAAGATATTGTACCTTTAACCGACCTGAATGATATCGTTTTCGGCGGATGGGATATTTTCCCCGATAACGCATATGAAGCAGCCATGTACGCAGAAGTTTTGAAAGAAAAAGACCTGAATGGCGTGAAAGACGAACTGGAGGCTATCAAGCCGATGCCTGCCGCATTCGATCATAACTGGGCAAAACGTCTGAACGGTACACATATTAAAAAAGCGGCTACCCGCTGGGACATGGTTGAACAGCTTCGCCAGGATATCCGCGATTTCAAAGCGGCTAATAATTGCGAACGCATCTCTGTCTTGTGGGCTGCAAGTACGGAAATCTACATTCCACTGTCAGACGAACACATGTCGCTCGCCGCATTGGAAAAAGCCATGAAGGAAAACAATACGGAAGCTGTCTCTCCAAGTATGTGCTACGCTTACGCAGCCATCGCAGAAGGCGCTCCGTTTATCATGGGTGCTCCGAACCTGTGCGTAGACACTCCTGCCATGTGGGAATTCTCCAAAAAGATGAATGTGCCTATCTCCGGTAAGGACTTCAAGAGCGGCCAGACATTGATGAAGACAGTTTTGGCACCGATGTTCAAAACCCGTATGTTGGGTGTCAGCGGTTGGTTCTCCACCAATATCTTAGGAAACCGCGACGGCGAAGTGCTGGACGATCCTGCAAACTTCAAGACAAAAGAAGTCAGCAAGCTGTCTGTTATCGACAATATCTTCGAACCGGAAAAATACCCGGACCTGTATGGCGATGTATATCATAAGGTACGCATCAACTACTATCCTCCCCGCAAGGACAATAAAGAAGCTTGGGATAACATCGACATCTTCGGATGGATGGGCTATCCGATGGAAATCAAGGTAAACTTCCTTTGCCGCGACTCCATCCTGGCCGCTCCTATCGCTCTCGACCTCGTGTTGTTCAGCGACTTGGCCCTGCGCGCAGGCATGTGTGGCATCCAGACTTGGTTGTCATTCTTCTGCAAGAGCCCGATGCACGACTTCGAGCACCAGCCTGTACACGACCTCTTCCAGCAGTGGAGAATGGTTAAACAGACATTGCGCGACATGATCGGCGAAAAGGCTCCTAACTATCTGGATTAAAAATTCAAGGTATATAAATTTAGTTTCATAGGGATGAAACTTTTGTTCCATGCCTATGAAACTTTTGTTCCATGCCTATGAAACTAAAATTCCATCACATGGAATTCACGATACAACTTTCTCCCGGATAAGGAGAAAGTTGTATTATTTTTATAACTTTGCACATATTTTACAGACAGGATGAAGAAAGTCCCTCTTATTCATATTATCATAGCAACAGGCTTTGGTTCCGGTTTTTCTCCGTTTGCCCCTGGTACGGCGGGTGCGCTGTTGGCCACTTTAATCTGGCTGGCATTGTCCTGCACCGTCTCTCCTATTTGGTTGCTTATCATAACCGCTTTACTGATTATTGTCTTTACGATTGCCGGGATTTGTTCGGCAAACGCAGTCGAACCAATCTGGGGAAAAGATCCCTCACGGGTCGTAGTAGACGAGATGGTAGGCGTGTGGATTCCGCTGTTGGCGGCTCCGGCAGGAGATCGTGGCTATGCATTTGCGGCTTTTGTGCTTTTCCGCCTGTTCGACATTTTCAAACCGTTGGGCATACGCAAAATGGAGAGCCTCAAGGGAGGAGTTGGAGTAATGATGGATGATATTCTGGCCGGTATATACAGCCTCATCCTGCTAATCGGTGCAAGATGGTTGATTGGATAAAAAAAAGTGCAAAGGCTTTTTCGGAGAAAGGCGGGATATTCATGTTCATACGAGCCCAATTTTCTTCGCAGATTGCCAGTGCAACGGACTTTTTAGTCACCATTTTATTAGTCAAATTATTCGGTGTCTATTATGTATATGCAACTTTCATCGGCTCTGTTTGCGGCGGAATCGTGAATTGCATAATCAATTACAGATGGACATTCAAATCCAAAGAATGCAAGAAATGGCACATCATGATAAAATATCTGCTGGTCTGGATCGGCAGTATTTTACTGAATACCTGGGGCATCTATTTAATGACAGAGACAATCAGCCAGAATCCTTGGGTCAGAGAGACTCTGAAGCACTATATCGACGATTTGTTCGTCTTCTCAAAAGCGGTTGTTTCCCTGCTTGTCGGATTTCTTTGGAATTACAATATGCAACGCGTTTTTGTCTACAAGAATTGTAGAATCAAAGGCCGGTTTCAAAGAGCGGACACAAAATAAAAACAAAAATAATAAGATATGAAATTCAAAGTTTTAAGAGATTGGCTACAGCAGATGATCTATAAGATCATCAATCCGCTTGTGCACGGAATGATCAAAATTGGGATCACTCCCAATTTTATTACAACGACAGGATTAATCCTGAATATTGTAGCGGCTTGTATATTCCTTTATGCCGGCATGAAGGGAGAACGGGAAGATTTCTATTATATCGGCTGGGGTGGCGGCATCATCCTGTTTGCCGGACTGTTCGACATGATGGACGGCCAGGTGGCACGAATCGGGAAAATGAGTTCCACTTTCGGGGCTTTATACGATTCGGTTCTCGACCGGTACAGCGAACTGACTGTTTTCTTCGGTATCTGCTTTTACCTGATCAACCAGGGATATGTGATCAGCTCGATCGTTGCCTTTATCGCCCTCATCGGTTCGCTGATGGTGAGCTATGTACGTGCCCGTGCCGAAGGGTTGGGACTCGATTGCAAGGTGGGATTCATGCAGCGGCCTGAACGCGTAGTATTGACCGGACTGGGTGCGCTCTGCTGCGGTATCTTCGCTCCCATGATGGAAAACAGCGAGACATTCGAACCGATCATGGTATTCGTAATACCTTTGCTGATTGTTGCGATATTCTCTAACCTGACAGCATTCGCTCGTCTGAACCATTGCCGTAAACTACTGATAAATAAAGACAACGAATGAATAAAGCCTTTATACTTCCGTCTAAGAAAGAGACTGTAACAGTTATTGGCCTGATGATCCTGTTCCTTCTGCTGACAGCCGTATGTATCGGACTGCGTTCGGAGCATATACTCATAGCCGGTTTGTACCTGTTCCTCTTTTTTGCCGGCAAGACAACCCGCAAATTGGCTGTTGCCTTGCTGCCGTTTGCCCTTTTCGGCATTTCGTACGACTGGATGCGCGTTTTTCCGAACTACGAAGCGAATCCGATCGATGTGGAAGGTTTGTACAACCTGGAAAAGAGCCTTTTCGGGATAAATGACAACGGAAACATATTAATACCTTGTGAATATTTTGCGATTCATAATTGCCAGATAGCCGACTTCTTCGCCGGTATATTCTATCTCTGTTGGGTTCCGGTCCCGATAGCATTCGGACTGTGGCTTTATCTGAAAGGCGACCGAAGCTTGTATCTGCGCTACTCGATGGTATTCCTATTCGTCAACCTGATCGGTTTTGCCGGATATTATATTCACCCGGCCGCTCCGCCTTGGTATGCTATAAACTACGGTTTCGAACCGATTCTGAATACTCCCGGTAACGTTGCCGGGCTCGGCAGGTTCGACGCGTTGACAGGGCTTTCCATTTTTGACTCCATCTATGGCCGCAATGCGAATGTTTTTGCCGCTGTTCCGTCGCTGCATGCTGCTTATATGGTGGTAGCACTTTGTTATGCGATCATTAACAAATGCAATAAATTCGTGATCATCCTCTTTGCCATCATCATGCTTGGCATCTGGGGAACAGCCGTCTATTCATCACATCATTATATTATAGATGTAACATTAGGCATCTGTTGCGCCCTCCTGGGCATCCTGATCTTCGAAAAAGGCTTGATGAAAACCGGCTGGTTCAAAAACTTCTTCAACCGGTATTATAACTATATCAAATAGCATTCCAATACTATCAAGGGCTCAATATTTGCCAGAACTGAACCTGTTTGTATTATCATGGAACACGGATAACACCGATAAAACGGATGACCGCAGATTTGTTTTTTTAATAAATAGATCTGTGGTCATCTGCCCAATCTGTGTCATCTGTGTTCCATGACAATATTATTGATTCACTTTTTCTTATGATTGGCACATTATAAACCATCATCCATTACATCTTGACCTTTTTTCTCGCGGCGGAACAACCTAACTTTGCTTGGAGATAAAAGCAATGATGTCATGTTTAAACAAGCTTTACCATTATGCCTTTGCATACTACTGTCTGCGTGTGACCTGATCGACTATCACCCATATGACGGACGACTTACGATCTCCGAGCGTAATATCAACGAACAAAATATCCCGCTTATTGAAGCTGCCACAAAAGACAAGGACACGATCCGGTTCGTCCTGATGGGCGACACGCAGCGCAGTTATGACGAAACAAATGATTTCGTAAAACACATCAACAGGAAAAAAGACAGCATAGACTTCATCATTCACGGAGGAGACTACACCGAATTCGGAATGAAAAAGGAATACGAATGGGCTGTCGATATCCTTTCCAAACTCGATATTCCGTATGTAGGGTTGATCGGGAATCATGATATAATCGGAAATGGCGACCAGGTTTATGAAAAGCTCTTCGGCAATGAGAACTTCTCTTTTATTGCCCGGGATGTCAAGTTTGTCTGCCTCAACACCAATGCAATCGAATATGACTACTCGCATCCTGTACCCGATTTCGGTTTCCTGAAAGAGGAGTTGGAAGACAGTACCCGGCAATACAGCCGTACGGTCGTAGCCATGCATGCCCGTCCCGGAAGCGACCAGTTCGACAACAATATAAAAGACGTATTCCAGCTTTACATCCGGCAATTTCCATCCTTGATGTTCTGCTTGAATGCCCACAACCATCAATTGCAGATGGATGATCTGTTCGATGACGGGATCATCTACTATGGTTGCAGCAATACAGCCAAACGCAATTACATATTATTCACCTTGACACCAGACAGCTACACGTATGAAGTTATCGATTTTTAAATGGATGACGCTATTCCTTCTCCTAATCGGCACATTACAGGCACAGGAAAGCAGCGAAGATGAAGCACGTTACACAAAGCGTGTAGAAAAATATATATCCAGATGGGAAAAACTTATCCCCCATTACAGTAAGATCCAATATGCCGGTTCAATGGGGTTGATCTCACTCGGCACAGGTTGGAATTATTATCGTAACCATTGGGAAACGGATGTCCTTCTGGGACTCGTCCCCCGCTATTCGGACCGTCACGCAATGATAACAATGACACTCAAACAGAACTATTACCCTTGGAATATTCCTCTCTCCGACAAGCTCTCTTTCGAGCCTCTCGCTTGCGGGTTTTATATCAATACATTGTTCGACCGTGACTTCTGGGGAAGGCAACCGGATAAATACCCAAAAGGCTATTACTGGTTTTCAACCCGCATCCGTACGCATATCTTCGCCGGCGAACGGTTCACGTTGAAGCTGAATGAAAACAAAAGCTGGCACAAATCCATCTCTTTCTTTTATGAACTCAGTACCTGCGATTTGTACCTGATAAATAAGATCGGCAACAAAAGCCTGAAACCCAAAGACTACATGAGTCTCTCGTTCGGCCTTAAGCTGCAGATTCTATAATACAAAAAAACGGAAGGTGCCACAAATGGCAACCTCCCGTTCCCCATAAACTACATAAAACACTTAAAAGAACAACTCTTCTTATTAAAATGCAAGACCTAACCGGATACCCCAGTTATTCAACCCATCGATCGAATAACTCAGGACGTCTCCTTTATTGGTTGCATAATTATAGTAGGCAGCAATATGTAAACCGATCTGTTTCTGAGGAGTAAAATACATATTCATACCGATTTCGGGAGATACATAGAAACCCCAGTTACGGTCGTATACTTTCATTACATTCATATAAGTCGACATTTCACTGTAGCTTGCCCCTAACTGTAAGCCTGCATAAGGCTGGAACTGGCTTTCGGGAGCAACGTTATAACGGAAAGCTGCACCAAAAGGCAACTGGAAGATAGAGTGCTGCTGATCGGAAGTGATGGCAGAAGTCGAACTTACCGGCAATGTCTGACGATCGATATATTTATTGTTAGTGTGATAAGAGATAAACGCACCTACCGAGAAATTAGGGACGAGATAATAACCGGCTTCTGCATGTGCACCCCAACCACTTGTCTTATCAGAGAATGTCTGGCTGAACGGAGAATTGAGCTGCCAGTCGACATTAAAATACATGTTCTTTACAACCTGGGCGCCAGCCAGAGATGGAATCGCTAAACAGGCGACAAGTAAAGCGATTAATTTTATTGATTTAGTTATCTTTTTCATAAGACTCAAATTTTCTTTTAATTCGCGTTTAATTATTTCTTTAAGTACGGTGACTGTACAAAAGCCTGCTCGATAGCACGAGTTGAAAGTGCGATATTTACTTTGTCGGAACCAGACAGCAGACCAGTCATGTAAGCAGTCCAAAGAACCGGAAGTTTTGCATCGGTAGCTTTTGGAGTCGGCGCTTTCAGGTCGACCAGTTCAACCAACAGGGAACCTACGCTATAGCTGTAGACAACAGGATACGGATAATACCATCCATTCCATGCACCGGTCCAGTTACCCCAGTAACCATACCACCAGTTATATCCGGGATATCCCCACCACCAGTAAGGATTGTCATGATAGTTAGTAAAATAATTGACATTTTTCACGAAAGAAACCTGCAAACCCAGGTCTGCTGATTCTTTATCTGCGGCACGTGTAAAACCACGGCCTTCCATGCCATTGACTAAAGTAGTGACGATATCGTCCGCTTCAGTAGCACTCCAAAATTCCGGCTTTTCACTGCTACCGATTACCATTACACTATCCGGGATGTAGAAAGATGTAAACGATCCGAAATTAGCATCCTTACTGTGATCAGTAAATACTACGAAATCATCGCTTAGTTTAGACATGTCCGGGTCTTTCTGGCAAGACGCCAGCAAAAGAACCAATAAGAAAAAAGGAAGAATCTTTTTCATCTCATTCAACGTTTAAAACAGTTTATACTATTATTTGTGCACTTATATATAAGTTACTATTTAAACAACATCAACTAAAAAAGGTTTGCTCTCCCCCCGCCCCCGGAGTGTTAATTAACTTGTCTGAAGATTTAGGAACGGTTATAAACGACCGTTAAAACAGATGTAAGCATAAAAAAAAGATGGTGCAAATCCAACTAATGTGGATATGCACCATCTCTCTTATAAAGGTAGTTAGCCTTATCTCAATGTTCCCTGTTGGGCTTCCTCTACCATTTTCTGGTTCGGAAGTATGATAATTTCTACACGACGGTTCAGAGCACGTCCTTCCGGAGTGCTGTTATCGGCAACCGGCTCGTGGATACCTTTGCCTTCGTATGTCATACGCTTGCTGCTTACACCCTGGTCTTCCATCAGATAATCGAATACGCTCTTTGCACGTTTTTCCGACAGGGTCTGGTTATAATCGACCTTTCCCGTATTGTCCGTATGACCGATAATCTTAATATCCGTGTCCGGGTTTGCGTTCAGGCTGGTAGCTAAATTACGCAAGGCGCTTTTAGAAGCAGCGCTGACCGTACTCGAGTTGGTAGCAAACAGGATTCCGGAATCGAACGTCACCCGCAGGGCTTCACCGTCATTGATGGTTTCGACAGTTGCTTCTTCCGGCAGCGTAGCTTCCAGTTCTTTCTTCTGTTTATCCATCTTCTTACCGATCAAAGCACCGGCTGTACCACCAACCGCAGCACCGATAATCGATCCCAATGCTGTATTGCCTGCCAGAGCACCGACACCGGCACCTACAGCAGCACCTCCACCTACTCCGATGGCTGTTCCTTTAGCCGTATTGTTCCAGGTTCCACAACTCGTAAAAACAACTGCCATACAAAGCAGCAAAACTGATAACAACTTAAAATTTCTCATCTTCTTATTCTTTTATAAACTATCTTGTATTTATACAACAGTCTATTAATCGAACATGTTGATGGAATCGCAATATTCAAGCTCTCCTTGTACAATAAAAGTTATATCTTCTTCTTCAAACTTGCCGACACCGTCTTTTTGCGCATTCTTTACAACAAACCCGATCAATTCGTCTTCATCAATATCAATTTCCGCATTATCATCGGTATTCTCATCCAGAAAACCCTTTGACTCATAAAATTCATAAATCAGGTCTACAATGTAGTTAATATCGTCATTGCTGAATTTACCTTTCAATTCCTGTGGAAGATAGTTCTGGATAAATGCTACAGAATCATCTTCATCGTAAATCAAATCGTCCTTGTCACTCATAACTATTTTTATTTATTGGTTAATAGATACTGCAAAGATATTGGAATAATTGAGACGACAGCCTTACCGGATGTATTTTTTATCACCTCCACAGGTTTACTCTTTCCGCAAACAATTATCGCAACACCCGCACCGCGTCCCTTCCATGCCGAAGTATTCGGATATAAACTCTTGGCGGCAACCGGTCGTTTGCAGGTATTCTGCGACTTTTTCAATTCGCATTTTAAATGCGGAAAGGCGGTTTTCGTAGGATGCGGTTGTGATTACCAAACGCTCCAGAGGGACACGGATCATCTTGAAGGTAATCCGGGGTTCCTTCTTGGATGGAAGATAATAGAAACCGATATTCCGCAGATAGCCTAAGATTTTGGCTACCTCCCGGGGCTGGAATCCGGTCTTTCTTGCCAACATATCCACACTGACAAATACGCCTGCCGAGAAAAGCCCCTCGTAATTGCGTAAAACCTCAATGGCGATCTTGGCGGCCGGAGAGTCTTCATTCAGAAAACGGTCCATCGTCCAACGTGGCTGGTCATACCTGAGATAAGGATGCGTATTCGGATATGGCTCAAAATCGAGATAACCGGACAGAGATAATATTTCGAGTGAAGAGCGCAGACGCCCTTTGTCAAAATGCCAGTCACGCAGGAACTCCGGTTCATTCAGGTAAACAGACACGCCTTCCCCGTCACCTTCCGCAATCTGGAAACGGTTGCACAAGGCCTCATAAACCCGTTTGATATATTCGATTGTAGGAAAAGCATTGGAGGGACGTCTTTTTATATCCGTAATATCCTGCGGGCCCAACAAGGCCACCGCATACGCCCGGTTCCCGTCACGTCCGGCTCGTCCGGCTTCCTGATAATAGGCTTCCATCGAATCCGGGAACTCCGTATGGATCACCAAGCGCACATCTCCCTTATCGATACCCATCCCGAAAGCATTAGTGGCCACCAGCACGCGGGTATTCCCTTTCAGCCAGTCGGTCTGCCGTTCCGTCTTGATAACCGGATCCAACCCGGCATGGAAGTATTCGGCCGAGATACCTGCCGCCCTCAATTTACCGGCATATTCTTCCACACCCCTGCGGGTCCGGCTATAGACAACAGCCGAACCTTGCACAGACGACAGGATATGGCAAAGTTCATTCAGCTTATTATCCGTCTTGCGGACAACGAAAGAAAGGTTCTTCCGTTCAAAAGAGGTCTTGAACACCCGGTAGCCTTTACGAAAATGGAGTTGTTCACAGATATCGGCAACCACCGCAGCCGTAGCGGATGCCGTCACGGCAATCACCGGAACACGAGGGATAGCATCACGGATATCGGCAATCAAACGGTAATCCCGGCGGAAGTCATTCCCCCATTGCGAGATACAATGCGCTTCATCCACAACCAACAGATTTACCTTTGCGGATAACGGTTTCAGCTTTTCCTGAAACAGATCGGAAGAGATACGTTCAGGGGAAATATACAGGAACTTATAATCACCCAAGATGCAATTGTCCAGCTGCTGCAAAATCTCCCAACGGGGCATTTCCGAACTTATAAAAACCGACAATATCCCGCGCTTCTGAAGGTTCTTTACCTGATCCTTCATCAAAGCGACAAGCGGACTGATCACAAGGCAAATGCCCGGCTTAGACAGAGCCGGGACCTGGAAAGTAATTGATTTACCCCCACCGGTCGGCATCAAGGCAAGCGTGTCGTGCCCCGACAGAATACTGTCGATAACCTCCGCCTGCCCCGGCCGGAAACTGTCATAGCCCCAAAACTGCTTTAGTACCTGTATCGATTTGTACATTGTTTCTCTCGTATCTTGTACAAAGATATATCTTTTCCGGCACCTTTTAATCTGATGTCAATATCAATTTCATCCGTTCGAGATCGAACACCGCCTTTACATCCGGCTTACAGACATCCTGCAGCGTAATTTGTTCGGCGTAAGGGACTGCTGCCCCGATGGAATAGCCTTTCTCGCTCTTTTCCGATTCGCGGAAACAAAGCACATAGTTAGAAAGCAAAAGCGGCAATTCTTCAGCCCCCTCATACTGTTGCGGATGCTGATAAAGCATGATCCGATTATTCAGAATCGCAAACTGAGGAATAAGACGGAGCACGCTATTACCCAAGACAAGCCCCTCTTCGTCACTGATTTCAAACTGTGCATTCCGGATAACCAAATCTCCTAATATGAGTTCCGGAGCTATTGCCATACGTGTCTTGCCTCCTCTCGACAACGGATCTTCAAACTCGATCACATTCATATTCAACTTCACCGCTTCGGCTTTCGATATCGTTGAAACAGCCTTATCCGGTGCAAAGCATATACGATAAGAACCACCGGCAACCCGGGCCGGAATCATAAAGCCCTTTTCTCCTTTAGTGGCATTGAGCACTACCACCTCTTTCTTCCAATCGAGTTGTTGGCCGCCGAAAGGCTCCAATGCTATACACTTATTATAGCTGCCAGCCATATCCGGCATCGCCTGAAGACATATTTTCATCAATTCGCCAGCCTCCTTATAAAATCCCATATAAGCCAATGCCGCCGCCCGCAAGTTGAGCACAAAAAACACACTTCCGCCAAGTTCCTGCTGATATTTATTCAACAGGCTGTCCGTATAAAGGATTGTCGCATTATAATCATTTTTCAACAATCCCCGGTAGCTATGTGTCAGCCACCGTCCCATTTCGTCCGTAGTCTTATCCAGCCATTCGATCCAGGTGTCCAGACCCAACATATTATTACTGTTGATATAATCCGAATAACTGCCGCGTAAATGATAATTCTCACCGGAAAAGCGCATCCGTTCGAAATCGAGTACACACGTTTCAAAGCCTTGGAAAAAGGGTAATCCCAATAGTGCAGATCTGAGTGAATCGGGATTTTCAGTATATGTATTTTGGAAGTGCACAGGATAGCCGTACACCTCCATTATTTTTGTGGAAGCCGGATCCGTTGTGTTAGAGAAACTGCTTTGCCCGCCGGTATCCAGCAGATAGTTTCGCTCCGGCGAAAGCAGGAACAACTGTCCGCCCTCCGAGAAGCTGAAATTCGGGTTCAGCATTTCCTTCCGTTCAGCTTTCTTTATCCTCAACGTTCCCAATTCAAATTCGACAGTCGACACATTCCGCAATTCTTTCACCCCCAGAATAGCATCATGCCCTGAAAATATCGGATCGTTTTCAAGCAAAGAGACATGAACCACCGTATTATAGAATGTGATATCCCCTACCCGGAGAGTTTTCACCAATCCCGTTGTCGCCTGCGACACGCCGAACATACTCTGCACGGCAACCGTATCGCCCAATAAGCGGACTCCACACTTGCGGGCAGCTTCAATCGTAAGGAATGTATTTGGCGCTCCGGTATCAAAAATAGTCTCTGACAGTTCCGTTCCATCGACATTCACCGATAAAACCAGCGGATACGTGCAACTCACCGGCACCGTACACTCCGAACCCGGAAATTCCATCCGGAAATCCGGTACATCAGCCAAGCCCTCAATCACTTCCGTCCGGTAAGGGAAACCGATCGTTTCGCCCATCTTCCGGCAAAGGTTTTCATCTCGGGAAAACTGTTTCCACCAGGCATTCAATTCCTTATAAGAACCCTTTTCCAAGAGTTTCTCCATCTTCACATAATTGCAGGACAATATCTCATTTTCCGTACACGTCTCGGGATACAACGTCAAAAGCGAATCCACACACCGGAGCATTTCATCCGGACGGTTCAGATAATAATATAATGATATTCCTGCCCGCAGCCGGGTAGCCTCATCCATCACAGCGGCCGAATCCTTATACAACTCCCACAACTCGACCGCATTTCCATATCCATCCAACCGCTGCACCTCTGCAGGCAACGATGAATCAGTTTGTGAAAAAGCACTCGCAGAAAGGCTGGCGAATACTATCAAAAGAATAGATTTAAGTCTTATCATAATCTCTATTTGTTATTTTAAGAGCAAAAATAGAGATTAACGACGAACCGGTAAGCGTATAGCACTCCATTTAGGGTTAACCAGTGTTATCTACTGTTATCTGAGCGTGTGTACATATTGTTTTATTTTAAGTTTTTATTCTTCGTAATAAGTAAAGACACGCTCAACATAAGGTTTCAATATACGACCGAGTCCTGTGCCGAAATCAACATAATCTTTGAAGTTCTTTGTTTCAATCCAGTTGCCATGCGTATCATAGCCATAGTCCTGAAAGTCTTTGTAGAGTATTTCAAATCCAGGCCGCTCATCAATCGACCGCCCCTGTTCGTCATATTTTTCCTCCAAGAAACCATTGCGGACAACAGCTTTCAGTTTACCATTTGGATAGTATTCACGTTTACACCAAGATTCCAACTCTTTATTGCCTTCACCGTCAATCCTATATTCTTCCACAACACGGTTACTGTCGCCGTATTCATAGATAAAATGCGTTTCCGGCATATCACGACTCAACAAATCATAGACCTGAGTCTGAGCCAACAAATCATTTGCACCGTACTCATAGACTGTCTTGCCCGATAACTCTCCTATATTATAAAACTCTCTCTTCTCGACCAATAAATCGTGTTCGTTATAATCATATTCGATCATCGCCGGTTTGTGAACCGTTCCGTCGATCTGTTTCGTCCGGATAAGATTTCCTCTGTCGTCATAAGTATTTATCTCCCCATAGAGATTATCATACACAACTTCCAGCAGCTTCCCGTCTGTATTATATTTGCGGACAATCGTACCGTTAGTTCCCGGAGAGCTGAGTGTATGTGTATATCCCCACGCCTCATAGGTATAATCGGTCTTTCGAACAGCATTTTCTTGCTTATCGTATTCGTTATATTGAACAAGATTGCCATCGATATTGAAGCGTAAATGGCAGTGATGTATTCCGTCCTCTTCCCATTTCCCACCTTTTTTGAATTTCACGGAGAAGATAGATGATACTTTTTCCGGACGATAATAATAAATATCCAGCGTTTTGACTTTCCCATTCAACCCCATCCGATCTTTATCGTTATTGACCGAATCTACTACCTGGGGAATATATTGGGGAGGAGACTGCTGACATCCTATAAACATCGACACGATTAAACTCCCCAAAATAACAAGTACAACTATTTTATCCTTCACGTTTTCTTTGTATTCGTTTTGCTATGAACTTCAAGGTGCAAAAGTATAAAAAGGTCATTACCTGCCAAAAAAGAGACAACTTTTTATCATAAAAAAAGCCCCGCCCCAATTAAGGAGCAGAGCCTCTTGCTTATATATCAATCAAACCAATACCTGATCAGTTTTTAAATACCAGGCCGTTGCCGTCGCTGTCTATCGTGATCGCGTGGTCTTTATTGATTTTGCCGCCCAACAGTTCTTTAGACAGTTCGTTCAATACATACTTCTGGATCACACGCTTCACAGGACGGGCGCCAAACTGCGGATCGAAGCCTTTATCGGAGATGAAAGCCAGGGCAGCATCCGTAAAGTCCAGAGCGATACCGTTCTGGGCCAGCATCTTCTTCACACCATTCAATTGCAAAGTCACGATCCGGCGGATCTCTTCTTCGTTAAGCGGCGTAAACATGATGATGTCGTCGATACGGTTCAGGAATTCGGGACGGATTGTCTTTTTCAACAATTCCAACACCTGGATCTTCGTTTCGTCCACCACCCGGTCGTGTGTTTCCGGCGTCATCTTCTCGAAGTTTTCACGGATCAGGGATGAACCCATATTGCTGGTCATGATGATGATCGTGTTCTTGAAGTTGACGACACGCCCTTTGTTGTCGGTCAGACGGCCGTCGTCCAATACCTGCAAAAGGATATTGAAGACATCCGGGTGAGCCTTTTCGATCTCGTCGAACAGGACAACGGAATACGGTTTACGACGGATCGCTTCCGTCAGCTGGCCGCCCTCATCGTAACCGACATATCCCGGAGGCGCACCGATCAGACGGGTCGCGCTGAATTTCTCCTGATACTCGCTCATATCGATACGGGTCATCATATTCTCATCATCGAACAGATATTCCGCCAACGCCTTGGCAAGCTCCGTCTTACCCACACCGGTCGTACCGAGGAAGATAAACGAACCGATCGGCCGCTTCGGGTCCTGCAATCCGGCACGGCTACGGCGCACAGCATCCGCAATGGCACTGATCGCCTCTTCCTGTCCGATCACACGTGTATGCAGTTCGGATTCCAGATGGAGCAGTTTTTCCTTTTCGCTCTGCATCATCTTACTGACAGGGATTCCGGTCCAACGGGACACCACATCGGCAATATCCTCGCTGTCGACCTCTTCCTTAATCATGGCGGCAGCTCCCTGCATCGTCTTCAGCTTTTCCTGAACTTCGCTGATCTCTTCTTCCTTCTGTTTGATCTTTCCGTAACGGATTTCGGCCACTTTACCGTAGTCGCCTTCACGTTCGGCCTTATCGGCTTCAAACTTCAGGTTCTCGATGTCTATCTTGTTCTGCTGAATCTTGTTGATCTGCTCTTTTTCGCTTTGCCATTGGGCCTTCTGTTTCGTTTCTTCGTCCTTCAGGTCGGCAATTTCCTTATTGAGCTGTTCCAGCTTTCCTTTATCGTTTTCACGCTTGATCGCTTCACGTTCGATTTCCAGCTGTTTGATACGGCGGGAAACTTCATCTAAGGATTCCGGCACCGAGTCGATCTGCAAACGCAGACGGGCGGCGGCTTCATCCATCAGGTCGATCGCCTTGTCAGGCAGGAAACGGTCGGTGATGTAGCGCGTCGACAACTGGACGGCTGCGATGATCGCATCATCTTTGATACGCACCTTATGATGGTTCTCATATTTCTCTTTCAAACCACGCAGGATGGAAATGGCATCCAGCTCGTTCGGTTCGTCCACCAGGACAATCTGGAAACGACGTTCGAGCGCCTTATCCTTTTCAAAATACTTCTGATATTCGTCGAGTGTCGTCGCACCGATCGAACGCAGTTCACCACGGGCCAAAGCCGGTTTCAGGATATTGGCGGCGTCCATCGCACCCTCGCCCTTTCCGGCACCTACCAGCGTATGGATCTCGTCTATAAACAGAATGATCTCACCATCCGACTGGGTCACCTCGTTGACTACGGCTTTCAAACGTTCCTCAAACTCGCCTTTATATTTGGCACCGGCAATCAGCGCACCCATATCCAACGAGAATATCTGTTTTGATTTCAAGTTCTCCGGTACGTCGCCACGCACGATACGGTGTGCAAGCCCTTCGGCAATCGCCGTTTTACCGACACCCGGTTCACCGATCAGGATCGGGTTGTTTTTGGTACGGCGGCTCAGGATCTGGAGCACACGGCGGATTTCGTCGTCGCGTCCGATCACCGGGTCTAACTTGCCGCTACGGGCACGTTCGTTCAAGTTGATGGCATATTTGCCCAACGCATCGTACGTATCTTCGGCCGACTGGCTGGTCACTTTATTGCCTTTCCGCAGTTCCTCGATAGCCTGGCGCAATTCGTTTTCCGTTACACCGGCATCTTTCAGTATCTGCGAAGCGGTACTCTTTTCCGTAAACAAAGCCAAAATGATCGGTTCCAGCGAAACATACTGGTCCCCCATCTTGGATGAATAGTCGATTGCTTTCTGCAAAACGGCATTTGCTTCACTCGACAGGTAAGGTTCCCCACCGGAAACTTTCGGCAGCGAACTGATCTGTGCATCCAACACGCGGTTCAGATTCTGGATGTTCACACCCAGTTTCTGAAAGATGAAATTGGTCACACTCTCGCCCGTCATAATGACACCTTTCAGCAAATGAACGGCTTCGATAGCTTGCTGCCCATTTTGGGTAGTCAGCTGTACAGCCTGCTGAACGGCCTCTTGTGCTTTAATTGTAAAATTGTTTAAGTTCATATAGTTATACTCCTTTCTTTCTTCTTTTTATTTTTAACCTTCACCTATATTCCTACAAAATAGATACCAGAAGCAATTCATGCCATTTTGGCATAAACCATAAAAAACATACACGACGTTTTTTACACGGTTTCGGGAAAAGAACAAAGCGGTATGGGAAAAGGTTTACAAATCAGAACTATGACTTGACAATGTCTCACCAGATAATCATTTGGGATAAATAAATTCATTATTTGACAGATTTGAGCTATCCCGATCCCGCGTCGGAGCGCGGGAACGGGATAGCTCACTTTTCCTTAGTTTTGGACCTCCTGCAAATCTAATGAATATTACAATAACCCCCTATTGGGGCGTTTTTTCTATTTCATCCGAAATCTTGATCGATTTTGAATTGACTCTTTTTGCGGTTTAAGCTCCTCTTTCTGACAATAGGAAAAACGAGGTGCGCAGCCTGTTCCGGAAAGCATACAATTTGATTGCCGAAAGCCGGAAACGCCGACAAAGTGATAAACCTTAACTCTCGGAGAATCGCCTGTAGCAAAATAAAACGGACGGCGTTCCAAATATCCCAAGGAAATTCAGGTGCTTTTTTGCCCTAAAGACGGTCCTCTTTCCAATTACGACCGTCCTAATCTCCATTACGACCGTGCTAATCTTCGCGAGGTGCCGAGTGCACTACACATTAGCACGGTCGTGGTGGCAAAGAGGACGGTCGTAATGGCTGGGAACACTCAAAAAAGGCGAAAAAGTCCCTTTTTGAGGTCAAAAAAGTGGATTAACATTTGTTTTGTTTCGGATGTCTTTTGGAACTAAAAAATCCGTTTTATACAATAAGCCCCCCCTGCCGCAAGCTCTTTTTTGCCGTTGATTTCAATCAACGGGTTGACAAATTCCCGGCTTTGCCGGATTCCTCTGTGGGTTTGAACCCCCTTTCAAATACCTACAAGTAATCCTATTAAAGGGACTTAAGTCCACAGAGGAAGAGGCTTCGCCTCTAAGCTCTAAAACCGTTCGTTGAAACGAAACGGCAAAAGAGAGCCTACGGTAGAGGGCTTATTGTATAAAACGTGTTTTTTAGTCTCAAAAGACACCCCGAATAAAATAAATGTCAACCCACTTTTCAACTGTCAAAAAGGAGCTTTTTTCTATGATCAGGCACCTTATCGCCATGAAGAGGGACTTTATCGCTCTAATCCGGAACTTTGTTGCTCTGAAGTCGGACTTCATATAGCACGAAGTCAACCTTCAGAACGATGAAGCGTTACTTCAAGGCTATTTTCTGCGCACCTCACAGCAACAAGCCCCTAAAATTTCCTTGGGATATTTGGAACGCTGTCCGCCTTTGTTCGCCAATAATCGATTCTCCGGGAGTTAAGGTTTTTCACTTTGACGGTATTTCCGGTTCTCGATAATCAAATTGTACGCTTTTTAGAATAGTCTGTGCACCTCGTTTCAGCTAATGTCAGCCGGAGAGAGCAAAACCGTGAAAAGAGTCAATCCAAAATCGATCAGGATTTCGGACGAAATAGAAAAACAGTCGAAACAGGGGGTTATTGTATATTTCTCAATTCGCAGAAGGTCCAAATATAAGAATATTTGAATCAAAAGAGCAGGCTTCGTAAGGGCAGTTCGCGAACTGCCCGGATAGCGACAGGATATATTTGTTGACACGAAGGGCGGTTCGCGAACCGCCCCTACGAGGTCTGTTTGTTATATATGCCAAGATGAAACAGCCTGAAAATAGAAAGAAATATGTTATTACAAATGCTATTTTACCATAAAGGCGGACGGTCGAGCATCCGTAATGTCACCTGTTGTTCGGAAGAGGCTCCGACAAAGCCCAGGCCGCCCGAAACATTTTGGGGAACGATGACAGGCTCCATGAACGTCTCGTTATAATCATCCGAGTCCAGGCAGTTCATGGCACGCATATAGCGATACTGCGCTTCGGTTATGCTTTGGAGACGGACAACAACATCAAACCGGATATGCTTTTTATAGTCTTCACTGCCCCAATCATGAAAATAAGGATAAGAGGTATAAACATTTAATGTGTAGGGACCATTCGTAAAGCGGCTATCGGTAAATATATTCCGGACATTCCGTATCGTCATGTCGAGAATGCCGAACTCATCGTCATCCGCTGTCGTAAGATGACCGTCGGTGAGTACGATATCTTCCTGGTTGATAATGCCCGGTTCGGAAACAGACGGACCATACGTCACTCCATCTTCCAAAGAAGTCCGATAGGTATTCTCCTGGATAATCAGGCGATAATAATTCTTCTCCCCCGGGCGGTCGTGAATGGCAATCCGGTATCGCATACAATCCTGCATGCCGTACAAACCTTTAAGTTGCGTATGCAAAGTATCTACCCGGATCATTTCTTCGATCGGCAGAGGGAACTCCACTTCGGCATTAGCCTGATATTCCCCGTCTTCGGCTGTCGCTTCGAGACGCACACGGTCACCCGGGCGGAACTGGCTTTTCAGCGTACAAAGACCCCAATTCGAATAGGGGTCTACTTCGACCGTTTCCGTCTTTTCACCGTTGACATATACAATGACAGAACCATTCGTGACAGATGTAGTCGCATCTATATTGGGTTTTATCATAAACAATTTAACTTCATTTTCTTCTTTTCCGACTTCCAGAAAGGCGTTCATCAACAGTTGCGGTTCTTGCGGCCGTTCCTGATAGGGTAGCTCGTTCTCACAGGCGGAGAATAAAGCCGACAGTACAATGAATAATATAGATAGATATTTTCCCATAATATATTCTTTACTCAAAATCTGAATGTATAGGTAACCGAAGGAACGCAAGGTAACAAAGTTTGCTTAATCAACCTCGTTTTCCGCTTCCAGATTGTCTCGGGATTTCCGTCCGGCCCGATATGCTGTTGTCCGATATATTCCTCTTCCTTATAGACAAGATTCGGGGTCATGGCATTATAGGCATTATAGATCGAGATGTTCCAGGTTTGCGTACCCCGGTGTAGTTTCTTATGAAAATTGATGCTCAGGTTCAGCCTGTGGCTGACGGGAAGGCGGTAATTGTTGCGATGGGAAATGTAATCGATCAAATTGCCCCACTCCGTCCCGGTCTGCTTTTCGGCTACCGTAGCCGTCCCGCCGGTATTGAAGATCCAAGTGATGCCGACATCAGTCTTCTTGCTGAACGCATGGTTCAGACAGAAATTGATATTGTGGCGGCGGTCGTATTTATACGGAAAGCGCTCACCGTTGTTGACCGTCCCGTCCTTGAACAGGCGGTCACTTTTAGCGATCGTGTATCCCAGCCACCCGGTCGTTTTGCCGATGGTTTTCTGTGCCAGTATTTCCAGTCCGAAAGAGCGGCCGCGTCCCATCTCGACCTTTTCCTGCCATCCGCCGGATGTCCCGAAAAAGGAGGCGCCATCCTGGTATTCCAATACGTTGTGCATATCCTTATAATAACCTTCGAGCGAGAACTCCCAACCTTTCAGACCGGTATAATATCCGCCGGCGGCATACTGGTAAGAGCGCATGGGACGGATATTCTTGGTGACAGGCACCCACAGGTCGGTCGGCAGGGCAATAGGCGAAGATGACAGCAAATGCACATATTGTTCCATCTGCGTAAAAGAGGCCTTTGCCGCAAAACCATGTTCAAAACGATAACGGGCCGAGAAGCGGGGCTGCGCCGAAAGATAACCTTTTCCCTCCGTATAGAACAGTGAAAGATGAACGCCGGCGTTCAGGCTCAGACGGTCGGCGATGTCGATATTGTCTTCGGCATAAAGCGCACATTCATGGCCGTGCAGGAAACTGTTCGACGAGTCGTTGTAGACCGTATCCTGTGCCGCCTGTCCGTTTTCATTCTCCCGCACACGGGAAGTCGTGATTTCGGGACGGAACGTATGAAAAAGGTAAGAGCCTCCGAACTTGATATGGTGGTTGGGGGCCGGCGTGTAATCGAAATCCGTCTGGAAACTCCAATCGTGTATGCCTGAACGGTAATCGGAGTTATAGACATACGACTCATTATAGTCTGACGTCACGTTGCCGTCTTCGTCCGCGCCGGTAATCTCTTTCCGGTAGCTGTCGGCCATCACCATCTGGTAATGGTTGTAGGCTACAGTGGTATTGCTGAACAGTTTATTATTAAACACATAATTCCAACGTCCGGCAGCAATCGTATTTCCCCAGTTGAAATCGATCCGGCTGTTGTAGAAATACATGCGCGGGGCACCGTCGTAGCCGTCGTATTCCTTGTCTTGCTTGTAGTCGTAATGATCTTTCCCTTTATAGAAACTAAGGAACAGGCGGCTGCGGTCGGAGAATTTATGGTTCACCTTGGCATTGATATCATAGAAATAGTAATTGTACTTCTTATCATCCGGCAGGAAAGGCCTTGCCACCAGGTCGAGATAAGTGCGCCGTCCGGTCAGGCAGAACGAGGTTTTGTCTTTTATGATCGGTCCTTCCAGATGCAGTTTGCTGGTCAGCAGTCCGACACTGACCGTTCCGTGATAATTCTGCATATCGCCGTCGTTCGTCCGGATATCCACGATAGAAGACAGGCGTCCGCCGTAACGCGCCGGGAAAGAGCCTTTGAAAAGCGTTACCTTTTTCATGGCTTCGGGCGTAAAGATAGAGAAAACACCCAGCATATGGTCGGCATTATAGATCGGAATGCCATCCAACAGAATCAAGTTCTGGTCCGGCCCGCCTCCACGCACATAAAGTCCGCTGAAACCTTCCGTCCCTGCCTGTACGCCGGGCATCAGCTGGATTGTTTTCAGAATATCGGCTTCTCCTAAGATTGCAGGCGTATTCCGGATCTGCGTCATCGGGATTTCCAGTGCGCTCATGGCCGTAGCATGAATACCCGTCTCTTTCTTGTCGGACAAGACGACCACTTCTGCCAACTGGTTGTTTGTTGCCAGCCGTACATTCATCAATGTATCACTTCCGAGAAAGAAGTGTTCATGCCTCGTCTCATATCCTAAATAAGAAAAGAAAAGTTCCGTTTCCCCTTCCGGCAGGGTGATGCTGTAATATCCGAACGGATTGGTGGTCGTTCCCACACGCCGGCGGGATTCCAGGATATTAGCCCCGATTAATGTTTCGGACGACACGGCATCGGTCACATATCCGCTGATCGTATATTTCCGGGATTCCGGACGTTCGTGGAGCAGAATATGAGTACCGGATATTTTAAAGGTGACCGGCTCGTGCTCGAATGCTTTCTGCAGGATTTCCCCGACTGTTTGCTGCCGGAGATCGAGCGTGACAGGCTGTTTCAGTTGTATCTTTTCGCCATAGATAAAAGAAAAACCAGTGGCTTTTTCCAATTGGCTGACAAAGGTTTCCAGCGTCGCTTGCCGGATATGGAAGTCCAGACGCGCCGCCTTGTCCTGTGCGGCAAGCGGCGCGATCCGGAAGACTATCCATAATAGAAGAATAAACCGGGTAAACCGGCGGAGACAATATAGGTAATAATGCATAACTTAGTTAAGTTTAGAACGGATCAAGATCGTATCGTTTGTTTTTGTATAGCTGAAATTACCGGCGGACTGAAGCAGATCGAGCATCTGGTCCAGACTTTCGCCTTCCGTAAAATGAGCCCTGATACGGAAATTCTTTATTGCTTCATCTGTAATCCTGATTTTTACTTGAAAGGCATTCGAAAGCTCCCGCACAATCTCCTGCAAAGGAAGGTAATCGAACCGGAAATGGCCATCGCGCCAGTCGACCGTGATATCATTTTCTTCCGGTTCTATCTCCTGCAATGTCCGGCTTTCTCGGTTATAGACCGCACTTTCTCCCGGCGACAACACAATCCTGCTCCCTGTTTCCGGCACACTGACGGCAACGGAACCTTCCAGCAAAGTCGTTTTCACATCTGCATCCCCGGGATAGGCTTCCACATTGAAATGCGTCCCCAACACCTGCACATCAACAGGTTCCGCCTTTACTATAAACGGACGCCCGGCGTCTTTCTCCACTTCAAAATAGGCTTCGCCTTGCAATCGGACTTCCCTCTTTTCCCCTTTAAAGCGGTCGGGATAGGTCAAAGATGAATAGCGGTTCAATGTCACTTTCGTCCGGTCCGGCAGCGTTACGACCGATATTCCCGCACCAGCCGAAGCGGTCTGCATAGACACCGGCCGCAGATGATCGTACCCGAACCAACCGCCCAGGCAAAGAAGCACCGAAGCCGCAACAGCCCCCGCCAACCGATAAAACCTGAACTTCCTTGCCGGAGGAGAAATACGTTTTTCCAACACCTTCCAGCTCTCCGAAGCGGAATAACGCCCCCGTGGCGAGCGTGTCGAGGCGACAAGCTTATCCAGTGTCTTATCAATATGATCGTGTTCAGCTGCCATGCTTTCCCTTTTTATGATTGATTTCAAAGATAAAGACAGGGAAAGCGAGGATACTCACTATTGGGTTTGGCTAAAAGAATGTTAATAGTTTTTCAATCCAGACTAATAATTCAGTCCAAAACTCCAAAGAGGAATCGTATTACCATATCCTGCTTCAATATTATCTTTCACGATAAATCCTTCGCATCGGCTATTTGTTTTTGCCCCTTTCCTTTTCCTCCCACTTCAAAGGTCTTATCTCCGATCAAAAAATCAGCCAGTTTCTGCATGACAGGCTTAAAAGGAACACTCCGTGCCACCACCACCAATAATTGCTTCAGTTTTCGTCCTGTAGATGTATTCATATTGGCATACTGCGGAATGTCTACTTCCATTGTCTGGAAAAAATTGCACTATAAAAGTGCAGGAATCGCCACTTTTCTGCACTTTTATAGTGCAATCTGCTTTTTTAAACCCGCTTTGCACTCTATGGAAAGCATATTCCGTGATAAATATGCTTTCCATACAAAGCAAGAATCATATATATCACAATATTTTTTCAAAAAATCCACTAAATCATTTGCAGTTTGTCAGAGAATATCTATATTTGCTGCCGTAATAACAAAAAAAGAAATGAGAACTATTTTAGTAAATACATATTGGTGGTGGCACTCCGTACAACTCACAAGGTCGTAAGGAACCAGTCCTCATGTATATACTACCGAGATATAATAAAAGGTCTGTCGCACTTGCGGCAGGCCTTTTTTAGTTTAAGGCAATAAAGAAATCAAGAATAGAAAAATAATAAGTATAGAAGAACAATGAAGACGTATCAAGTTGATGAAAATGGTTATTATGGTGAGTTCGGCGGGGCATATATCCCCGAAATACTTCACCAATGTGTGGAAGACCTGCAAAAGAAGTATCTGGAAGTGCTGGAAAGCGACAGCTTCAAGCAAGAGTTCAACCTGTTGCTCCGCAATTATGTAGGCCGCCCCTCTCCTCTTTATCTGGCCAAACGGCTAAGTGAGAAGTACGGCTGCAAGATTTACCTGAAACGGGAAGATCTGAACCATACCGGCGCCCATAAGATCAATAACACGATCGGGCAGATCCTGCTGGCACGCCGGATGGGAAAAACACGTATCATCGCCGAGACCGGAGCCGGACAGCACGGCGTTGCGACGGCTACTGTTTGTGCGCTGATGAACATGGAATGTATCGTTTACATGGGCAAGACGGATGTGGAACGCCAGCACGCCAACGTGCAGAAGATGGAAATGCTCGGGGCAACGGTTGTACCTGTCACTTCGGGCAATATGACACTGAAAGACGCGACCAACGAGGCGATCCGCGACTGGTGCTGCCACCCTTCCGACACGTATTACATCATCGGTTCCACCGTCGGACCGCATCCTTATCCGGATATGGTGGCACGCCTGCAATCCGTGATCAGCGAAGAGATCAAAAAGCAATTGCTGGAGCAGGAAGGACGCGACTATCCCGATTACCTGATCGCTTGTGTCGGCGGGGGAAGCAACGCTGCCGGAACAATCTACCATTTTATCGACGACGAACGGGTAAAGATCGTCCTCGCCGAAGCCGGCGGCTTAGGAATCACGACCGGACAGAGTGCCGCCACGATCCAACTGGGTAAAAAGGGAATCATACACGGTGCCCGCACGCTGGTGATGCAGAGCGAAGACGGACAGATCGAAGAACCTTATTCCATCTCCGCCGGGCTGGATTATCCGGGTATCGGACCGATCCACGCAAACCTGTCGGAGACACACCGCGCAACGATCCTTGCCGTCAACGACGACGAAGCCTTAGAGGCAGCATTCGAACTGACAAGCATCGAAGGCATCATCCCGGCGTTGGAAAGCGCACATGCGCTGGGAGCACTCTCGAAGGTCAACTTCAAACCGGAAGATGTCGTCGTACTGACCGTTTCGGGACGTGGGGACAAGGATATGGAAACATACATCAACTATAAGAACAAAAAGTAACTGGATATATGAATTATACATTCAAGACAATAAGCAAAAAAGTTCTCGGCGACCTTCACACGCCCGTCAGCATCTATCTGAAGGTGCGAGACATCTATCCGGAATCGGCCCTGCTGGAAAGCTCCGACTTCCACGGAAATGAAAACAGCCTTTCATACATCGCCCTCTGCCCGCTGGCAAGTATCGGTATCAATAATGGAGAATGCACGGCAACCTTCCCCGACGGAAAAAGCGAGGTCACACCGCTAACGGAACAGTTCAATGTGGCAGACGCCATGAACGCCTTCCTCGCCCGCTTCTCGATCAAAGGACAGGACAGGAAAGTATGCGGACTGTTCGGATACACGGCTTTCGACGCGGTCCGCTACTTCGAGAACATCCCGGTGCTCGAAGCACACCACGAAGAGAACGACGCGCCCGATATGCTATACATACTATATAAGTATATCCTCGTGTTCAACCACTTCAAAAACGAACTGACGCTTGTCGAGCTGCTGCAACCGGGCGAAAACTCCAACCTGCAGGAGATCGAGACACTGATCGAAAACCGCAACTACGCTTCCTATAACTTCCAGGCTGCCGGTCCTGAAACATCGCCCATCACGGGAGAGGAATACAAGGCTATGGTCCGCGAGGGAATCCGCCACTGCCTCCGGGGAGACGTCTTTCAGATTGTCCTGAGCCGCCGTTTCGAACAGCCATTCAAGGGTGACGACTTCAAGGTTTACCGGGCGCTCCGCAGCGTGAATCCTTCCCCTTACCTCTTTTATTTCGACTTCGGAGGCTTCCGCATCTTCGGTTCCTCGCCCGAAACACACTGCAAAGTAGCAGACGGGCACGCCAGCATCGACCCGATCGCGGGGACTGCTTTCCGCACCGGCGACGTCGCATTAGACAAACAGCGCACCGAGGCTCTCCTGGCCGACCCGAAAGAGAACGCCGAGCACGTCATGCTGGTCGACCTGGCACGCAACGACCTGTCGCGTAACGCACATAACGTACAGGTGGACTTCTACAAAGAAGTGCAGTACTACAGCCATGTGATTCACTTAGTCTCACGCGTCAGCGGGGAGATCGACCGAGACAGTAACCCGGTAAAGACCTATATCGACACCTTCCCCGCCGGCACGCTGAGCGGAGCGCCGAAGGTACGCGCCATGCAGCTCATCACGGAGATAGAAAAGCACAACCGCGGAGCCTACGGCGGCTGCATCGGCTTTATCGGCTTCGACGGAGATCTGAACCAGGCGATCACGATCCGTACATTCGTCAGCCGCGGCAACGTTCTCTACTACCAGGCCGGAGCCGGCATTGTCGCCAAGAGCAACGACGAGAGGGAACTGCAAGAAGTGAACAACAAACTGGGCGCCTTGAAGAAGGCGATCGATCTGGCAACGAAATTAATTAATTGAAAGATGAAAGTATTACTATTTGATAATTATGATTCCTTTACCTACAACCTGTTACATATATTAAAGGAATTGGGAGCAGATGTAGAAGTACATCGCAACGATAAAATAACACTGGACGAAGTAGACCGTTTCGACAAGATCCTCCTGTCGCCCGGCCCCGGCATCCCGGAGGAGGCAGGCATCCTTCTGCCACTTATCCGCCGCTACGCGCCGACCAAGAGTATATTGGGAGTATGTCTCGGAGAGCAAGCCATCGGCCAAGCCTTCGGAGCGACACTTATCAACCTGACGGATGTGCACCACGGGGTTTGTTCCGACATCCGTATCAAGGCGAAAGATCCGCTGTTTGCCGGACTGGAGCCCGGTTTCCGTGCCGGACGCTACCATTCGTGGGCTGTCTCCAAAGAGAACTTCCCCGACTGCTTGGAGATTACGGCGGAAGATATGGAGGAAGGGCAGATCATGGCGCTCCGCCACCGCGAATACGATGTCTGCGGCATCCAGTTCCACCCGGAATCGGTGCTGACGCCGAAGGGGAAGACGATTATCCGGAACTGGGTCCTGGGAATTGAAAATTGAGAATTGAAAATTAAAAGTTAGACTATAAAAGATGAAAGATATATTATACAGATTGTTCGAGCACCAGTATCTGGGACGGGACGAGGCGCGGACGATCCTTCAGAATATGGCGGAAGGCAAATATAACGACTCCCAGATTGCCAGCCTGATAACGGTCTACCTGATGCGTAACATTTCGGTGGAGGAACTGACGGGTTTCCGCGAAGCCCTGCTCGAGATGCGCGTCCCGGTCGACTTGTCGGAGTTCAAGCCGATCGATATCGTCGGTACAGGGGGCGACGGGAAGAATACGTTCAACATCAGTACGACCTCCTGCTTTGTCGTCGCCGGTGCCGGATACAATGTCGTGAAGCACGGAAACTACGGGGCGACTTCGGTCAGCGGCGCCAGTAATGTGATGGAACAGCATGGCGTAAAGTTCACCAACGACGTCGACCGGTTGCGTCGCTCGATGGAGGCCTGCCACATCGCCTACCTCCATGCGCCGCTGTTCAATCCGGCCTTGAAGGCGGTTGCCCCTGTCAGGAAAAGCCTCGGTGTACGCAGCTTCTTCAATATGCTCGGTCCGTTAGTCAATCCGGTGATGCCGGCCTACCAGTTACTTGGGGTGTACAACTTGCCGTTACTGAGGCTCTACAGCTACACCTATCAGGAAAGCGGAACACGTTTCGCGGTGGTACACAGCCTCGACGGATACGATGAAATCTCGCTGACATCGGAGTTCAAGGTCGCCATGCCGGAAAAAGAGAAGCTCTACACACCGGAGATGTTAGGTTTCCAACGTGCCACAGAAGCCGAACTGGACGGCGGGGAAACAGTTGCCGATGCCGCCCGTATCTTCGATGACGTCCTGAACAACCGGGCAACTCCGGCACAAACCAACTGCGTGATCGCCAACTCGGCCTTCGCCATCCAGGTGATCTGCCCGGAGAAGAGAATCGCAGAATGCATTTCCGAAGCAAGGGAATCGCTGGAGAGCGGCAAGGCGTTGGATGTGTTCAACAGGTTTATCGAATTGAATAAATAATTATGAAAGATATATTACAAGATATCGTAGCTAATAAGCGTATCGAAGTGGAGCGGCAAAAACAGGCCGTCAAGCTGCAAACCCTGTTGGGACTGGGCGGCGAACGCCTTGAACGTCCTACCCGTTCCATGCGGGCAGCCCTTGCCGCTTCGCCGTCCGGTATTATTGCCGAGTTTAAGCGCAAAAGCCCCTCCAAAGGCTGGTTGCATCCCGACGCCGCTGTTGCCGGTGTGCTGCCCGCCTACGAAAAGGGAGGCGCCTCGGCCTGCTCCGTCCTGACCGATTCGAACTTCTTCGGAGGTTCGCTTGGTGACCTTTGTAAGGCTCGCAACCTGGTAAACCTGCCTTTGCTTAGGAAAGACTTCATCATCGATGAATACCAGCTGTACCAGGCACGTGTGATGGGTGCCGACGCTGTCCTGCTGATCGCCGCCTGTCTCAGCCCGGAACAATGCCTTGCGTTTGCGGAACTGGCCCATACTCTCAATATGGAGGTACTGCTCGAGATACACAGCGAAACGGAATTAGAACACCTTAACCCCTCTGTCGATATGTTAGGAGTCAACAACCGCAACCTCGGGACTTTCCATACCGATGTCGAAAACTCTTTCCGTCTGGCAGAAGCGATGCAGACGGTTACGCGGGAGAAAAACCTCTCACCTCTGCTGGTATCGGAAAGCGGCATTTCAGCGACAGACACCGTCGCAAGTCTTCGCAAAGCCGGATTCCGGGGCTTCCTGATCGGCGAAACGTTTATGAAGACAGAACAACCGGGCGAAACCCTCGCCCAATTCATAGGAGGGCTGTCATGATCATCAAAGTATGCGGTATGCGCAATCCGGAAAACATCCGGGAGGTCGAAGGGCTGGGGATTGACTGGATGGGACTGATATTTTTCGCGGGAAGCCCGCGAAAAATAATGGACAATGGACAATGGACAATGGACAATTGCGACAAGCGGTATTCTAATTGTCAATTGTCAATTGTCAATTGTCAATTAAAAAAGGTCGGTGTTTTTGTCAATGCTTCTTTTGAAGAGTTGACAGAAACAGCGGCACTTTTCCGGCTCGATTATCTGCAATTGCATGGGAACGAGACTCCGGAGGACTGCCATGCCCTCCAAAAGCGTGGCTATTCGCTGATCAAGGCGTTCTCCGTTGCTACGGCGGACGATTTGGAACGGACTTCTGCCTACGAAGGGCGTGTCGATTACTTCCTCTTCGATACCAAATGCGACAACTATGGCGGTTCCGGCAAACAGTTCGACTGGTCTGTCCTCGAAGCCTATACAGGAGAAACGCCTTTTCTGCTGAGCGGCGGACTCCGTCCGGAAAGCGCCGAGGCAATCCGCCGTTTTCATCATCCCCGCCTGGCCGGAATCGACCTAAACAGCGGATTCGAGATCGAACCGGGGCTGAAGGACGTAGAAAAATTAAAACGATTTATCCATGATATTAAACAAGCATAAAGATATGAACCGTATCACAAACTTATTCAACACAAAAAAGGACGGAATCCTTTCCGTCTACTTCACGGCCGGTTATCCTGCACTGGACGACACGACGAAGATATTAAAAGAGTTACAGGCAAAAGGAATAGACATGGTCGAAGTGGGCATTCCCTTCTCAGACCCTATGGCCGATGGCCCGGTCATCCAGGAGGCTGCCACGCAGGCACTTCGTAACGGGATGTCGCTGCGCCTCCTGTTCGACCAGCTAAAAGATATCCGCAGGGATGTACATATTCCGATCATCCTGATGGGTTATCTGAATCCGATCATGCAATTCGGTTTCGAAGCATTTTGCCGGAAATGTGTGGAAACCGGCGTAGACGGGATGATTATCCCCGATCTGCCTTTCGCAGATTATATGGCGGACTACAAAGCCATCGCAGAACGTTATGAACTAAAAATGATCATGCTGATCACCCCGGAAACTTCCGAAGAACGCATCCGTCTGATCGACGAACATACCGATGGTTTCATCTATATGGTATCGAGTGCTGCAACCACCGGAGCACAACAGAGCTTCAACGAACAGAAGCAGGCCTATTTCCGCCGTATCAACGGAATGGGCTTGCAAAACCCGCGCCTCGTCGGTTTCGGTATTTCGAACAAAGCTACCTTCGATGCAGCCGCAGCAAACTCATCCGGTGCCATTATCGGCAGCAAATTCATCCAATTATTAAAGAGTGAACCGACACCTGCCGAAGCTGTCGACAAATTGTTGGAGGCATTAAAGAAATAACAAGACGACAATCGGGAAGCAAACGTCGCATATCGGGAATTATCCCCTACAGACGTTTGCTTCCTTCTATCTATATCAATTATCCTTCACACTCTCCACCGGATTCGCATTTGCCGCACGCCAGCTCTGGAAGAAAACGGAGAAGAAAGAGATAACCAGGCAGAACAACCCCGCTGCAATAAAGATCAGCGGACTGAGTGAGATGCGGTACGAGTAGTCCGACAGCCACTGCTTCATAAAATACCAGCTCACCGGCGTAGCAATCACAAAAGCAATCACGACATACATCAGAAACGTACCAACCAGGCGAATCAGGATCGACCGGTCGTCCGAACCGAACACCTTACGAATAGCGATCTCCTGCGAACGCTGCTGGATAAAATAGGTCGACATCGCCAACAACCCCAGTAATGAAATCAAGATTGCGACACAGGCGAAGATTACTACGATCTTGACCATACGAATCTGCGATTCGAACCGCTCCTGTATCTGCTGGTCGATATATTTTCCTTCAAAATCGATCTTGGTAACCTGCTCGAACACCTCGCTCACCTCCCGATAGGCCGTATAAGGATTTCCCTGAACCTCTACCAATATATTCCAGGGCCAGGAATTAGGCTTGTTGAAGTCGCGGAAGCGGAGCATCAGAGGCGAACTCTCGTCAATGACCGAGTGCAGATGGAAATCCTTCAACACCCCTAAGATCGGAACAGCATTCTCATTCAGATGGAATACCTTGGCATCCTCCGGAAGTTCCATATCCCTGAAAGCCCTTTCGGTCAGATACCAACTCCAGTTATCGGACGAAGCGACATGGTTGTCCTGCTTGATCTGCAATCCGAACATATTGAACGCCGCGCTGTCGACCACCAACTGCTGGAAGCTAAGCGACTTGCCCTCGTATTTACCCGTCAGGTTATTTCCCCCGTTGAAAGGCGTTCCCTCCGACATACCGACCGACTTGACACAAGGCAACTGGCGCAATCCGTCCAATACAGCCGCCCGCTCGTTGTCCGAACGGCACGTGTTATCCGCAGCCAGAATATTCGCCGTGTTATAGCCAAGCGGCGCCTCAATCATATGATTGATCTGGAGTCCCATAACAAGTGCGGCCGCTAAGATTGCAATCGTAATAATATTCTGGATCGTGATGAAACACTTGCTAAACACCATCTTCGTCCGCCTGCGGAACGTACCGCGTACGACGTCGATCGGCTTCGATGCCGAAATCAACAATGCCGGAAGCAACCCCGAAAGGACACCGATCAGCAGGATCAGCACCACAGCCGCCCCGATATAGGCCGGCGTAAAGGCATCCGACAAGACGATGCGCGTATCTAACAAACTGTTGGCAAAAGGTACTGCCGCCATTGCCAGCAACAGTCCGAAAAGGAATGAAAAGAGCGTCATCAGTGTCGACTCCATCATCAGCCGGAGGAACAATTCCATACGCGATGATCCTAACAAGCGACGCGTAGCCATCTCCTTCGCCCGCTGCCCCGCCTGCGCTACCGTCAGGTTGATATAGTTAAAGACAGCGAAAATCAGGATCAGGATGCCGACAGACATCAAGACGAGGATAAACAGCTTATCACCATGTTCGAGAGACGAATACCCGGGCTTCTCTGAGAAATAAATATCTTTCATCGGGATAATCCGTACCTCTTTCCAAACGCCGAGTTTATAGGGCCAGAAATACTCCTTAAAATACTCCAGAATGTCATCTGTCCGCAAACGCAGGTCCGCCCCTTCATGCATCATCAGGAAACCGGTTGTCGATCCGGCGTTTCCGTCGTTCGTCATCGACAGGCTGCCGTTAAATTCCTGAGCACGCTCCAAACGAATCACCATATCTTTATAGGGAACGATCGAGCGGCGTATATCGGCCATCACACCTGTGACAATCACAGAAGTCGAATCACTGATCCGCAAGCTCTTCCCTACCGGATCTTCCGATCCGAACATTTTCCGGGCAAAAGTCTCGGAGAGGACAGCATCGTACTGGTCATTCAACACCTGCTTGCTATTCCCGGCCAACAGCCGGAAAGAAAAGAAGCTGAAAAAGGAGGAGTCGGCACAACAAGCCTCTGCCTTCAGTTTCCGGTCTCCATAGAAAACCTGCAAATCCGATATATTATTAAAGACAACAGGGCAAACTCTCTCGATCTCCGGATAACGCTCCTGCAACCGGTAAGCAATCGGGATGGCAACCGCATCCCCGCTCTCATGGGCGATTACATAGATCCGCTCCCTGTTCTCCTGAAAGTTGTCGATCGACAATTCCTGTACCGTGTACACCGCAATCAGGATTACAAACATCAAAGAAACCGACAATCCGAAGACATCTATCGCCGTATAGGCTTTATTCTTCGACAAGAACTTTAGAAACGATTTAAAATTCAACAGATTATTCATTTCCTCCCCCTTCTTTTATTTCTCTATTATTAATTATCAATTATCCTTCACACTCTCGATCGGATTCGCATTTGCCGCACGCCAGCTCTGGAAAAAGACCGAGAAGAAAGAGATCAGCAGACAGAACAGACCTGCCGCAATGAATATAAGCGGGTTCAGAGAGATGCGGTAGGAATAGTCTGCCAACCAATGATTCATAAAGTACCAACTGACCGGTGTGGCAATCACAAACGCAATCCCGACATACATCAGGAACGTACCCACCAGGCGGTTTAAAATCGACCGGTTGTCCGAACCGAACACCTTGCGGATTGCCACCTCTTGTGCACGCTGCTGAATAAAATAGGTCGACATCGCCAGCAACCCCAACAACGAAATCAGGATCGCGATACAGGCAAAGATCACCACGATCTTAGTCAAACGAATCTGCGTCTCAAAATGGCTCTGTATGTCCTGGTCGATGAACTCGCCCTCGAAGCTGACACCCGAAACCTCCTCGAAGACCTTGCGGACCTCGGCAAAAGCCTTCACCGGATCGCCCTGCACTTCGATCACGTAGCTCCACGGCCACCAATCGGAATGATGCCGGTTGAAGCGCAACATCAACGGAGAGTTCTCCCGCGAGATGTCCCACAAATGGAAGTCCTTGATTACACCCAGGATCGGTGTCTCCCGGTCATACATCTTGAACGTGGCAGCATCTTCCGGCAGGTCCATCTGTTTAAACGCCAGTTCGTTCAGGTACCAGCCCCCGTCGGAATTTGCCACATGGTTGTCTGTCTTAATCTCCAAGCCGAAGATCCGAAAAGCGGCGCTGTCGACTTGCATCTGCTGGAAACTAAGCGATTTACCCTCGTAATCGCCGCTCATGTTGTTCGTCCCGCCGGAAGGCGTCCCGTTTGTGTAGCCGACGGCCTTGACGTAGGGGATCTGGCTGAGCATGTCTTCCGCCTTCTCCATCTCGCTTCTCGAGCGGAAGACGTTATTCGTCTGGATAATATTCTCCGTGTTATACCCTAATGGTGCGTGGATCAAATGGTTGATCTGAAGATACATTGTCAGCGATGCAGCAATCATAACGATAGTGATAATATTCTGGAATGTAATGAAAAACTTACTGAATACCATCTTCGTCTGCCGGCGGAACGTGCCGCGAACCACATCGATCGGCTTAGCCGACGAGACCAGGATAGCAGGTAGCAACCCGGACAGGAAACCGGTCAGCAGGATGAAGCCCACAATCGCCCCACCCCAAAGCGGCGTCCATAGCACGTCGAGCGTCAAGCGCACCTGCAACAGATCGTTCGCAAACGGCAAAGCCGCAATCGCCAACAGCAGACCGATCACAAACGAGACGACCGTCAGAAGTGTAGCCTCCATCATCAGCCGGGTAAAAAGATCGCTACGGAGCGATCCCAGCAGGCGGCGCGTAGCCATCTCGCGGGCACGCTGGCTGGCCTGCGCAACCGTCAGGTTGATATAGTTGATAATGGCAAAGATCAGGATCAGGATACCGACGGACATGAGGACGAGCGAGAAACTGCGGTCGCCACTGTTCATATTCGAGTATTTCCACTTGCCGAAATAGATCTCGGGGATCGAAACGATATAGAGGTCTTTTGCAAATCCTCTCTCATAGAGCCAGAAACGTTCCTTCAGGAACTCCAGGATGTCATCGGTCTGCGCCTTCAGGTCGGCACCGGGTTTAAGCTGGATGAAACCGACAGCCGAGCCGGCGTTGTTGGCACTGGTCTTCGTCAATCCGCTGTTGAACTCGGCTATACGCTCGATACGTAACAAGACATCGGCATAAGGAATAACGGAGCGGTTGATATCCTCCATGACACCGGTCACAGTGACGCTGGTCGAATCGCTGATCCGAAGACTTTTGCCGACAGGATTCTCGCCTGGGAAAGCTTTGTTGGCAAAACTCTCGGAGACAACCGCGTCGTAGGCGCTTTTCATAACTTCCTCGCGATTGCCGTCCAGGACCTTAAAGGAAAACATACTGAAAAAGGTGGAGTCGGCATAGACCACATCCGCCTTATATTTCTTTTCACCGTAAAAGACCTGCATCCCTTTTCCTTGGTCGGTGATGACGGGGCACACCTGTTCGATTTCGGGGTAACGCTCCTCCAGCCAGTAAGGAACAGGAACACCCGTACCCAGGAAGTTCTCGTTTCCGATCGCATAGATGCGGTCATAATTAACTTGTTGTTTGTCTATATTCAGCTCCCGTTCCACATACACGGCAATCAGGATCACAAACATCAACGATACCGAGAGTCCGAAGACGTCGATCGCCGTATATGCTTTATTCTTACTTAGAAACTTCAGAAAAGACTTGATATTTACTATATTATTCATGTCTTAGAATTATGGATCATAATACTCAACTAACCTTCACACTCTCTACCGGATTCGCATTCGCCGCCTGCCAGCTTTGGTAGAAGACCGCGAAGAAAGATATCAGCAGACAAAACAAACCGGCCACAAGAAAGATAAGCGGACTAAGCGTGATACGGTAAGAATAGTCCGCAATCCATTTATCCATGATATACCAGCTTATCGGCGCAGCAATCACAAACGCAATCACCACATACATCAGGAACGTTCCTACCAGACGGTTCAGGATCGCCCGGTTGTCAGACCCGAAGACCTTGCGGACAGCAACCTCCTGCGAACGCTGCTGGATGAAATAGGTCGACATCGCCAACAATCCCAACATCGAAATCAGAATTGCAACGCAGGCGAAGAGCAACACAATCTTGACTAAACGTATCTGCGAATCAAACGAACTCTCGATCTTCTGTTCGAGATAATTCCCCTCAAAATCAACTTTCGTCACATCTTCAAAAATCTCGCGCACGGCAGAATAAGTCGTCATGGGCTCTCCGTCCACCTCGATCAGAACATTCCAGGGATGGCTGTCCGGCTTGCTGAAATCACGAAAGCGCAGCATGACTGGTGCACTTTCCATATTGATATTCCGCAGGTGGAAATCTTTCAACACACCTAATATCTGAGCCGGTTCGTCATCCTTCAACCCGAAATATTCCGCATTTTCCGGCAACTCCATATCCCGGAAAGCGCGTTCCGTCAGATACCAACTCCAAGGCTTGGACGAAGCGACCTGATTATCATGTTTAATCTGAAGCCCCAATATCTTAAAAGCCGCACTATCGAGTGTCATTTGCTGAAAACTAAGCGATTTCCCTTCAAACACCCCAGTCAGGTTGTTCGTTCCACTGAAAGGAGTCCCATTAGAGAAACCGACAGCCTTAACATGAGGCAATTCCCGGATGCGGTCGATCGCTGCAGCCTTTTCGCTATCCGAACGTAAAGTATTCGCCACGACCAATATATTGGAAGTATTATAGCCTAACGGCGCGACAATCATATGATAAATCTGCAATCCCATCACCAAGGCTGCGGACAGCGTAGCGATCGTAATCGTATTCTGGAAAGTGATGAAGACTTTACTGAACACCATCTTCGTCTGCCTGCGGAACGTACCGCGTACCACGTCGATCGGCTTCGAAGCCGAAATCAGCATAGCAGGCAAAAACCCCGACAGCACTCCGATCAGCAGGATAAGCCCAACCGCCACACCGATCCAGGCAGGCGTACAAGCATCGACCAGATAGATCTTCGTATCCAGCAATTCATTCACATAAGGCACCGCTGCCACAGCTAACAGCAACCCGATGATAAACGAAAACAACGTCAGCATCGTCGACTCGATCATCAACCGTATGAACAGTTCCGTGCGCGATGACCCCAACAGGCGGCGGGTAGCCATCTCACGAGCACGCTGCCCGGCCTGCGCCACAGTCAGGTTGATATAATTGAATACGGCAAAGATCAAGATCAGGATGCCGACAGACATCAACACTAACACGAAATTACGGTCGCCGGTCTGGAGCACCGACCATTCGTATGAAGAAAAATAGATATCGTTGAAAGGAATAACCCTCACCTCTTTCCACACATCGATCGTATAAGGCCAGAAAGATTCTTTCAGGAAATCATAGATATCGGAAGTCCTCGAAGCCAAATCCGCCCCCTTATGAAGCATTAAGAAACCGGCTGTAGAACCGGCATTGCCTTCATTCGTCAGCGATAGACCTCCGTTAAATTCTTTCGCACGTTCCAAACGCGCCAGTATGTCGCAAGAAGGGAGCACCGATCTGCGTATGTCTTCCATTACTCCGCTCACGATTACCGTTGTCGAGTCGCTGATCCGGAAACTTTTACCTATCGGTTCTTCACCACCGAACATCTTCCGGGCAAAAGTCTCGGAGAGAACCACGCTATAAGGATCTTCCAATGCCAGTTCACGATTTCCTTTCAAAAGTTTGAAAGAGAAGAAATCAAAGAAGGTGGAGTCGGTACACATCATATCCACTTGCAACATATTATCGCCATACAGGGCTAATATATTGCTGAAGTTACCCGGAACAACAACCGGGCAAACCTTCTCGATCTCCGGAAACTGTTCCTTCAAGCGGTAAGGGACAGGGATAGCTGTTCCCAAGCCTTTCTCATTCCCAATCACGCAAATCCGGTCACCATTCTCCTGGAAACGGTCCGTCGCCAATTCTTGATACGTATATACCGTAATCAGGATCACAAACATCAGCGACACCGAAAGCCCGAAGACATCGATTGCCGTATATCCCATATTCCGACTCAGGAACTTCAGAAAAGACTTAAAATTCAGTATATTATTCATGCGTACTCCTCCTTTTTAAAAATATATCCGACTTTCACAAGCCGGATATATCTGCAACAAAACAATTTGAATGTGTCTATGTGTTATTCTTGCAAAACATTAAATGAATTCACTTACCGACGAAACGATGCTACCGTCAAAGAGGTTAACCACACGGTGTGCAAAGCTCGCGTCGTGTTTGGAGTGCGTTACCATAACAATGGTAGTGCCTTCCTTGTTCAATTCGGTCAGGAGTTGCATCACTTCCGCACCGTTCTTGGAATCCAGATTACCGGTCGGCTCATCGGCGAGGATGATCTTCGGATTGGAGACGACGGCACGTGCGATAGCTACACGTTGTTGCTGACCTCCGGAGAGCTGCTGCGGGAAGTGGCTGGCACGATGGCTGATGTTCATCCTTTTCAGGATATCGTTTACCATTTGCTTGCGCTCACTGGCTTTGACCTTCAGATAGGTCAGCGGCAACTCTACGTTTTCAAATACATTCAGCTCATCGATCAGGTTAAAACTCTGGAACACGAAACCGATATTCCCTTTACGCACCTGGGTACGTTCTTTTTCCTTCAGGTGTCCGACTTCTTTATCTGCCAGGTAATAGTCGCCCGATGTCGGGTTATCCAACAACCCTAAGATATTCAGCAACGTTGACTTACCGCAACCGGAAGGTCCCATGATTGCGACAAACTCACCATCTTTCACTTCCATCGACACGCCGTTCAATGCGATTGTTTCTACTTCCTCAGTGCGGAAAAACTTACTTAATCCTTCAATTTTAATCATGACTGTATCTGTTTTTATTGTTATTACATCTTCTTGCCTAATTATAGGCAAACAGCGTGCCAAAGTACATAAATTATTTATTTACAGCGCTATAAAGAATTTGATATTTTTCGAAAGTGTCTAATTTTTTGACAGTAGTGTAAAGATATTAGACACTTTGAACAAAAATGGCTCGAGGTTTATCCCCATTCGCTTTCTTCCTTGAACTCGAAACGTTCGATCTTTGTGACCCGGATATTCCCGTTCCTGAGCAGATACTCATTATCCTTATATCCGGGTTTGAGATTAAGATCATCCAACGAATAGGATATGTCGCTCGTTCCGGAAGAAAAACGGTAAAAAGAGGGCAACACCCTTCCGTTCTGTTTCGATTCGATCACTTTGTAAGCCGCTTCTTTATCCTTCTGGAAAGCGTTTATAAATTCATCCAGCAATTTCGGGTTATCTTTCGTCGAAAAAGTGATCGTGATCACTTCCTTCACGGGTTTCTTTGTCTTCCGATCTTTGTCGTAGATCACTTCCACGTTCACTTTATCCTTCGACTCGCACTTCTTCATCAGCGCATTCAAATTCGTCTGTGCCAATAAATCGCCGGCCCAGCTCCCCGCCATCAGCAGGACAGCCGTTAAAATAAGATTTCTTGTTTTCATATTTTCTATTATTATATGGTTATTAAATCATTATTTATCCTTATATCTCTCTTCCAACATCTCTATGTCGGATTCGATTTGTTTCGCCTCTTGTTCTTTCATTTTTATATCATGCAGGGTTTGCCGGTGCTGTTGTACGGGTTGCAATGCCATCCGTTCCTTCTCATAATGTGATTTCTCAGCTTGCCGGATCATCTTGTCCAAATCCTTGGCCACATTTTCCGGTATTTCCGTCTTTACGCCGTTGCGGATGATGTAGCTTCCGGCGTACGGATTAAAATCATCTTCCTGCTTACGATCCTCTTTGTTCAAAAATAAGAACAACAACAAAGAAGCGGCCACAGCGGTACCTATCCATAACCACTTTTTGTAAAAAGGGACTTTACGAACCTGTTTCGGGGAGTTCTCCTCCTCCACTTCGCGAGCGATTCCGGTTTCAAAATAACCGAACACAGGTTTGTAGGGCTTCAAATGTTCCGGCAAATCCGGACGTGCGAAGAAGGCATATAGCTCCTGCTCTTCGACATTGGACGTTTCCCCTTCGAAGAAACGCTCCAACAGATTTTCTATATATGTATATTCGTCTGATTTCATCCTGTTACATTTTTAAGAATAGTTCCTTGACTCTTTTACGTGCCCGCGAGAGGTTCACGCGGACAGCTTCCGGTGTACTGCCTGTCAACTCGGCAATCTCCTTCACCTCGAAACCATCGACATGTTTCATCCGGAGTATCGTCTGTTGCAATCCGGGCAGTTGTTCCATAATGCTCATGACATGGCTCACACTGTCTTTCTGTTCCAACGAAACGTATGGATTATCGTCTGCGGTTATAATTGCCGAATCGGATAACTTCTCCTGCCTGTACTGGAAGGAACGGAGGCGGTTCAGACAAAGGTGCTTGGTGATCTGCACGGCAAGCGCTTCCACGCTATCATAACGCTCCAGTTCCTCACGGATATACCACAGCTTGAGAAAAACCTCCTGCACGATATCTTCCACATCTTCGGGATCGTCCAGCAAGCGACGGGCACATCCCGACAACTTCCCCCTGAGTGGTACGACTTCTATTTTAAACTGTTCTTGTTCCATTCTATTAATAAGACACGCGACTTAGACAAACATAACATGAATAATGTGCCAATTTATTAATATGCCAATGTGCCAATGAAATAAAAGACGATTCACTGAGATGAGGTCTTTTTATTCCATTGGCACATTTAGCGAAGCGCCACATTGGCAAATTGGCAAATTATTCTGACTTAATGCTCTTCACCGGGTTTTCGTTCGCCACATACCAGGAGCGAAGGACGACGCAGAACCCGATCACAATCAGCAAGGCAAGGCCTCCCAATATAAAGATAAAGACATTCAACGAAATCTTTTCCGGGAAATTCTCCAGCCACTTATCTCCAGCCAGATAAGTTCCGATCAGGCCGATAATAACCGCCGGCGTACCGATCACAATGATATTATGCAACAACAATTTCAGCACATCGACCGCCGTCGCCCCGTTGACCTTGCGGATAGCAATCTCCTTGCTCCGCCGGCGTATCTCATCGGAGACATATCCGACAAGCCCCATCAGCGTAATCAGCAACATGAATACGGCCGCCACCGCTACGGAATTACGGAACCGCTCGGTGTCGCGATAGGACTCGTGTATCTTGTCGCGATAGGTGGTCAAGACGATATCCTGCTCCGGAAGCAATTCCCGAAGACGGTTTTCAAGCATCGAAAAAGACTCGGGCGACATCTCACGAAGGCGTACGTTTATGGATAAAGAGTTCCAGTCACTTCCGATACCGACAATGATCACCGGTGTCTGCGGAACGAATATGGAACCGACTATGAAATCATCGAGCACGCCGGCAATCACAATATCGAACAATCCTTTGCATTTATAGACTTTCCCGATCGCATTGTCATCCCAGCGTAGAAGTTCGAGGAATTTCCGGTTAACCAGAGCCGGAGTCGGTTCGGCCATAAAAGAGGGGATATTCGAACCCTGCACGAGGTTCAACCCTAATGTGCTCACATAGCTGGAATCTGCAAATTGGAAGCGCAGTGTAGCCAACGCCTCCTGTGTTTCCGGATCGATCATAGGCGTACCGCTGAAAAAATTGCAGATCAGATAACTGGCAAACGTAATATTCTCTATTTCCGGAGAACGCATCAGCTCCGTTCTTACCATCTGCTGACGCTCGGACGGGATGCTGTCAAGATCACAATAGACAATATTATCCGGATGATAGCCGAGGTCCTTATTCAAGACCTTATTATATTGCAGCAGGATGATCGCCAGGAAAGTCAGCATAAAGGCCGCACAAGCAATCTGCACGCCTAACAATCCCTGTTTCCATCCGCGCTTGCTGTAGTTATAAAAACGAAACGCCTGTGTCACAGGAATAGCCGAAAAGATACGCGCCGGCACAACACCTGAAAGCAAGACTACCAGGAAGACCAATCCTAACGATACCAGCAATTGCCGTCCGGAAAAAAGCGAACCCAGCGTCACTCCTGTCAGTTCCGTTATCAAATCTCCCGAAACCAAAACCAGCAGAGCCGTACAAACCAACGAGAGCAGGATCAGGATTACCGTTTCGGACAGATTCATCATAAAGATATTCCCGGAACTGGCTCCGTTACTTTTATAGATCGCCATCGTACGGGCGCGGGTAGCCAATGACGAAATAGACATCATCACATAGTTCAGCGAGACAGCCACCAGTATCAGCGTTGCTAAAAGCGAAAGGACGAGCAAAGTCAGCTTCGTTTCCTTATTGTCCGTATGCAGAGTCGTGATAGGCTTCAGGTAGCAATCAAAAGCATAGCCGCCCTTTTTCATTGACTCGCGGTCCATATGGCGTGCCAACATCTCAGGTATGGCTTCTTCATTGATCGCATTTATATCGACACCTGCCTGCATGCGGACATACCCTCTATAACCGTCTCCCCCGTCCCAACTATTCCGGCTATTCCGGGCAATCGAATAAATCAGATTGAAATCGAGGTGCGAGTTTTCCGGCACATTTTCAAATGTCCCGACCACAGTCAGAGTTTCCTTATGGGCTTTATCATTGAATAACGTCTTCCCTATCGGGTCCTCTCCTTTAAAGATTCGTTGGGCAAGCGATTCCGAAAGGAATACATTCCCACCCGTCTTCAATCCCATCTCGCTACCGGAAAGAATCTTATAAGGAAGCGTTTTGAAAAACATCGTATCAGCATAGATCGTCTTAACGGAATAACGGTCTTCACCTTCAAAAATAACCCGCTCGCCACTTTCGAGAAGAGAGGTCCCGGCAATAGCTCCCGGTATTTCGAGTGGCATCGTCGGAGCCACCGGCTGGAAGGTGAAAGCATAATCGTTCGATTTAGCCTCGGCCGACCCTACGCCTGTCGTATAAACCGTTTGTACCTGATAAATATTCTCCGCCTCCGGCAAGAATTTATCATAACTCAAATCGAATGCGATACGGGCAAACAAAACCAAACCGATCGTTAAGCCTAACGTCAAGGTGAAAATCTTAATCAGATTATTACCCCAGGCTTTTTTCAAATAGCTGACTGTATAAAATAATTGTTTCATGATATAATATATTTCTATAAACAAGACACCCGTATCGGGCAAACGTAACATCTCTTTTCTCTAATTATTCCGATTTAAGACTGTCCACCGGATTCGAATTTGCAACAAGCCATGCACGGCAAAGGACACTGACGACGATCAACAGATAGACAAACATCGCCCCCGCCAGGAACATGAAGAATCCGAGAGATGCCTTTCCGGAAAATTGTTTCAGCCAGCCGGTTCCGGAAAAATAGGCGATCGTTATACCGATCACGATAGCCGGTATCGCAATATAAGAAATATCTTTGGAAATCATTTTCAAGATGCTCCATGCCGAAGCCCCGTTCACCTTACGGATTGCGATCTCGCGTCCGCGGCGGTTCGTTTCATCGCTGGTATATCCCAATAAACCGATCAATGCGATGATCAAGGTCACGATACCTCCGATCAAAACAGAATCGCGGAACGTACGGGAATCTTTGTACAGGTCTATCATATCCATATAATAGGCAGTCACATTGACACTGCGGTCCGGCATGATGCTTTCCAGCACGCCCTGCGCTTTCTTTATGTTTTCGGGTGACATTTCATGGAATTTAATCAGGATTTTCGGTGCATACTTGTCATAGAATAACACTGTCGGGCGTAAATCCGGATTGCCGGTACTACCGATGCATACATCTTCAAACACACCGCAAATTGTAAGCGGTTCTCCGTTCTGGCTGTGCTCCGTTACGACGATGTTTTTTCCGACAGCGCTACCCGTCCAACCTGCCACCGTCTCCATTTTCTTTACAAAAGAGCGGCTGACCATCACTTTGTCTTTAGCCGAGCCATCCGAGCGGAACACTTCGCCATCGACGATCGGAATCTCCATCAAAGAGAAGTAATCATCCTTTACCCAATACATATCGGCGATGTTGAACAACTCGCGATCATCACCGGGGAGCAAGACATTATTTCCGGACATACCCGAAATCGGCAAATCGTAGCATGCTGAAACTTTATCAACTTCAGGCATCTTACGCAGCTCTTCAATCACTGTGTTGCGAACCGATTCTTCCGCACCCTGCGTATCGCAATAGACCAATTTGTCGTAAGCATATCCAGGGCTGACGTTCACCATATAATCGTATTGCTTATTGATGACAGACAACAACGCTACCAGATAAGCAGTCGCCACAAACTGTATAAACAACAGGCAGAGCTTCCAGTAGCGACGCGACTCTTTGAAATTACGGAATGCGGCGGCAACCGGAATACGCAGGAATATATATGTCGGAATCAACGCGGTAATAAAGAAGATCATCACACAAATGCCTACCAAAACCAAGACCGTTTGCGAAGAAAATAAAGCCCCTAAAGAAGCTCCCAACAATTCTTCAACCTTTCCTCTGAACAGGATAACAAGGAAAGCCGCAAGCAGAAGGGATATCAGCATATGCAGGCAGGTCTCCGACATAATCATACCGAACAGATTTTTGTCGGAGGCGCCATAACATTTATGGACAGCCACCTCCTTCGTCCGGTTTATCAGCGTAGAGATCACAATCAGGACATAATTCATGGCAGACGTCAGGATAAGAACGAAAGCAAGCAGGAGCAACAGGGAATTCATACTCTTTACTTCACTGCTATTGCTATGCATATCCATCAACGGAACCAGCGTGTAAGTCAAGTCGACTCCGGCCTTTTTCACCTCTTCCAGGTCACAGTGCCGCCCCTGCATCTCACGGATAGCGTTCGTCAGGCTTTCCGGGTCCGTCCCGGGATAGAGCTTCACATATCCCAAATAGCGGTCATTCCCCAGCCAGTTTTCCCGGCTCCACTTATTCATGCCTTCCAGGGAAGCGACAATCTCAAAACGTAAGTGGGAGTTTTCAGGAACATCCTCAAACACGCCGCCGATCGTATAGGTCTGTCCCGGACTGGATTCAAACTCGAACTTCTGTCCCATCGACTTCTCTACACCACCAAGCAAATCGGCTATACGGCGTGAAATCATCACATAGCCCGGACGCGCCAGCGTCGTTTTCGGATCACCGATCAGGATCGGACGGGGAAGCAAATCGAAGACGTTCGTATCGCCCATTACGACGTAACGCGCCGAATAACGGTTCTTGTCTTCCGTCCTGAATATCTCCTTGTCGCCTCCGATATATGTCAGGCGGGTAGCCTTCTCGACTTCCGGAATCTCGGCCTGCATACCGGGAGCGACACCGCCGCTTACCTGCGGATAGGTCTTATATTCATTCTCCCGGATGACATTCTCATGCAACCGGTAAATACGGTCACTGCCGGGATAGAACTTATCGTAAGAACTTTCAAAACAGACTTTGGATATAAGGACAAGCCCCATTGCCAGCCCGACACCTAATGACAAAATCTTAATCCCATTACTCCGCCCTTTCTTAAAAAGCGAACGTATTGCTATGTTCCAGTTTCTCATATCTTGTATTTTATTATTTTCTGAACATACAGGTTCAAAAAACGTGCCAAAACGAACAACACACTAAAACACAGACACATACAAATAAGTTAATCCCCGAATAGTGTCCAATTATTTGACAATGGTGTATAAATATTTGACACTATTCCGACTTCAGGCTATTCACCGGATCATCGTTCGCCGCATTCCAAGTTCGATAGACAATACACACGATAACAACCAGGCAGACAAACAACCCGCCGGAAACAAACATCCAGAGACTGAGCGGTATCTTTTCTATAAACTGCTCTTGCCAGCGTTCCGCGACATAATAGGTAATGATACATCCTAACACGATAGCAGGCAGGGCGAGCCATAAAATATCGGTCAGGAACATAGTCAGTATATCTTTCAATGTAGCCCCGTTCACCTTCCGGATAGCCAACTCTTTACGGCGACGGTTCACCTCGTCGTTCGTATAACCGATCAATCCGATCATGGAGATAAGCAACGTGATAATGCCGCCGATCAGGACCTGATCCCTGAACTTCCGGGAACTGCTGTACTGCTCTACCATCGAGACCGAATAAACCGAAAGCTTCATATCCTTATCCGGGATAAGTTCCTCTAACTTGTCATTTACTTTTGCAACGGCATCCGGGGTTATCTGATGGAATTTTACCAGCAGGTAATCCAGGGGCCGCTGCCGGTAGAACAATACGGAAGGCCGATCGTCCTGGCTGATAAGTGAGCCGATACGGTAATTTTCATACACCCCGCAAATCGTATAAAACTTAGAATCATAATTGGCATGTTCCGAAATATAAATGGATTTGCCGACCGGACCGTCAGACCAGTCCGTAAACTCTTTCATCTTTTCGACAAAAGCGCGGTTAACCATCACTTCATCCGATTTCGGGATATTCTCCGTAAACGAACGTCCTTCGATGACAGGAATCTCCATCAGTTTCAGAAAACCATTGCCGGACCAATACTGGTCTGCGATATTAAAGAGCTCTTTATCAGATTCGGGCAAAGCAATATTATTACCGGCCAGACTATCCCAAAAAGGCAATATGGTCGATGTCGTCACCGCCTCCACTTCCGGGATGCGCATCAATTCGTCCAACACCTTGTAACGAGTCGTCGAGTCGATCGCCGATATGCTGCAATAGGCCAGGCGGTCATAAGAATAGCCGGGATTACTGTTCACCATAAACATGTGCTGCCTCCCCACAATGATAAGCAGCGTGACCAAAAAACCGGCTGCAATAAACTGTAGGAACAACAGGCCGAGTTTCCAGACACGGCGGCTTTCACGGAAATTACGGAAAGCGGCTGCCACCGGAATACGTGCAAACAAAGCTCCCGGTACAAACCCCGTCACGAGAAAAACAACCACACATACCGCCAGCAGGATCAACGCTCCTTTCGAGAACAACAATCCTTCGACAGAAACATCCAGCAATTCGTGTATCATATCTCGGCCCAGGAAAATCAGAAAGACCGCTAACACGATCGAACAAACCATGTGTACCAGTGTTTCAGACATCATCATATTGTGGATATTCCCTTCCGAAGCCCCATACGATTTATGTACGGCAATCTCTTTCGTCCGGTTCACAATCGAAGAAATAGCAATCAGAATATAATTCATTACAGCCGTAAATAACAAGGCTAAGGCCAGGATAGCCAGCATCATAACCATGCTTTTCACCTCGCCTGATTTCTTATGCAAATCGAGAATCGGTTTCAATGTATAGGTCAGTTCCATTCCCCACCTCTTCATATCCTCCGCATTCTGATGGCGAAGCGCCATATCATGTATGGCCGGCGTAAGACTTTCGGCAGTGACGCCCGACACCAGGCGTACATACCCTTTATAGCGATCGTTACCCAACCAGTTCTCCAAACTCTCCTTATCCATTCCAGTCATGGAAACCAACATATCGTAACGCAGGTTGGCGTTCTCCGGTATATCCTCGAACACGCCTCCGATCGTCACTTTCGTTCCCGGATTATTATCGGGAATAATCGTCAGCCCCTCGACCTTCTCGATTCCGCCCATCTTTTCCGCCAAAGAGCGGGAAATCATCGCATACCAGGGTTTAGCCAATATTTTTTTCGGATTTCCGGACAGGATAGGACGCGGAAACAGATCAAACACATTACTATCCGCCATCATGATAAAACGAGCCGAATAACGTTCTTTATCAGAGGTTGAAAACAAAGATTCATCCCCTCCGATATAAGTAAGGCGGGTAGCAGCCTCCACACCGGGTACCTCATATAGCATACCGGGGGCTACAGCGCCGCTTACATTATAATAATCCGACTCCTTGCCATCTTGGCTATAATTTTCATAAATCTGATAAGTCCGGTCTGCATCCGGGTAGAAAGTATCGTACGACTGTTCAAAATAGATTTTGGCAATTAAGACCAAAGCCACCGACAAGCCTACGCTCAGCGATACAATCTTCATCATGTTATGCCTTCCTCCCTTGAAAAGCGAGCGAATGGCTATATTCAAATTTCTCATATCTATTATCCTTTTATATATACTATTCCGACTTCAAACTCTTCACCGGGTCCTCATTCGCAATACTCCAGGTACGCGCTACGACCATAACCAGGACAACCAGCCAGATTGCCAATGCAGAACCCGCAAAGATAAAGACGCTTAACGGTATCTTTTCGGAGAACTGTTGCAACCAGTTTTCCCCCATCCAATAAGAACTCATGACTCCTAAGAGCACGGCCGGGATAGCCATATAGAGTATATCTTTGGAAATAATAGCCATGATGTTCACGACTGTCGCACCATTCACCTTGCGGATCGCTATCTCTTTACGGCGGCGGGTCGTTTCGTCCGCAATATATCCGATCAGCCCGACAAGAGTGATCAGGAAAGTAACCAAGCCGCCCAGCATAACGGAATTACGGAACAGCCGGGAAGCCGAATACATATTGATGATACTGACTTCGTAAGAGTTTACCGAAATATCTTTATCCGGAAGAAGCTTCTGAATGGTTTTCTCTATGAGTTTCATATTCTCAACTGTAATATCTCCATGTAATTTCATTGAAACGATACTCCCCGGACGACTTGAATAGAACCAGACCGTCGGCGGCATGATTTCAGATCTGATCGCTCCGACACGCACTTCATCATAAACCCCGATAATCTCAAAGTCATTTGGTTTGCCATGTCCGCTTATATAAAGTTTCTTACCGACCACACCGTCTTTCCATCCTAAGGTCAACGCCAGTTTTTCAGCTGTCATCCGGCTGACCATCACGATACGCGCCGAATCGGAATAAGAACGGTCAAAGGCCTTTCCCTCAATCACTTTTATATCCATCAGCGAAATGTAATCTGCATCCATACGTCCCAGGTCATTAATATGTAAAACAACATCGTCAGAACCGTTCCGATAAATCATATTTCCTCCATCACCACCTCGAACCGGTAGTGAGCTTGAAACTGCAACAGCTTCTACTTCCGGCAACTTCCCCAATTCATCCATAACCATCCGGATGGCAGAACTCTCTACTCCGAAAAGAGAGGTATAGACAACCCGGTCGTATGAGTATCCGGGATTGTCCGTCACCATCTTCTGGTACTGCAAACCGATAATTGCCAGCAACGTAACCAGAAAACCGACTGCAACAAACTGGATAAACAGCAGTCCTTTTTTCCAAAGACGGCGCGATTCGGTATAGGAACGGAAAGCGACCGCCACCGGTACGCGGGAAAACAAATAAGAGGGAAACAGACCGGCAAACAAGAATACCAGTAGGCATACACCCGCCAACAACAATATTGTCTGCCATGTAAACAAAGCTCCCAAAGATGCCTTCAACAATTCCTCCACCATTTCACGAAGGGCAAGTATCAGCAAGGCTGAAAGTAGAACGGAAGCAAACAGGTTCACAAATGTTTCGGAAAAGATCATCCCCGATATGTTTTTACCGGAAGCCCCGTAGCATTTATGAATGGCAACTTCTTTAGAACGGACAACCAACGAAGAAACCATCAGCAGGATGTAATTCATCAAAGCCGCAAACAAAATAGAGAAAGCGATCAAAGACAACATGACCGCCATACCCTTTACGGCCGAAGAAGTTGCATAGACTTCTTTAAGGGGTTTTAAGGATAAACGATAAGTCATCCCCATCTCTTTCAACTTTTCGGGAGGGACATGACGATCCAGCATCTTGGCCATTTCAGCCTCCAATGCCTCCTGATCGGCTTCCGGTTGAACCTTAATATACCCATGATAACTATCACCGCCAAACCAGCCATTTTCATGCGTCCACCCCATAAGATCCTTAATAGAGCATAACGACAGAAGGACATCATACCTTAAATGTGAATTCTCAGGAACATCTTCAAACACACCGCCAATCGTGATAACCCGGCCGGGAAAAGAAGCCAGCTCGAACGACATTCCGGTTACATCCTTTCCCTCTCCTATCCTCTCGGCCAGACTTTCGGAAACAAGTACATACAACGGCCTTGATAGAATCTGTTTCGCATCTCCCGTTAACACTTTACGCGGCAGGACATCGAAGAAACATTCATCCGCCAACAGGAAATCGGCTTTATATTTATTCTTATCAGACATGAAAAACACCGAATTACCCACCCAAAAAGTACAACGGGTTGCGGCGACCACCCCCGGAATCTCAAGCTTCATTCCCGGGGCAACACCTCCACTGACGAAGTCCATATCGTCCATTTTCTTTTCACCCGCTTCCATATTCTCCCGTATCTGGTAGATGCACTCGCTATCCGGATAAAAATCATCATAGGAAAGCTCGAAACAGACTTTGGCGATCAGCACCAAGCCCATTGCTAACCCTACCCCCAATGATAAAATCTTGATCCCGTTACTCCTGCCTTTTTTGAAAAGGGAACGCAATGCGATATTCAGGTTTTTCATATCAGTTTGTTTTTATCGATTTGACATTAATTCCATATCTATTGAAGAATAATCAAAAAACATGCCAAAAGATACAAGTAGCTAACACACAAGTACTTATACACAAGTCTTAATTTCCATTCTGTCTAATATTTGTACACCACTGTCTAATAATTAGACAGTGGCGGTGTGTCAAAACACCCTTGTCCCCGCGCTTGACGCGAGGCCGCAAAAGAACAGGCCTTATCAATCAGTTGTTTATACGGTCGGTTTTAATGCGATCCCGCGTCAAGCGCGGGAACAGGGCAGTTTTGACACACCCTCACCCGTGCAGGGGGGGTTATTGTATAAAACGTATTTTTCAAGATCAAAAGGCATCCGAAACAAAATAAATGTTAATCCGCTTTTTTGACCTCAAAAAGGGACTTTTCCGCCTTTTTTGAGCGTTTTCAACAATTATGACCGTCCTCTTTGCCATTGTGACCGTGCTAATGTGTAGTGCACTCGGCACCTCGCGAAGATTAGGACGGTCGTAATGGCGATTTGGACGGTCGTAATGGAAAAGAGGACCGTCTTTAGGGCAAAAAAGCACCTGAATTTCCTTGCGATATTTGGGACGCCGTCCGTTTTATTTTCAAATATTCGATTCTCCGGGAGTTAAGCTTTATCACTTTGACAGCCTTTCCGGTTTCCGGCAATCAAATTGCATGCTTTTCGGAACAACCTCGGCACCTCTTTTCATCTGTTGTCAGACAAAAAGGGCAAAACCATGAAAAAAGTCAATCCAAAATGGATCAAGATTTCGGACGAAATAGAAAAACGGACGAAATGGGGGTTATTGTATTTTGTTTTAATTTGCATTTCGTACCTTTGCAGGCATGAAACGGAATATACTGGCGCTCTATCTGATTAAACTCTCCAAATGGTTTACATTGGTCATGCCTATCATCGTGCTTTTCTATGAAAAACATGGATTAGGGTTGCAGGATGTGTTTATTCTGAAAAGTGTCTATTCGGTAGCGGCTGTGGCGTTAGAGATTCCTTCCGGTTACCTGGCTGACGTATGGGGACGGCGCAAATGTTTGATATTGGGGTGTATCCTTTTCTTTTTCGGGTACTTATGCTATTCCTTTACCTCCACTTTCACCGCATTTCTTTTTGCCGAATTACTGTTGGGGACCGGACAAACATTGGTGAACGGTGCCGATTCGGCTTTGTTGTACGATACGACCGCCCAATATAAAAAAGAGAACTTATATCTCCGGTATGAAGGACGCATCACGATGATCGGCAATTTTGCAGAGGCCGTTGCCGGCATATTCGGCGGGCTGTTAGCTGCTTATTCGCTTCGTTTTCCTTTTTACGCACAGGCCGTTATTGCTTTTACGGGTATTCCGGCGGCATTTGCACTGAGGGAGGTCAACCGTTCGAACAAGATTCAAAATCCGGTCAATGAGATTATGCGAATCATTAAATATTCGTTGGTCACAAATAAAAAACTTTGCTACAACATCATGTTTTCCGGAATCATCGGGGCGGCAACACTGACAATGGCCTGGTTCGTGCAGCCGATATTGATGTTCCTGAAAACCCCTATATCCTGGTATGGCATCATCTGGACGGTCCTGAACCTGACAGTCGGTCTGGCTGCCCTCTGGTCAGACCGGGTAGACCGCTATTTCGGGCCGCGCAAGATGGGAATCCTGATCCTTGTCGTGATCGTAGGCGGTTATGTTTCGCTGGCTTTCAACCTGACTTACGCCGGACTTGCCATCCTGCTCGTCTTCTACGTTTTCCGCGGTTTCGCCACTCCGATCCTGAAAGGCTACATCAACCAGATGACCTTTTCCGACATGAGAGCGACAGTGCTTTCCATCCGTAACTTCATTATCCGCCTGATGTTCGCTGCTATCGCCCCCTTTATCGGTTGGCTGAATGATATGTACTCGCTCCGGATTGCCCTGCTGGTTTCAGCCGGAATTATCCTGGTACCGGGCGCGCTCTTCCTCGGGTTGCAGTTCGGAAAAACGGAAGAGGGATAATTTTTTACTCACATAACAAAGCATATGTACACCACAACATCGGAGCCTGTCCGTGAAAATCACCTGCAACGCGGGGACGATCGTAATAATATTGGAGATCATTCTGCTTGTTCGTTCCTACGCAAACCTCTTCCACATCGCCATCCTTATTGATATAGGGGACTAAAGCAATCCAGGCTTTCCGGGCCACCGGTCCATATTCCGCAGCATCCAGCCAACCTTTTTTCACGCCCATAATCATAGCGTATGTAAACATGGCCGAACCGGATGTTTCCGGCCAACAATCTGCTTTATCAACCAATTGGTTCCACATGCCACTTTCACTCTGGTAATCTTTCAGATTTTTCATCATCAACCGGTATCCTTCCAGAATCCGGGCACGATTCGGATTGTCTTTCGGAGTAGACAGTAACAACTCTGCCATGCCGGCAGCCATCCATCCATTGCCTCTGGCCCAAAAATAAGGGACATCGGAAGCATGATAGAACAGTCCGTTCGGACGTTGTAATTCATTCAGATATAATTGGCAAAACCAAGAGTACAATTTTTTTATTCCAAAAGTATAAAAATAATTTGGCGCTTAAACATCCTCTATATGGTGTTTAAGCGCCGTTTTATTGATAACAGCTTTTACTACAAAGCAGGTTCTTCCGATAGCGGTTCGTCCAAAATTTTGATATATGTCGGCATCGTGAACTCGGAGAACATCCCGTTGCGGTCGATGAAGTCAACTCGCTCTTTGAGATATGACAGTTCTTCATCTGTCAAGTCTATATCTGTTGTTTCCGTTATGGCCGCTGCATCTGTAAAACCTATGTTGATCTGGCTACCTCCTAAGTCTTTAACGACAATTCGTTTCTGATCAACCTCCGAAATGGTAATCTTACGATCGATCGAGACTTTCAGTTCCATGTTTTTTCTCGTGTCAAACTGTGGTAACACGGTGTTCAGGATCAATGCCCTGTCTTTTAATGTCAGTTTCATACGCAAACTTTAAATGTTTTAATTGTTATGTATCAGCGTTTGGATCATATTCTCGCATCTTTCGTGCACCAACGCATAAACCTTTTGCGAATACAAGCCATGTGTCACTGTTATCAAATCGGATAGCACCATCAAGCCCCGACAGCATACGCCCTTTTGCACTTTTTGCAACATATTGGTCAGACCATATTTTTGAGGCGAACGCGGAACCGTCGAAATAACCGGCCCAGCTATCCAAAGAGCTTGGATAAGCCGGAGAGGACTTGCTGGATCCATATATTGCAGCAGACCCAAGAGTCGCTCCAACAGCCTTTACCCCAAACTTTCCGTCTGTTGCCGGATTGAAATACACGTCAACAACACCTTCGTAATCTTTGCTATACCCGAGTTTTAACGAACGAGATACGCCACCAAAATAATCAGCCTGATTCCAAATTAAACGGCCTCCTCGGCTATTACTGTCAATACCTTCGACTGAAAAACGTCCGATCTTGCCACCTGACATGTAAGCCATGCCGTTTTGCGTAACCCGGAAAGGGGCGCTCTCAGGGGTTGAACTGCCAGCCCAGAAACGGACAGAGGTGGCGGCTGTGCCTACGCCGGTAAGCCCGGCCATGTTGTTCTGCAGGCGGATGGCCGTTTTTGCCATCACCTCTCCGGCGTTAGAGACTTGGAACGTCGGGTTGTCTTTCGTCCCGCCACACCATAGCCGGATCGTCCCATCGGCACGCATCCCGGCGGTCGATCCGAACGTCAGGAATCCGGAAGCGGTGACAATTCCACGGTCGATTGTGACTTGCGTATTGCCATCGATATCGGCTTTCTGCCAGTCCGAAGGATTGTAGCTTGAACCGGCTGATCGGGATGTCTTGCAAATAAACATGCTGCTGTTTTTTGTCCCGTATGTGATCCATTGGTCACCTACATCATATGGCGGATATGGGGTTGCAGTAAATACGCGGCGTTTACTGTCGGCTTTCACGTCGGCGGCGGTGGCAGCTGCCTTAGCGGCTTCGACTGCTGCCGGATCGACGATTTCACGCCAAATGTTGGAAGACGGACCAATGTAGGTTTGCAGCACTCCGGTCGATGTATTGTACCACATATCTCCAACGTGTTCCGGCTCCGTTCCTGAAGGCCAACTATTCCAGGGATTCGACGATTGGTAGTAGGTATCTATCTTTCCATCAATCTGGTTCTGGAGATTATCCTTAATGGAATTGAGTAAATCTTTGGTACCGTAGATAGAGAGGTCCGGTTTGTCTGTAATGTTGTTATAGCCTGATGCAGACTTGAACACAAACTTTCCACCAAATTCGCCCTGGGCGACATTGAAATAGGTCTGTCCGTCCGGACTCACGATCATGCCTACCGTTATGCGTCCCGGCAGTATCTCGGTGAATCCGTATACCGTGACAAAACTACGTTCGTTTTCATACTCGCTTGACAATGCCCCGGTCAGGAAATAATAGTAACCATCTCCGGGGTCCATCTTATAAGGGGGTTTACTCAATAAGAATGTACCGGTTGTACCTGATTTACTACATTTTGAATACAGGTACATGGCGGTTATTTCGTCCAAGGGCGGCGATATATAGGCCGACATGTTCCAATACTTATATTCAGATGCGGCATGAGAGGAAGACAGTTTATCAACTCCTAACGTCATGTGTTGTAAGATGGTTGTCGGGATAGTGAATACTTTCGTTTGTTGGTTGTATTTGAAATCCGGGATAATTTCTGACGGGTTTGTCTTGCTGTTTATAAATCGGAATTGAAGGCTTTCGTCACCGACCAGCATCGCCATTGTCTGGATCGTGATCGGGTTGATGGAGGCACTGAATCCGGATATGGCGGCTTCTAACATAGACAAAGCTTCGACGGCATCGCGCCAACGACGTTTGGTGAAAGACAACGCTTCATTATGCCGTTCTTCATCTTTTACTTCGTTCCCTTCCAGTTTGCCCAGGTCGGAAGAAAGGAAACCGGCGACGGGTGTGTTTGACAGTTCCAGCTCCGGGCCATGCGGATTGTTGATGTAATCCTTTACCCCGGTAATCCGGATCGGCAGGCCGTCCGGTTGGAACTGCGTATCGCTAAACAGGATATAGCTGCCCGGTTGCAGCCTGCCACCGATCTCCAGCCATTTCTTTTTTGCCCAGATGCCATCCAGTTCACCGGTGAATGTGAAACACTCTTCTTCATGCTCATACAGGTATTTGACCGCCTCGCGGAACATATCCCAAGACGCCCCTGTTTGAGTCGTATTGTCACATACATAGGCGGACGGCAAAGAGATATGGAAGATCGCGTATGTGTCACCGACAGCAGGCTTGAACGTGTCGTTTGGCATGATCGTGCCGTCGATTTCCTGCGGGCGGATCTTAAATCTTCGTTCAGCGTGAATATAACCGGTCAGAGCATCATCTGTCTGTTCGAGGTCAAATTCCTTTCCGGTCATGATCCCGCTCTGGAAGATGATCGTCGCTTTTTCTCCGGCGATCCGGCATTGGGAATAATCAAGCGCATCCGGGATTGTATTATCTTTGAAGTCGTAGAAGTTCTTGGTAGCGTCGACAGCGATCACTTCGCTGATCGTACCCACACGGGACGGATAGATGTTTGCGGCGTCATAACCGTCTTCGTTGTATGTCGTCAGTTCACGATCCGCACGGGTGATAAACATCCCATCCGCATCCGTTTTATATCTTCTCCCTTCGTATTCTATTTCCTGCCCTTTTGGTAATAACAGGGTTGAACTACCGTAGGCCGAAACATCTATGTTACGGTCTCCTCCCTGGACATACAGGATGGAGACAGGAACCTTTTCGCCTTGGTTCTGGCGAGCCACACCTGTTTTAAAGCCGTTACCTTTGCCGTATGACAACGGGAGCGGGTCATCTCTGAAACGTTCGACTTTTCCAAAATTTACAGTTTTGCCGACAAATTCAAATTCAGTGTTCCATTCGTCAGCCATCCGGTTGAGAACCTCCATACAGGTCTCATGGTTAAAGGCCAGGGCCTTTTCTGAGGCTTCCATACAAGTTCCCAACGTCCATCCGGAATCATGCAGGTTTAAATTATCTACCAGCAGTTGCATAAACAGACGTGGCTTGGCAGTAAGGGGAAACTTCAATTTATGAGGTTTCGCTGATAACAGCTTGTATTTCGTCCGGTTCAGAAGTTCCCACCAGCCACCGAACTCGACATTATATTCCAAGTTACGTTCCCCGTGTTTGGTCAGGTTCTCCGGTTTCCATAGAGTGTATCGTTGTCCCTGGAAGTCGATATAACTATAGATCGGAATCTCAATGTGCTGGGTTAAGGAGAAATAAAGGTAAACCTTATCTCCCTGCCGGATAGCCCGGTAACGATAACTATTATCATCTAACGGAATATCAAGTATAATTTGACCTGTTTTATTGTATATAACCATAACCTTTGATCTTTAATGTTTACATTTGTACGGCTATTCATACAGCCACCCTCAATTTTTCCTTTTTACAGGGGAGTTTTGTTGTGAAACAAGGCTCCCCGTTTGTTTCATTATTTGTCAGTTGTGAACTATATTTTTAAACCTTTTCCATCGTTGTACAAAGTCG
>NZ_QUGV01000029.1:0-70568 GCF_003479205.1 Parabacteroides sp. AF17-28 | reverse complement strand
TACTTTTTATTCGATTCTAATAATTCTTTGCAAACATACGAGGGCTCGAAGACGGGAGGTGCCCCTCTCTTGACCCAAGGCTCACGCCTTGGGCTATGATCTGCCGCCCTTACAGGGCTTTGGGCGGTTCGCGAACCGCCCCTACGACGACATTGTTCTCACCGTTAAATCATCATTTATAGATCCGTTCAAACATCAATCGTCTGGATTCTTCCAAAGGCATCCCGTTTGTCAAAGCTTCTTTCAGCGACATGACGGGATATGTTCCCTCTGCTTCTTCCGAATGCCCTCTATGCAGGTAGGTCACCTCCGGTTCACGCAAAGTATGGGATTGCTGTATTTCCGGCTCCGGACGATAAATATTCTTCTTTTTCATCTTCGACATTTCAGATTTGATTTTTTACAAATGAACAAATTAATAATCAATTAATCAATTAAAAAATGAAATATCTTGAAACCATTCTCAACTTCCTCACCACCCTCGCCCGAATCATCTTCCCGCGACGGAAAAGACCGGTTACCGGTGACAACCTTTGTCCTGATCCTCTGCCTCAGCCTCCTCAGTCTCCTCTCCCTCTGGAAAGGGGAAACGGAAATAGCCCTGACAGCCTTAGGCGCAATCCTCTCCCTCCTGCCCACCCCGAAACCTCCGCCCTCGAAGCCGACTGGCTCGGCCTCTCCGGATACACACTGATGCTGCTGGGTGGCACGGGGTATTTACTGAAATATTGGTTGTAGTTTCCCGAGGGGGCTTTGCCCCCTCGGCTTGTTATTGCTAAAAAGTAACCTTATCCGGATCCATACGTGTATCTTCAAAAGCCAGGATAATAATGTCATGCTCTTCAATCTCATAGTACAGGATATTTAACGGAGTCACAACACACTGTCTTATTTCCGGATAACGAATATTTGCCTGGAAAGCGAATGGATAATCTTGTATTATATTAAAACAACGTTCCAATTCATCTATCAAATTGTTATAGCATTTTATACCCCAGGCATTTAACACCTTATCACATACATCATCAATAGACTTCTGAGCTTTAGGAGTAATGACTAAATTATACTCCATCTTTATACTTTTTCATGAAGTCCGAAACCGGAATAGCCAATCCATTCTTATATTCTTCCCGACTTACTTGTATATCATTCAATATATATTCAGGTATTTCCCTTGATGAAATATCCCTTTGATATGAGACAATAGGTTCCTGAACGGAAGAAGAGCTCTTTTCCGGGTATTGATATTCTACATTTTTTTTCTTCATAGTCATAATTATTTAATATTTAAAGTGTCGGAACAAATATAGGAACTATTTTCGAGATTATGATTCTCATTTCTACCTCTTCACAAACTCCAGCACCTTATACACATATCTTAATGACAGAATAAAGCGGTTGGTATAGATATTGTTTTCACGGAATGCCCGCAGATGTTCTTTCATGATCTGCAGGCAGGCAGACAGCCCGGAGGTACTGACTCCTCCCATACGCATCGTCACGAAATCCATCGGCAGATAACGGACACGTATCCGGTGGACAAACAGATACCGCAGCAGCAATTCAAAATCCGCACATATCCTATAGTCCGTCTTATACAACCCTAACCGCTCATAGCACGAACGCCGCACATAAAACGAAGGATGGGCGGGCATAAAGCCAAGCCGCATCAGCCAGCAACGAAAGACCCTCGAGGAATAATACCTGACACATTTCGTCAAGTCCTCCGGATAGACATAATGGATATCCCCATACACCGCCTCCAGCGTCTCATCTTCCTCAAACGCCTCCGCCACCTTCTCCAGCACATCCGGCGCAGTAAAGAAATCATCCGAATTCAAGATCCCTACCACCTCCCCGGCCGCCATCCTGATCCCTTTATTCATCGCATCATAAAGCCCCTCATCCTTCCCGCACACCACCTTCCGGCACACCGGACAAAGCGCCCCCTTCCCCTCATCCACCCTTTCCACCACCTCCAACGTCCCATCCGTCGACAGCCCGTCCACAATAATATGTTCAACCTCCCGATACGTCTGCCCATTCACAGAAAGCAACGTATCAGAAATAGTCCGCGCACTGTTGTAGGCGGGGGTGATGAGGGAGATAAGCATGGGAGAAAGATTAAAGTTGAATCTTATAATATGTAGAAATATAGTCCTTCATTTTTGTTTTATCAGAACCACATATCTTTTTAATTTCAAATATTTTAGCATCGACGAGGGTACGGTACCACCACCCTTGAAAGAATGTCCAGATAAATCCGATCTTTCCATCCAAACAAGCTCCTTTGAGAAAATAACGATAACAGAAATAGAGAAATGAACGTACAAACAAAGGTTGTTTCACATATCTATGCTTCATTGCCCTCTTATGTATAGCCTGCTCCGTTAAGTGTCTATGTTCATCCTCCTTAGCCGCACCTGTCAGATCATATTCCATATCCAGCAAATCAACAGCTTCCCGGATAGCATAATCAACATGCTTATGGCAGAACCAAGACAGATTATTCAGGTTATGATCCGCAAAATCATATTCAAATTCGACAGCCTTTCCTTCTAACAACTGGATATGTTCATCCATCAGGCGTTGTTCGCACATCCCTTTCCCATACCGGAACAACCGCAACAATTTAACCGGATAAATCCCCCTCTTCATCCACCGGTCCATGAAGATATGACGACGTTTAAGAATCACCCCTGTCACACCCTCATCCATAGCCGGCAGCTTTTCTTCCATCTCCGCAATCAATTCAGGCAATAAATATTCATCCGCATCCAGACGAAGCACCCATTCAGTCGTAACAGGAGCATTTCCCAACCCCCAATTAAACTGTTTGGCATAATTATTCTCCCATTTATGCTGAAGAACAACCACTTGATTATATTCTTTTGCAATCTCCAATGTTTTATCCGTCGAATAGGAATCGACTATATAAATCGCTTTCGCAATAGATTTCACATTCTCCAGGCAACGCCGGATATGCAGTTCTTCATTATAGGTCAAGATAATAACGGACAGGTCTAACATGGTTCGTTTATGATACGTTCCTTTATAAATTTAGCAGGATTCCCACCGACGATGGTCCAGGGGGCGACATCCTTGGTGACAACGCTTCCTGCGCCAATCACAGCCCCATCACCAACTGTAACACCCGGTAAAACAAGAGCTTTCGCTCCAATAAAGACATCCGAACCGATCATGATATCACCAACCATCAGAGGTAGTCTTCGTGAAGACAAATCATGAGTTCCATTACAAATATACGAATATTGAGACAAAACCGAACGTTCCTTGAAAGTAACAGGTCCTAAATTATAGACCTCGGAACAAGGTCCCAAGCATGACTTATGTTTCATCGTCAGCAACCAGGGAATATAAATACGAGCCGAAGAAAAGATAAAAACCTGTTCTAAGTTAGCCCCGAACAATCGAAGCAGAAAGAGACGCCAGAAATTCATTTTTTTGGGTGTCCATCGAAACAAAAGTAACCAAACAATATGCCACACTCGAATACCTAAAGCTTCTTTCAAACTCCAGGAAGAGGTGTAGGCATCGGGTTGGTGTTTATCTTTCAGCCAAATCTTTTTCATTTATATTTTTTATCTAACATCATTTGATTAAAATCCTGCAAATATGAATCTGCTATATTTGCCACAGAAAATCTTTTAGCTGTTTTGGCAGCATGACATCCAATATCTTTACATAATTCTTCATTCTCAATCAATTGTTTCATCAAGTACGACAACCGTTCGACAGCCCCTTTCTCTCTATGGTCAAAAATAAACCCGTTTATACCATCCTCAACAAAATCCTTAAAACAATCCAAATCGGATACAATTACAGGACGTCCTAATGCCATTGCTTCCAATGGTGCAACACCAAAAGTCTCACCTTTTTCCGCAACAGAAGGATAGCAATAGATGTCGCAGGAAGCAACCGTCTCAGATAATAGCCTGGCATCAGAAATGGGATCAACAAACTTAATTTTTCTATGGGTCAACGATTCCAAATATCGTCGGTATTCATTTCCTCCACCTCCCATCTCCTTAGAAACTGTCCCTACTAAAACAAGCGCGAGATTATCATATTCAGCCAAGAGGCTATTATACGCCTTTACCAAAATATCCAACCCTTTTTCAGGATGAATACGACCATGATACATAACAACAATCATACCATCTGCCTTATCTCTTTCCGTATATGAATACACTTCCGTATTTACCGGATTGCTAATGACTTTTATCTTATCAACCAGATTGGGAGCCTGTTCTATAAGAACCTTTTTTACTGCTTGAGAAACGCAGGATAAACGATCCACAGCTGGATAAAGCCCAAACTGTCCCTTAGGCATTCTTTCAACATTGTAAACTGAAACTTTATATTTCTTCCGGAAAAGGCCACACAATGCAGGAGTCCAGAATGTGTTCATGACCAAAATATCACAAGATTTCATTTTCAGCAGAGCCTTCAACGAATAAATAAAATCAAGTATCAAATCCAGAAAAAGCAGTCCACGCCTATATCCTTTTACAAATAGATAAGACACCCCATGTTCAACCAGAGTATCACTTTCTTTGATATTTCCGTTGGTCTTTGATATAAAACAAACATTATGCCCCTGTTTTACAAATTCAAGACCAATATCATACCAAAGTTTTTCCACGGCCCCTATACCTTTCGGAGGAATATATCCGAAAGGACTTGTTATTATTGTTATTTTCATTCCTGATTATTTCTTAATACACATCCGACAGGTTAAAAAAGTATTCAATAACCAATGTCGAAAACCAAAAGACTTAGCACGCCAAGTTCTTATATTCGACTTTCCAAAAAGATTATAGAAGTCTTTTTTTCGAACAAGATGTATAGCATCCCGATCCGTACGAAAAGGTAAATAAAATATAGCAGGATCATCTATAATAGAAAATGGCTTAGAAAAGAAGATAAGCCTTATTTTCATTTTTATTTTTTCTATCATGCTTAAATGATCCATTGAATTCGGTAAATAAAACAAGAAATCATATCGTGGACATTCAATTATATTTACACCTCCATCAAAGGTTAATTTATTATATACATGATTCAGAAAACTCAATGGTCTTGAAACATGTTCTAACACATACGAATGAATCACTATATGGAATTTTCCATCCATCTTTTCCACGTCTCCGATGAAAACCTGATCTGAATATCGCTTTAACCAATCTATATTTAATGGAGTGACGTCTTGAGACGTCACTCGTACGCAGCTGCGTACGTTCTCTGATTCCAAGAATTCACCTAATCCGGATTTACCAGCACCTATTTCTAATATCTCTACAATTTTATTTGTGTTACTATAGTGTTTAATGTATTTCAAAAGAATTTTCCATTGCTGCGTATGATAAGCAGGGGTTACAAATGCAGGATATGTACTTGCTGCTTCATAATACTTCTGCATTCTTTTTTCCAATACGCTTATTTCAGTTATATTATCTTTTTCAGTTAAAAGCTTCATTATATTTATTATTAAGTCATTTCATGATTCAGATTATTTCAAATAGACAAACTCAGGTTTCTCGCCTCCATATAAAATCCACTCATATAACCGCTTCATCTTACCGGCAACCATTTCTACGGAATAATTATCTTTAATCAACTGCTTACCCCGCTCTCCCATCGCCAGCCTTTCTTCTTCAGTAGTATTCAATGCCTCCTGGATCGTCGCAGCCAAAGTATCCACATCATTATCCACCCACCAACCGCAACGATGCGTGTTGAGCTCTTCCCAGGGGGTGCCTTTAGAGGCGATGACAGGGACACCTTTTACTAATGCTTCAATAATAATATTACCAAAGTTTTCAAAATTACTGGGAACAACCAAGTAAGAAAGAGATTCTAACGCTTCCTCTTTCTCTTTACCACTTAAGAAACCGGTAAAAATAACGTTATTTAGTTGTAAGCGTTTTACTTCTTGCTGTAGGTATTGCATATAACCAGCATCCCCATCTCCAATAACCAAAACCTCCACATCTTTACACTGTAAAGCATTTACAGCATAAAAGATACGTTCCACATGTTTACGGGGATGGATACGTCCTAAATAGCCTATTCTCTGTTTATCCGGCAAAAGCCCCCCTGTTTGCCGATTACAGGATTTAATCGGATTAGGAATAACGGCAATAGGAGACTCAATCCCCATATTTCGCAAATGCCCCATCTCTTCCATACAAGTAGCGTGCAAGCAAGCAGCCTTTTGTAAATCCGATTTCAGATATAGCCACAACGATAATTTCTTAATCATTGCAGACTTTTCAAAACACTGCGGATATAACATTCCTCTCAACGTTATCACATAGGGCTTATGTTCTTTTCTTGCCCATGAAGCAGTACAGACAGATGGATATTGCCAGATGCCCTGAATATGATAAATATCCGCCTGTTCCTTTTCCAATGCCTGACGAAAAAGAAAAGAATAACCAAACCGTTGTTCTTTCGGACGTGGAACCAAATGGATAAATAGAGAAGAATCTATCAATTGGTCCTTTCCCTTATCTATATCGTATGTCAATATAACAGAAGACAAACCAGCAGCAATTTCACCTTGAACAGATAATAGAGTGCTTAAGGCAGGACCACCCGATAAAACTCCCATAGAGGGGATTGTATGTAGAATGTTCATTTTTTATTTAAAGCCAAAGCAACTTCACTGATAATATATCGATTTTTCCCACGATCATTTTCAATTTTATCCATACATTCAAAGCTTATAGGTATCTCATTTTTAGTCTTTAACGATAGTTCTTTTTTTATCATTTGAATTACATGCTCAACTTCCGTTTTATTCATTTTGTTTACAACTACATAAATCGTCACAGCATAATTTTCACTCTGATATATTCTAAAATTATACACAAAATCAGTATAATCATCAAAAATGGTACTCAAATATGCACTTTCTAACATAAGTCCAGACGGAGTATATATTGAATCAGATGTACGTCCCACCACCTTATTAAGTAAAGGATATGGTAACCCACAATTACATTTACTTAAAGAGAAACTACCTGTATCTCCCAATCTATATTTTATTAAAGGGAATACCCTGCCTTCCAAATTTGTAATTAAAATATCTCCTGATTCTCCAGGTTTTAAAAGAGTCTTATCTTTTTTATTCATTATATCCACATGGACATAATCCGAATTTACATGAAAGCCTTTACAATGGGGACATTCTATTGCTATATGTGCAACTTCACAACATCCGTATTGATCCATCACTTTACAATTAAACGCTCTTTCTATTTTTTTTCGTACAAAATCTAATAAGGGAGCAGATGTAGACCAAATCAGACGGACAGATTCAATATGGATATTATTTGCAAGAATATAGTCTACAACTTTTTCGATCCCCCCGACATATCCAACAATCCATTTTGTTTGCTGTGATATTAGTGAATGTACAAATTCACTAATATCTTCTTCCATAATGGAAGAAGCATTTAAATAGGCTCTACGAGTAGGCCACCACATGCAACGATTAATCAGCTTACTTAAAAAAGTTGAAGGAACAGAACGATGTATAATACCAACATGATCGGCAGGCGAAACTCCCCACCAACGAAATGCCCTCCAACCCAATATTTCAAAATGAAATCGCTTATCCGTATATACTTTTAAAGGCATCCCCGTTGAACCTCCAGTAGTTGCAACTCCAACATATTTCGAAGGGACACTAACATCTCTTATCTCTTCACGAAACTTTCGGACATCTTCTTTTTCCAATATTGGGACCTTGTTCCAATCCTCCTCTGTATGCAACATGGAAGGGTTAAAGTTGTGTTCATCATAGAAACATTTATAAAAAGCAGAATGATTGTAAGCATGTACCACTATCGATTTTCTTTTTTCCCAATTGAGATCTCTCAATTCTTCATAGAATAAAGTGTCAGACAATAATGCTTTCTCATATTGTCTCATCGCAGCCTTCCTTAAAAGCTTATTTTTCAACCAAAAAATTGATTCTTCCATAAATATCATAAAATACTTAATAATGTTTGAGCCACAATCTCCGGATTAATCCGCATAGACAATTCACGACTTTTATACGACATTCGTATCAATTCTTTATCAGAAGTAGCAATCAACGATTGAAGAGCCTCACGAATGGAAGAAACATCTCCCGGAGTAAACAAATGACCGTTATAGTTATCCAAAACAAAATAAGGAACCGCTCCACAACGATTTGAAGATAATATTGGCAATCCTCCTGCAGCAGCTTCGTGTAAAGCTAAGGACCATTGTTCAAAAACAGAAGGAATAATAAAGGCACCTGCATGTTGCATTTCAACAGCCAGTTCTTCTTGTGACATGAAATCTTTGATTTCTACTTCTGGAAATTCATTCAATGTGTCACGTAAAGGACCATTCCCTACTAAAGTAAGTATCCAGCCCTTTCTATCTGATATAGATTTCCATGCATCAAGCAAAAAAGATAAACCTTTAACATCAACAAAACGCCCAATAAATAAAAGTTTATGAGGATAATGATTTTGCTTCAAATCAATATCTACTGACATAAATGTTGATACATCAGCTGATAAATTATGCATAAGAATATGTTTTGTATCAAATCCTAATCGACGAGCATATTCATATTGCCAAACACCAGACACAAATAAATGGCTAAACCAACGTTTATGTCTAAATGGAGAAAACAGAACATTCAACCATTGTTTTCCTCCTCTCCATTGGGTATCACTCCCCGCTACAATTGGTATATTACATTCCTTACGGAAAGAACTGACTACTTTACAATACAATTTATCAATCCAACCGGAAACCCAAATCAGATCAGGTTCAATATTTCGAACTTGATTTAGTAAGGAAAGAGAATCGGAGAATGAATCACGATCATAATAAATGACATTTGGTAATTCGGGGGGAACATAGGGTGTGCTACACTTTGTCCATCTGACAATATGGACAACACAGTCAATTTGCAAAAGCTCTTTTACAACTACAATGTTGTAAGGCATCAATGCTGAATAAAGAAGCACAATCGTTTTCATATATCAAGAAGCAAATTTATTATAAGCCTCTATTCTCTTATTAATAAAAAATCCAATTATCAACCATAAAAAAAAACACTTTGCACCAGGTCCAAATGGAGCCATAGCTTCAAATAAACCATCCATATAGTAAACCAACAATAATATAAGACAAGAAATATCTATTGGATTTGCAAAATCAAAATATTTTCTCAAGACAAAGTAAAACCATAAAAGGAACAAAAAGACAGGAGTCGCTCCAATAATGCCTACTTGTAAAAGAGTTATCAAATAAAAATTTTCGACAAAAGTAGAAGAGCCACCTATTAATGCATAATCATTAAAAATCATAAAGAAATTTTCAATCATCCAAAGCCTACCAGTAGAAATTGTATTTAAGTCTGCATCAATCTGATTATTCAAAAATATTTTATTAAAAACCAATTCAGGGTAATAAGGAAAACACACACTCAATAAAACAACAACAGACAAAAATATACATACATATTTTTTCATATATTTATTTTTACTATAATATAAGACAGCAAAAGCAGGAACAACCAGCGCTAAAATAGTAGATCTACTTTTCATTATCAAAATCATATATATAAAAAACGAAAGAGTTATATATTTCAAAAATATAGTTATTTTAAGTTTTGGAATATACAGAAATAACACTAAAATAAAACAAGTAAAAATTATTTTTGAAGCAGAATTTTTTGCTTGATATAAATATGAAATTGAGTCTAAATCTACCACATAAAAAACAGTGTTTTTTATGATTATAGAAAAAACAGATCCTCCTATCAAAGCAGCATATACAATAGCTTTAATAAAGGACCCTTCTTTTATTATATTAGCCAAATAATACCCAAGCAAAAACATCGACATAGAAATTGAAAATCCTTTAATACAAGAAGACACAGGAAACACATAAAAAAGCGAATTAAACAACAATAAAAAAAACAAATACCCCCCAAAACAAGCCACAGGAATACATATATTAGTATTCATTTTAAATGCATTTAAGAATAAAACACATAAGAATAATGGAATCCAAATTATCACCCCACAAATATTTAAATCACGTTCAACAAAGAATGGCAATTGAGTTATTATAGTCACTATTATAGCAACGAACAAAACAAATTCAACAAATTTATATCTTACACCATTCATAAACGACATTCACTTTTTAAGTCTATATCCATTCTCATGCAACAAAGACAACATTTTTTTTACTCTATTATCCCAAGATGCATATCGCAATGCAAAACGATAATTATTATCGACCAAATTTTGATAAGTTCTAATATTAGACAGAATAAACTCTATTTGGGATGGAAGATTATTCCAATCAACATCAATCACAGGATTATATCCTGCAAAGTCTATTAACTCTTTAGGAGCTCTTCCTAATATCAGCGTACGGGATAGCATACATTCCCAATATCGTTGTGTCATTGTTTCTATATTTTTAGCTTGCAAAGGATGCGTATCGCAACGAGGAAAACAAACCGTTACTTTTGCATTAGAAAGTCCGTGAGTTAAAGACTCAAAATCAGGAAAAAGCAATCCATCTTCAGGAGTCCGAAACAGATGCTCTTTTAATAATGGAATTTGTGTCTTATCTATCAACGTATGAAATTTTGTATATATACGACCTAACTCTAATAAGTCTATTGTACGATTTTCCAATATGTCTCCTTTCTTATATCCTGTTAAATCGATTCCTTCTAAAAGATGAAAACACTTAATCTCCGGTATTTCTTGTTCTATCATTTTTGCAACTTGAGATTGAGTAAAGAAAGCATATTTTACATGATGTCTTTTCAACGAAGCAACCAACCGAGGCCAATACTTAGGCCAAGTATCCCATAGAACTGGGATTATTTCACAATTATAGGCAAAAGGCCATGCAAACGAATCAATATATCCTGCTCCTAAAACAATTAAGGCTTTATTTTTAAACGTTATATGAGATATATTAAAAGAGACTCTTAATTTTGCTATAGCCAATCGAACAAGCCAGTGGATACTCAGTCCTTTCTGAACAGTAATATTCTGTCTTAAGCATGATTTAAAAAACCATAAAATAAAAAATTGATAATTCCCACGAGATATGTAGGGGCTTAACACACGAATATACTTCATTTTTTACGCGACATTGAAATATGCATATTTATTATTCTATATTGCATAAAATATGGAATTTTTAAAATTATTGCATACATAATATTTTTTATCAATAATGGCCTTAATTGTATTATATTTATCTGATCATTTAAAATACTTACAATTTTATTTGAATATATTTTTTTCTCTTCAATACTAATATTAGTAGACAGACATATTTTCAATAATACACCATATGTATATCTTATAGTTTTTGATAAGAAAAAACCTCTTAAATTAGACTTTATATATTTTCCTAATAATATTCTTTTAAAAGAAATTATTTCCTCAAATTCTTTTATATCTCTCACACTTAAAGAAAAAGCCCTTTTATACATTGTAGAATTGGGTCTCTCATAATACAACAGTGTTACATGATCCAACAATTTACAACATGATGTTTCATATATAATCTTATCAGTAAATATCTCATCTTCATTTAAATGATGCGGAAAGCAATACAACTGATGATCATGGAGAAATGAAAGAGTGTATAATTTATTCCAAATGCCTATACAAAATCGTTTTTGATATTTATATACTTCATTTGCTAATGCATTTTCGCCCTTTATTTTAACACAATTATACAAGTAAGAGATCTTTTTCCCTTTTAACAAAATATGTTCATACGACCCAGCCACAAAATCTACCGGACCATCCTCCATCATCGCCTTATACAACACCTCTATACAATCCGGTGTTATCTCATCATCACTATCCATAAAGAACAAATACTCTCCCTTTGCATTGTCTATAGCCGTATTTCTTGTCGCACCAAGTCCTATATTATGCGGGTGCTCAATGATCCGTACATCTTTTCCTCGTGGGTGCTCGGCAACGATTTTACGGACAATATCCATACTATTATCCGTACCCCGATCATCCACAATCAGAAATTCGATACTATCAAAAGTTTGATTCAGAGCAGAAAGCAAAGCGCGTTCCACATAAGGCGCCACATTGTAAACGGGCATTGATAAAGTTACTTTATACATGATTAGATTTATTCTTTATATATGAAGACGAAGCAATGCTTCGCGATAGCCTTCTTTTAAAAAAGAAAGGCTTCCTATATTCATTTGTTTTAATATAATACGAGGCCAGTACCAATTGTTATAAGCAGACTGTGCCAATCCGGTAGACAAAACAATTCCCCATAGGCCCAAATGAAGCCATGATAAAGAAATATAGCATCCGACAGTTATTCCTAATCCCGTAAACAAGCAACTTTTAAGGAAGGGAAAATCGTTTCCTGCTATTACAGTCTGACATAAATTCCAGAAATTATGATCCAGCAACCTGAAGCCGGCACAGGCTAACAGAATAGAGGCACCTGGTAAAGTCGTATTTGAACCTATAAACCGAATAGCATAGGGAGCAACTGTTATGAGTAATATCGTTCCTATCACAAAAAAGGAATAGAATATAGTCATTGTATAAGCGACTTCTTTTCTAAACAGTGTTTTGTTATCCGATACACGAAGGGAAGCAAAGCGAGGTTGATAGATCGTGAACATGATACCGGAAATTCCCCCGATCAAACCGATCAACTGTATCATCAAGCCATACGAAGCAACTTCTTCCAGGGAAAGATAAATACCGGCCAGCAAAGTAGATGCACCATAGGTTAAATACCCGGATAATGTGGTTATCCCAAGTTTTTTCGAGTTATGCCACAGGGTCTTAAATAACGCTATCTTTTCTGTGACTGATACTTTATAAGACGATAAAGTTTGTCTTAGTCCTGCTGTAAAATAGTAGCGATATGACAAGTATCGGGTCAAGAATGGATAAATAAAATTAGCTATCACCACCCCTAACAAACCATATCCGGCATATAACAAAACATAAGTAAGCACAATCTTCAAGACATTGGAATAGACCATCGCCTTTTTACTTTCTTTGATTTTACCTGAACCAGTCAATAATGCGCTATAGTAGGAGTAATAAATTTGAAAGAACACACCTGCTGAATAGATCAACCAAATAAGAAGACTGTTCGGGAGATTACTGAAACCGGCTGTCACTTGATAAACGTATCCGGTGCCGGCTGTTAGCATAAGTAATAAGACAACACCTCCCATCAGACGGTATATCCAACGGGCTGTCTGGATCAGTGCGGCTAAAAGAGAATAATTTATTTCAACCTTTACCGAACTGTCCAGTGTTTCTATTCCATTCTTCAACAATCGTTGTGCACCGCTATAGACATACGTTACATTCCGTCCGAATTGGGGAGAAAAACCAAAGTCAACCAAAGTAACCAACTGCCCCACCGAAAGCATCAAATAGTTCATCCCGACCTCTTCAGCAGAAAGCATTCTTAACACCATTGGCAATATAATAATCCCGGATGCAATAGAGAAGAACTGAGCAAAATAGCCCCAAATAATATCTTGTCGACTGACCTTTATTGTCTGAGACATTATTATTCTAAGTCCTTAAAATACTCAATCGTCCTCCTCAGCCCCTCTTCCAGCCTAACCTTCGGTTCCCAACCATTAAGCATTTCTTTTGCCAAAGCAATATCCGGTTTACGTTGTTTCGGGTCATCGCCCGGTAAGGGGCAATGTACGATTTTGGATTTGGAGCCGGTGAGCTCGATTATCTTTTCAGCCAGTTCCAGCATTGTGAACTCGCCGGGGTTACCGATATTGACCGGACCGATGAAGCCGTCAGCGGTAGCCATCATACGGACCATGCCTTCAACCAGGTCGTCCACATATTGGAAGCTACGAGTTTGAAGGCCGTTGCCGTAAATCGTAAGATCTTCGCTTCGTAAAGCCTGCATGATGAAGTTAGAGACGACACGACCGTCGTTCGGGTTCATATTCGGACCGTAGGTGTTGAAGATGCGGATGATTTTAATCCGTACGCCATTCTGACGGTGGTAGTCCATGAAGAGTGTCTCGGCGGAGCGTTTGCCTTCGTCGTAGCAGCTACGAATGCCGATCGGATTGACATGCCCCCAATAGCTCTCTACCTGCGGATGGACAGCGGGGTCGCCATAGACTTCGCTGGTGGATGCTTGGAGGATCTTCGCATTCGCGCGCTTCGCCAACCCTAACATATTCATCGCTCCGTAGATGGATGTCTTCATCGTCTTGATAGGGTTATATTGGTAATGGGGAGGGGAAGCCGGACAGGCCAGGTTGTAGACTTCATCGACCTCGGCATAATAGGGAGTGGTCACGTCGTGACGGACCAGCTCGAAGTTATGACAGTCCAATAGTTGGCGGATATTATCCTTGCTACCGGTAAAATAGTTATCCAGACAAATCACGTCGTTGCCCTCTCTGACAAGACGCGCACAGAGATGGGAACCGATAAAGCCGGCGCCTCCCGTTACTAAAATCCGTTTCATTTTTTCCCTATTCGTGAGTAAACAAAATATTCTTCTTCCAACTCTTTCGCATCATATATGTTACGACCATCGACAATCACATTTCCACGCATCAGGCGTTTGATACATTTCCAACTGGGCAGGCGGAATTGTTTCCATTCGGTGATCAGCAACAGGGCGTCTGCATCGATCACAGCCTCGTACATATCCTTGCAATATTCGACTACCGAACCGATCCGACGCTTACATTCGTCCATCGCCACAGGATCGTAGACTTTGACGGTTGCACCGGTTTTTAATAGTTTGTCGATAACGACCAGGGCCGGGGCTTCGCGCATATCGTCGGTTTCGGGTTTGAAGGAAAGGCCCCACAAGGTGATGATCTTGCCTTTCAGCTCTCCACCGAACAGTTTGTTTATCTTATCGAAGACTATGCTTTTCTGATTTTCATTCACTTCCTCTACCGCTTCTATCACGCGCATATTGTAGCCGTTCTCTTTTCCGGTGTGGATAAGCGCTTTCACATCTTTCGGGAAGCAACTGCCTCCATAGCCGCAACCGGCATACAGGAAACGGTTGCCGATACGGCTGTCCGATCCCATCCCTTTACGGACAGACTCAACATCTGCACCGACAATCTCGCAGAGGTTGGCAATGTCATTCATGAAACTGATACGGGTGGCAAGCATGGCATTAGCGGCATATTTTGTCATCTCGGCGGACCGGATATCCATAAATATGATAGGATAACCATTCAGCAGGAAAGGACGGTACAGACGTTCCAACAGCTTACGGGCTTCTTCACTCTCCACACCGACCACGACACGGTCCGGAGCCAGAAAGTCTTTGACGGCAGCTCCTTCTTTCAGAAATTCAGGATTGGAAGCGACATCGAAAGGGATTTGTACGCCCCGTTTATCCAACTCTTCGCTGATAACGGCTTTGACTTTTGCGGCAGTTCCTACCGGAACCGTGCTTTTGGTGACCAACACAATATACCGGTTCATATGGCGTCCTACCGTACGGGCAACTTCCAATACATATTTCAAATCGGCACTGCCATCTTCGTCCGGAGGAGTCCCGACGGCACTAAAGACAACCGATACCTTATCCAGACAAGAAACCAAGTCTGTTGTAAAGTGCAAACGGCCGGCCTGTACATTCTTTTGTACCAAGCTTTCCAAACCGGGCTCATAAATCGGCATGACACCTGCTTGTAAAGCTTTTATTTTAGCTTCATTAATATCTACGCAAGTGACATCGACTCCCATTTCAGAGAAGCATGTACCTGTCACCAAACCGACATAGCCGGTTCCTACAATCGCTATATTCATATTTTTTTATTTAGACTCAACACTGATGACGGATGGGCATCCCGTACCTTATCGATCCATAGGTTTATACCGGTATAGAGAACGATATCGACCAGGAGCAATACATTACAATTGATATAGGAGACCAACGTCATATTTAAGACACAAAAAGCGCCAGACATAAAAAGAATAGTCAACATCGAGCGACGGGGAGAGAAATCGATCGACAACAGTTTATGATGAATGTGATTCTTATCTGCTATAAAAAGAGGTTTATGCAGGCGGGTACGCAGCAGCATCACCCGGAACACATCAAATATGGGAATCAGCAATGTTGTAAAAGCAACTGTAAAAGTTTTCCCGGAGCAGGGCATCAGTTCCGGATGACAGGAAGAATAGCGGATGATCAAAAAGGCCAACAGATAGCCTAAGGTCAAACTGCCGGTATCTCCCATAAAGATCTTTCTACAGTGTTCGGCCCGTCCGAATACATTATAATAGAAGAAAGGAATCAGAGTTCCTAACACGGTAAAGGCCAACATGGCATAAATCAACATATCGTGATAAAAGAAAAGGCTGCCCATTATTATCAGGGAGATTCCACTTATACCGGAAGCCAGACCGTCCAGACCGTCGATCAGATTGATCGCATTAATAATAAAGACTGTAGCCAGAATGGTAAACGGGATACCGAGCCAGGGTGATAACTCGTGGATACCCAACAAGCCGTACAAATTGTTAATCCACAAGCCGGATAGAGGTAACATACTGACAGCTACGATCTGTATCACAAATTTAGACCGATAGCGAAGCCCTATTAAATCATCTTTTATTCCTGCTAAATATAATAGAATTAGCCCGCATATAAGAAAAAAGAATTCAGGCACTATAAAGCCCAATGATTTCACAGGTAATTGTAAACCAACCAAGTACCTAATACCAACAGAAAAGAAGAGGGAGAATAAAATCGTCGGAAGGAAGGAAAAACCGCCTAAACGGGGAATTGCCTGATTATGGACCTTTCTTTCGTCCGGGATGTCGAATAATTTCTTTCGGTAGGATATCACCAAAATGCGCGGAATTATGATAAAGGATAGTGCTATCGAAACAGATAAACATAACAGTATCAATAAATAAGACATATCAATTAAGTTTTAAGTGAACATGACAAAGTTCGTCAGTCACAAAGGGTGTACTAACTAAAATGACTAAAAAAAACGTTCCTTTTTTTTAGTCATTTTTTTAGCTGATATATCCAAAAAAATTGCATCAAGCCTTATATTTCTTTATTCATTGATCTACAAGTAATATATTGTTATTTTATTTTGGTCGTTCAAAATATAATATCTACTTTTGCAATGACTAAAAAAAAGGAACGTTTTTTTTAGTCATTTCCTAAACATTCATATTCAAGCGCGTAACAGCAAAATACAGCCATTTATTTTAGTACAGCTATATAAAAACTTTCTTTTTATTACAATTTTGCTGATTTCAGAAACTAAATGATAATCCCCAAAAGTACATTTTGAAGACAATCCGGCAAAAGTCGGACTACCTGCTAAAAGCACAAAGAATTTTTGTTTCCAGCTAACGAATAACCAGAAACAAAAACTCTTGTAGATATATATACATTATTATATAAGGAGAGAATAATACTGCGCAAAATCAAAGAAGAATAAAAACAGTAATCTATTTTACCGTATATTCCCCAATCTGCTTAAACCCATTCAAAAACTCCGTAATAGACAGGCGTTTCTTTCCGGCGAGCTGTAGGGAGAGCAGACGGAGATAACCGCCCTCTACGGCGATGTCGACATAGCTTTTCTTGTCTGTGCAGATGGTGCCGACGGGAAGGTTATGGGTGGCGGGATGTTTTTCCGCCTGGTAGACCTTTAAGGCGGTCGGGACGCCTTCGGGCGAGATGATCTCCGTCCAGGCAGCGGGATAAGGTGACAAGCCACGGATGAAATCGTATATCTTTTTCAGAGGCTGATTCCAGTCAATACGACAGGTTTCTTTGAAAATCTTCGGGGCGGGACGGAGTTCGGCTGAGTCTTGATAGAACTCTTCCTGGGGTATGGCGTCAGTCTTGCCTTCCAACAGTAGGTCGACGGTCTCCAATACCAGGCCGGCACCCATCGCCATCAGGGAGTCGTGCACAGTGCCGACATCGTCCGTATCGGCTATAGGGAGGTGTTTCTGGCGGATGATCTTGCCGGTGTCGATCTCGTGTGTCAGGAAGAAGGTCGTCACGCCGGTTTCCGTATCTCCATTGATGACCGCCCAGTTGATCGGGGCTGCTCCCCGGTACTGGGGCAAGAGAGAGGCATGGAGGTTAAACGTTCCCAGACGCGGCATGTTCCAGACCACCTCCGGCAACATACGGAAGGCCACGACAATCTGCAAGTCAGCCTCCAACGCACGGAGTTCGGCGAGGAAAGCTTCGTCTTTGAGCTTTACCGGCTGAAGCACAGGCAGACCTTTCGAGACGGCATATTGCTTGACGGGGCTTGCCTGCAAAACACTACCATGACGGCCTACGGGTTTGTCCGGCATCGTGATCACGCCTACTACATTATATCCGCCTTCAACCAAGGCACGCAGGCTCTCCACGGCAAAGTCGGGAGTGCCCATATATACGATTCGCAAATCTTCTTTCTTCATCTTCTTAATCTCCTGAAAAGTTTTCTACCAGCACTTCGCGGTATGAGTTAAATATTTTCGACTTGGACATAAAGCCTATGTATCGTCCTTCCTCGTCCACTACAGGAAGGTTCCAGGCTTTCGTATCGTCAAAGATACGCATAATCTGCTCCATTGGCGTCCCAACCTGTATCTTGGCGGGAGCCGACACCATGAACTTAGAGACATGGAACCGGTTATATAACTCCGGACGGAACATAATGTTCCGAATATTGTCCAGCAGGACGAGCCCTAACAGGATTCCCCGCTCGTCAATGACCGGGAAGGTGTTTCGTCCGCTCTTGGCGATCACCTTCACCATATCGCCTAACGACATTTCGGGAGAGACGGTGAGGAAATCGCGTTCGATCACACTGTCTGTATTGAGGAGCGTCAGGACGGCACGGTCCTTATGATGGGTCAGCAACTCGCCTTTCTGGGCCAGACGCATCGAGTAGATACTGTGGGGCAGGAACATCTTGATCGTGATATAGGAGCTGACCGAGACAATCATCAGCGGAAGGAAAAGCTCGTAGCCACCTGTCAGCTCGGCAATAAGGAAGACACCCGTCAGCGGTGCATGCATGACACCGGACATGATGCCTGCCATCCCCAAGAGGGCGAAATTCTTCTCCGAGAGATACATCGTAAAGGGGAAAAAGTTGGACGCATGGGCAAACACAAAACCGGCAATACAGCCCAAATACAAGCTGGGAGCAAAAATACCACCGCATCCGCCTCCGGCGTTCGTCGCACTCGAAGCAAAGACTTTGAAGAGCAAGATCAGCGTCAGGAAGAGTTGCAAGCCCCAGTAAGTATCATTCAGGCTGTAGAACATACTCTTGTCCATGATATGGGAGAACTGGCCGTTGAGCAGGGACGAGATCGTGTCGTAACCTTCACCGTAAAGCGGGGGGAATACAAAAATCAATACGCTCAGCATGATGCCTCCGACGAGAAATTTCTTCCAATACTTACCGAGTTTCCGGTACATTCCCTCCACCCTGTTCATCACCTTCGTAAAATAGAGGGATACCAGGCCACAGAACACGCCGAGCAGAAGAACATAGGGTATGCGTTCGATCACAAACACTTCGGTCTGTGAGAAGGGGAACATCGCTTCCGTCCCTGTAAAGATATAGGAGACAGTCGCAGCTGTCACTGAAGTGATAAGCAGAGGCAACACCGACGTCATCGTCAGGTCAAGCAACAGCACTTCCACCACGAAGACCACCCCGGTTATCGGAGCCTTAAAGATACCTGAGATGGCGCCTGCCGCCCCACAGCCGACAAGCAGCATCAACGTCTTTTGCTCCATCCTGAACAGGCGTCCCAGATTGGAACCGATCGCCGCTCCCGTCAGCACGATAGGCGCCTCCGCCCCGACCGATCCACCAAAACCGATGGTGACGGAACTGGCCACAATGGAGGTCCAGGTGTTATGGGGTTTGATACGGCTCTTACGCTGGGAAATGGCATACAGGATTTTCGTCACCCCGTGGCTGATGTCGTCTCGCACGATATACTTGACGAACAAACCGGCAAGCAGGATACCAATCACCGGATAGAGCAGGTAGAGGTAGTTAGCCCCGTCCTGGTTAAAGTTTCCGGTCAACATATGTTGGATATGATGAATAATCCATTTCAAGATAATAGCGGCGGCAGCCGTGCAAATCCCGACCAAAAGACTGACGATCAAGATAAAATTTTTCTCTTTTATATGCTTGTCCCGCCATAGCAGGAACCGATAGAATAATCCTTCGTTTACCATCTTAAATACCTTTACCTGTAATTACTGTTTTAACTGTATAGATCAGAATTGTCAGATCCAGTGTCAGTGACATGTTTTCGTAATATAATATATCGTATTCCATACGCTCTATCATTTTATCCACATTCTCGGCATAGCCATACTTCACCATCCCTAACGAGGTAATACCCGGACGGACGTTGTGCAGCAGGTAATAATAGGGAGCCTTCTTCACAATCTCGTCAATAAAATATTTTCGTTCGGGACGGGGCCCGACGAGCGACATATCCCCTTTCAGCACATTCCAGAACTGGGGCAGCTCATCCAACCGATACTTCCGCATGATCCGCCCGAACGGCGTAATGCGGCAATCGTCCTCCGAGGCAAGCAACGGTCCGTTTTCCTCTGCATTTACATACATGGTCCGGAACTTATACATCATAAACGGCTCGCCGAGATAGCCGATCCGTTCCTGACGGAAGAAGATGGGGCCCGGAGAGTCTTTCTTCACCCGCCAAGCGATATAGGCGAACAACGGCGAAAGGAGTACCAATGCGACAACAGAACAAACTTTATCCAGAAAAAGCTTAATATTCTGTGCGGCAGGCGAGAAATTGTTATCCGTCACGTCGACCAGGGGAATTCCCCGAATGGTCCGGATCTGGATCTTGGACAACATATTGAGACGGTCTGCCAACACCTTTATCGGACGTTTATAACGGTAGAGCGAATAAAGGATACCCAACAGCTCCTTGTTGCTTTTCGACTCGACAGCCAGGACGAACTCGTCGACATTCCCTATATCCATCAGGGCCGGGATATCCTCCACCGTCCCTAAGACATGGGCACGGTCGGCCTTGACAGGGATATTCCCGTTCTCCGATACGAAACCGTAAATATTATATCCCAAGCGGTACAGGTCGCGGGCGATACGGACAGCCTTACCTCCGGCGCCGACCACAAGTACGTTCATCGCCCATTTCCGGCTCTTGATCTTACGGACACCGTCCTGCGTGATCAGCAGGCGCGGGATATAAGTCACGATAAACTGTAAGCCGAACAGGCCGAAAAACAGCTTGTAATATATCTTGAACGAATGGGGAATATCGTCGAGCATCAAGGCAAAGAATACGACAAGCGTACCGATCAACACCGTGATAAACGTCGAAAACAATTCGGTCAGACGGGATTTTCCAAACGGTTTATTATAATACCCGGAGAAATAATAAAGAACCAGCCAGAAAAAAGGGATGATTGCCTGGCCGGTAAGCACACCCGGATATTGCAGATAGTCGAGCAGACTGCTTGCCCCTTCGTCGATGGCAAACACCTCGTAACGAAGGATATTGAACAACAACCATGCAACGGAAGCCGATAGATAATCCGATAATATATATTTCCCTGCCTGCTTGCTCTTCTTCATTTTTATCTGATTACCTGAATAACGCCACCATCTCCTAATTTAATGATATTGGAAGGTTTTGCCTTACTCATATCATCCTGGCGATACTTCACTATATAATCGACACCGTTCTTAATCACATCCGACACTTCACTAAAATTAGTCGGAGAAGGTTCTCCGCTTACATTTGCAGATGTGGAAACCAACGGCCTCCGGAAACGTTCGCACAGCTTACGTGAGAACTCTTCGTTTGTGATCCGGATTCCGACGCTGCCGTCTTCGCCCAACAGGTTACCGGCAATATTCTTCGCATGCGGATAAATAACCGTCAACGGCTTGTCGGCTACCTCGATCAGGTCCCAGGCTATATCGGGAATTTCCGACACGTACATGCTCAGTTTCGCCGTACTGTCAGTCAGGACCAACATAGCCTTATTGTCAATTCTTCTCTTCAGCTCGTACACTCTTTGCACGGCTTTCTCGTTGGTTGCATCACAACCAATCCCCCAAATAGTATCTGTGGGATAGAGTATTATCCCTCCTGCCTGCATGATTTCACAGGCTTTTTGAATATCGTCTGTCATTGTTTTTTAAATAATGTCACAAATGTACAAATCATTCGCGGACTTTATTATAAAAAGTAGAGAAAATGTATTTTAATAAAAATGTATGCGCCTGAACAGAAATATCCATTTATATTGTCTAACTTTACGGATTGAAATATATTGGAGATTTTGTTGCTATCAGCTTCTATATCCAATATATCTGGGACGATAAAAAAGAAAAAAACAATATATAATGATTACAAAATGGAACTTTCAAACCCCAACAGAAGAAGAGTTACATAAAAGAGACAAGCTGGCAACCGAACTGGGCCTCAGTCCGGTCGTATGTCTTTTGCTCGTTCAACGAGGACTGACCACTGTTGAAGAGGTGAAGAAATTCTTTAAACCCAGCTTGAGCGACCTGCACGATCCATTCCTTATGCCGGATATGGAAAAGGCTGTCAAGCGTCTGAACAAGGCTCTGGGCAATAAAGAAAAGATTTTGGTTTACGGTGACTATGATGTAGACGGCACGACCGCTGTTTCTCTGGTCTACAAGTTTTTACGTCCCTATTCGTCATCATTGGATTACTATATCCCGGATCGGTATGACGAAGGGTACGGGATCTCGTACAAGGGGATCAATTATGCCAAGGAGAATGGGATTACGCTTATCATCTCGCTTGACTGCGGCATCAAAGCGATTGAGAAGATCGAGTATGCCAAGGAATTGGGTATCGACTTTATTATCTGTGACCACCATATGCCAGACGACACATTGCCGGATGCTGTAGCGGTGTTGGATGCCAAGCGGGTGGATTCGATCTACCCGTATGAACATCTGTCGGGATGCGGAGTTGGTTTCAAGTTCATGCAAGCGTTTGCCAAGAGCAATAACTTCCCGTTTGCCGACCTGGAGAAGCTGCTGGAACTGACGGCAGTCAGCATTGCATCGGACATCGTTCCCATCACAGGGGAGAACCGCATACTGGCCTATTACGGTCTGAAGCAACTCAACAGTAACCCGAGCCTCGGACTGAAGGGAATCATCGACATCTGCGGTCTGTCCGGAAAAGAGATCACCATCAGCGACATTGTTTTCAAGATCGGACCGCGTATCAATGCCTCCGGACGTATGATGAACGGAAAGGAAGCTGTCGAACTCTTGTTGGCAAAAGATGTGGACAGCGCAAGGGAGAAAAGCGAAAGCATCAACCAGTACAACGAAGAACGACGCGAACTGGACAAAAAGATCACGGACGAAGCGAATGCCATCATCGACGAGTTTCAGAACATGGAAGACCGGAAGGCGATCATTGTCTATAACCCGGGCTGGCACAAGGGTGTGATCGGTATCGTTGCATCCCGCCTGACGGAAAAGTATTACCGTCCGGCTGTCGTACTGACCAAATCTTCCGAACTGATCACGGGCTCCGCACGCTCGGTTACAGGATTCGATATCTATAAGGCAATCGAGAACTGCCGTGACTTGTTGGAAAACTTCGGCGGACATACTTATGCAGCCGGGCTCTCCCTGCGAGAAGAGAATCTGGAAGCTTTCACCGAACGGTTCCTCAAGCTGGCTGCCGACGAGATTATCCCCGAACAGATGATACCCCAACTCGACGTCGACGCCGTATTGGACTTGCAGGATATCAATCCCAAATTCATGAGCGAGCTGAAGAAAATGAATCCCTTCGGCCCGGACAACCAGAAGCCGGTGTTCTGTTCTTTCGGCGTAAAGGATTACGGAACCAGCAAGCTGGTGGGTAAAGAGCTGGAGCATATCAAACTGGAACTGATTGACGACAAATCGAATACGCCGATACATGGCATTGCTTTCGGCATGCACCAGCACAATACCCATATCAAAAACATGAAGCCTTTCAATATCTGTTACACCATCGAAGAGAACACCTATAACGGCAACACCTCTCTACAACTTATGGTGAAAGATATCAAGGAGAACGATATGTGAAGGGATGCGGTGGACGTCTACCATAAGATATTAGGGAAGTACTGGGGATACCCTGCTTTCCGTCCTTTGCAGGAAGAAATCATTCATGCTGTCTGCGAAGGAAAAGATACACTCGGACTGATGCCTACGGGAGGTGGTAAATCCATCACCTTCCAGGTTCCGGCACTGATAATGGAGGGGATATGCATCGTCGTCACCCCATTGATAGCGTTGATGCGCGACCAGGTGGATAATCTACGCCGGGTAGGAATCAACGCTACGGCTGTCTACTCAGGCATGAGCCGACAGGAGATTGCCACAGAACTGGAAAGGTGCATTTCCGGAAATTGTAAATTCCTATACATCTCGCCCGAACGTCTCGCCATGGAACAATTCCGGGAGAAGCTGCAAGCCATGAGCGTCTGCCTGCTGGTTGTAGACGAGAGCCATTGTATCTCGCAATGGGGTTATGATTTCCGTCCCTCCTACCTTCATATAGCCGATGTCCGCAAACAGTTGCCCGGTGTACCGGTATTAGCGCTTACAGCAACGGCTACTCCGGAAGTGGTGGACGACATACAGGAACGGTTGCTTTTCAAAGAGAAAAATGTTTTCAGGAAAAGCTTTGTCCGTCCGAACTTAGCGTATATTGTACGCCGCACGGAAGACAAGCCGGGTACACTTGTCTATATACTCAGTAAAGTCCCGGGTACAGCCATCGTCTATGTACGAAACCGGAAACAGACAAAAGAGGTTGCCATTCTCCTGCAACAAGCCGGCATATCCGCCGATTACTTCCATGCCGGACTGAGCCGAGAAGAGAAGGAGATACGGCAAAACCGCTGGAAGAACAACGAATGCAGGGTAATGGTTGCCACCAATGCTTTCGGCATGGGGATCGACAAACCGGATGTACGTCTGGTCGTACACCTGGATATGCCCGGTTCGTTGGAGGAATACTACCAGGAAGCAGGACGCGCCGGACGTGATAACAAGAAAGCCTATGCCGTAGCCCTCTGTTCTGAGACGGACAGCCTCATACTGAAAAAGCGGATAGAAGATGAATTTCCAGATAAGAAACTCATCAAACAGATATATGAAGCCTTGGACAGCTACGACCTGGCGCATGACTTCTCGTTAGCAGATTTCTGTTCAACCAATCAACTTCCCCCGTTGCAGGTCCATCATGCCCTGAAGCTATTGGAACTGTCCGGATATATCGAATACATCGAACAGCAGGATGAAGCCTTTAATGAGGTAGCTCCACAAGTCACTCGCACCCATCCGGGGATAAAGGGAAACTCCCTTATCATTCCTCCCTCCGTCTATGAGGAGCGACGGGAAAGAGCCGGGAAACGCGTCACTAAAGTCGTAGAGTACCTCGAAACAGAACGCATCTGCCGCAGTCACCTGCTAATCTCTTACTTTGGAGAGAAGGACACGGAAGACTGCGGATGCTGTGATGTCTGCCTCTCCAAGAACAGTTCAGGATTAAGCAACAGGGACTTCAACATGATACGCGACAAGCTCCTGAAACGCTTATCCGGGGAACAGCCGCTCCCGGTCAATGCCATAACGGAATCCCTGCCTTTCCCGGCAGAGAAAAGCATAACCGTCATCCGTTTCCTGGTGGAACACGACAGCCGCTTTCACATGAAAGACGGAGAAATCTGTATGAAACAAAATAATCATTAAACAACAAAAGTATATGCCATATCCCATTTGCTTCGTATCACTCGGTCCGGGAGAGCCGGAATTGATTACCCTGAAAGGTTTGAAAAAGCTCCAACAGGCCGATGTCATCTATTGCCCTGCAACCTTAGACAAGAGTGGCCAATCCCTCTCACGCGCAGCCAATATCGTAAAGGAACTCAATATTGAAGATTCGACAATCCAGCTGTTCACACTCCCGATGAGCAAGGACCGTACCGAAGCATGGAAAGCTTACGACAGACTATACGAAAAGGCTGTATCCGCCCGGCTGGAAGGGAAAAAGACTGTCATTGTAGCTGAAGGGGATGCAGGCTTCTACTCTTCCATCCAATATATATACGATAAATTTAAGGCTAATAATATCGAGGTGGAGCGTACCGCCGGAATCCCCGCCTTTATCGCGGCCGGAGCCCTTGCCGGCTTGCATATCGTCAAACAAGAAGAACAGATCATCGTCATTCCCGGAATACTGACAGCGGAAGAACTGTCGGAAAAGATCAAAGCCGGCTACGTAATCGTCATTATGAAACTGTCCCAATGCGTGGATGCCGTCCATGAATGCATCAGCAAGCACCCGCAAGCCAGGTTTCATTACTTCGAGAACGTCGGGACAGATAAAGAGTATTATACATCCGATAAAAAAATCATCAGTGAAAAACCGTTTCCTTATTTCTCACTGATGATCATACAGTAGTTTATCATATAAATAGTAGAATCTATTCGGATTCCAAAAGATTGCTCAATTGGATGATGTGATAGCGAAGGGATTGAACGGATTCCCAGTTCTGATGGCCGGACTTGCAGAGTTCACGTGCACTCACCAACACTCCCGAAATATGGCTGCCGATCTTTTCAATCCTTTTATTCGTGTCACTGTAAAGAGACTCCAAATCTTCCGGAGAATAGATGGAAGCCGATTGGGCCAATGATTCGAGCAACTTCATTTGATAGACACCTGCCTTTGGGATCAAGTCGCGGACTGCATAATGATGGAGATCCTGGATTTCTTTCTGTTTAGTCACATCCCAACCTACATTATTCATACCACCGGAAGGATTTATCTTAGAAAATGCCTGAAAACCAAGACTATCTGCAATAGTCTTTATCCATGAACTTGTTTCCCTTAACGCTACTTCCATCAAACTTAATCTCATTGTTGCCATAATCAAATCTCCTTAAATTACATAAACCGTAGTTTTCTTATTTGTTATACTATTTACTTTTTATCACATTTAATCCTATGTTTCTTTCATTTTATCATTGTGACATTGCAAATGTAATCAAATTATCACGTACAACATGAGTCTTTCCAGATTTTATAATTCTTTAAGACAAAAGATAACCAAAAGCCCATATTCTGCCAACTCAAGTTTACAAAATAACAATAAAACAATATATATACATTACATAATGCCAATCTATCCCCACTTTTATTATCAATTATCAAACTGACATCTATTTTACGGAAGACTTGGCTTTCAACAACTATCCTCCCTTTCATTTTGTTATTATATAAAAATATAATTACATTTGTTTCTCACTTAAACTTACATCAAGCATGAAATCGGACATAGAAATTGCAAGAGAGGTTTCCCTACATAAAATAAAGGAAGTCGCAAGTGGGCTGGGTATCCCACGTGAAGAAGTTCAAAATTACGGCAGGTATATAGCCAAAATACCCCTTCACCTGATCGACGATAAGAAAATCAAGGAGCATAACCTGATTCTGGTCACAGCCATCACCCCGACCAAGGCCGGTATCGGTAAGACTACCGTCTCGATCGGCCTGACATTGGGACTGAACAAGATAGGGAAAAAAGCGGTTGTCGCCCTTCGTGAGCCTTCACTGGGGCCGTGCTTCGGTATGAAAGGCGGGGCTGCCGGAGGAGGTTACTCGCAAGTGCTGCCGATGGAAAACATCAACCTCCACTTCACAGGAGACTTTCATGCGGTTACCTCCGCACACAATATGATCACGGCTCTGCTGGATAACTACATCTACCAGACCCGCAACACCTGCGAGGGCCTGAAAGAGATCAAATGGAAGCGCGTACTGGACGTAAACGACCGCAGCCTGCGCAATATCGTTTCCGGTCTGGGAGGCTCCGCCAACGGCGTCCCGACAGAGACAGGTTTCGACATCACCCCCGCTTCGGAAATCATGGCGATCCTTTGTCTGGCAACGGACATCGAAGACTTGAAACGCCGTGTCGGCAATATCCTGTTGGGATATACATACGACGGAAACCCGTTTACCGTAAACGACCTGGGAGTAGCAGGCGCCATCACTGTTTTACTGAAAGACGCCCTCCTGCCCAACCTGGTGCAGACGACCGAGAATACAGCTGCATTTGTACACGGAGGCCCGTTCGCTAACATTGCACACGGTTGCAACTCGATCCTGGCTACAAAAATGGCACTCACATATGGTGACTATGTCGTGACAGAGGCCGGCTTCGGTGCAGACCTGGGAGCAGAAAAATTTTTCGATATCAAATGCAGAAAAGCAGGACTGGCCCCGAAACTGACCGTTATCGTCGCAACGGCACAAAGCCTGAAACTGCATGGCGGCGTACCGGAAGACAAGATCAAAGAACCGAATATCGAAGGACTGAAGAACGGTTTTGAAAACCTGGACAAGCATGTTGAGAACATGAAACGTTTCGGGCAGGAAGTAATCGTCACCTTCAACAAATATGCATCCGACACAGACGAGGAAATCAATCTGGTAGCCGAACACTGCCGCGAGATAGGCGTAGGCTTCTGTATGAATAACGTATTTGCAGCTGGTGGCGAAGGAGGTGCCGAACTGGCCAGACTGGTTGTCGATACCATTGAAAAGAAACCATCCGCCCCGCTTCAATATATATATGAAGACAATGACCCGGTCCGCACTAAGATCAAGAAGGTATCCGAACAGATCTACGGGGCTGCATCCGTCGTTTACACCACATTAGCCGACAAGAAGATCAAACAGATCGAAAGCCTGGGAATCTCGCACTATCCGATTTGTATTGCAAAAACGCAGTATTCATTCTCATCCGATCCGAAAGCCTACGGCGTTGCTAAAAACTTCGAGATGAAAGTACGCGATATCATCATCAACAACGGCGCTGAAATGATCGTCGTGATTATGGGTGAGATCATGCGTATGCCGGGACTACCCAAAGACCCGCAGGCAAAACGCATCGACATCGTTGACGGTGTGATCGAAGGATTGAGCTGACCAAAAGAAAAGCGTTATATCCTATAAAACCAAACACTTATGTTGCGATTCAAAAACATAAGTGTTTGGTTTCAAAAACATAAGTGTTTGGTTTCAAAAACATAAGTGTTTGTCGGTGAAAACATAAGTATTTCGACTTCAAGACATAAGTATTTCTTATTTCCGGTCGAAAAATTTCTTGAAGAACATGATCTGATAATCGATCGAGTTTTTCCAATACTCACCGTTATGGGCACCGGGACGGACCAGGAAATCATGGTCGATCTTATACTTCAGCAGCTTCTTGTGAAAGTCATTATTCACTTCAAAAAAGAAATCACTGTAACCACAATCAAAGATAATAGCCAATTCGCCATTCTTGATACGGTCAATCTGGTTGATTGCCGTATGGCTGTTCCAGACATCCTGGTTGTCGCTCTCATTCCCCAGCTGCTTGCTCATCTCCCAGTTGTTCGGAAACGGACGGATGTCGACACCTCCACTGGTACTGCCAACAGCCCCGAACACATCTTTATGGCGGAAAGCCAGCCACATGGCTCCATGTCCGCCCATGCTCAAACCGGTGATGGCACGGCCGCTGCGGTCCTTGACTGTCTGATATTTGGAATCGATATATTTGACCAGTTCCCCGGAGACGAATGTTTCATAACGATACGAAGGGTCTTTCGGGCTATCCCAATACCAACTGTTTTTACCGTCGGGGCAGACAAAGATCAGTCCGTCCCGGTCAGCAATACCTTTCAACTCCGGTTTCATGGAGATCCAAGTCTTCGCATTCCCGCCATATCCGTGCAACAAGTAGATCACAGGCTTAGGCGACCGGTTATCATCCGGAGAGACGACAACTACCTGGACATTCTTTTTCATTGCATCGCTGTAAACAGCCAACGTATCGACAACAGCACCTTTTACTGAAAAGACAAGCAGTACGAAAACAGTCAGAAAAGAGAATTTAAGTTTCATGGTTTCAATTTATTAAGTTATTTATTAGTCTCGACAATAGCCATCGGTCAGCGTCTGCATGAAAGCAACGATGGCAGCCTCTTCCTCCGGGCTAAGCCCCAGATTGCCCAATTCCTCCCGGTTGACCGTCGCGGCATATTCGGGCGCCGGATAGTCCTCCACATCACGTACGTTATAAAAATGGACAATCTCTTCGAGCGTCTTAAAATAGCCGTTATGCCCATAAGGGGCGGTCAAAGCGATATTACGCAGGGTGGGAACACGAAACTTACCAAATTCCGCACTGTCACCCAAGAAAGCACCCAGCCCCAGGTCCATCGTATCCCGCCCTACCGTGTTATAAGGAGGCGAAACATGAAAGAACGGGTTGTCCGGATTGGAAGGGATCCCTAAGTTATCATACGTATGGTCGGTAAACAAAACGCGTCCGGCACGTTCGTCTTTCTCCAGTACATGGCATTCGGCACACATCCCTTTTTCCTTAAACAAAGCCAAACCTTTCTTCTCCTGTTTGGTAAGTTTGCATTTACCCTCCAGATAGGCATCATATTTCGAAGTGTAGGGATTGACTTCCACCGAACGCTCGTAGGCAGCCAACACATCCAATATTTTCGTAAAAAGGGAATCATCAGACGCTATCTCGCCATAGAGGCGGACAAAATCAGGATAGTAGGCTGTACGGCGAAACTTCCCGACAACCATCCGGCTGTCCTTATTACCCATCTCCAACGGGTTGATAAAAGGTTGGCCGGCCTGTTCTTCCAAAGAGTTCACACGTCCGTCCCAGAACAAACCGCCGACGTATGTTTCATCCTCGTCATCGTAATGTAAGGCGGGGACATACGCCACATATGAACAGGTCATGGCATTCCGGTTGCTGAACAAACCTCGCACGGCCCCCTCCGAAGTGATCCGCCCATATTTATCGGCAAAGCCTTTGAACGGTTCATGGCAGGTTCCACAAGATTGTCCCGCCGGTTCCGAAAGCGATTCGTCGAAAAAGATTTGTTTTCCCAAGCGTTCTTTTTCACTTAACGCCGTACGAACTCCGGTAGTACACGAAGAAAGCAACACGGCGATCCCAACCGACCATGCAGCCATCGTTTTTCCATATACTACACAACTATTCATTACCAGAACTTATTATTCTCCCGGCTATATTCGAATCCAACGTTTTTCAATTTCTGAACAAGTGTTTCTTTCTTGATATGCATATCGTCGCACAATTCATCAAGAGAAGAATAATCATCACGCAGTTTCATATTGATGACGCTAAACAGCATCATCGGATCTTCCGGCAATGTCATCTTTTAGCACTTTATACTAAGTTGGTTTAATACGTCACGGATCTTTTCAAATGTCGTAATACGGGTCGGAACCAATGGCAAACGCAACTTGTTTTCGATAAAGCCCATTGCATTCAGCATACTCTTCGCCCCTGCCGGATTACCGTCTACAAACAAAAGGTTGAACAACTCCGTAAAACTATGGTGAATCGTACGGGCACTGTTGTAGTCACCTGCCAATGCCAAGCGTACCATACGGCTGAATTCACGCGGGAAAGCATTCCCGATTACGGAGATCACGCCGACAGCACCCAATGTGATAAGCGGGAACGTGATACCGTCGTCACCGGAAATCACGCTGAAGTTAGCCGGCTTGTTCTTGATGATATCGTCCATCTGGGTAATATTGCCGGAGGCTTCCTTGACTGCAATCACATTCTTGAATTCGCGGGCAATGCGAAGGGTCGTTTCAGCCGTCATGTTCACACCCGTACGTCCGGGGACGTTATACAACACGATCGGCAGCGTAGTCGCTTCGGCAATCGCTTTATAGTGCTGGTAGATTCCTTCCTGGGAGGGTTTATTATAATAAGGTACGACAGACAGGATCGCGTCTATACCGTCGAAATTGTCGTTCTTCAGTTTTTCGACAATCGACCGCGTACAGTTTCCGCCCAGTCCCAACACAATGGGGATGCGACCGCTAACCTTCGTTACTACTAAATCAACTATATTCTTCTTTTCTTCTTCTGTAAGTGTAGGGGTTTCCGCAGTGGTACCAAGCACAACCAGATAATCGGTTCCATTCTGCAACTGATAGTCTACAAGCCTTCCTAACGCTTCGTAGTCAACACTTTCATCTTCTTTAAAGGGAGTGATCAACGCCACACCCATTCCTTTTAAGTTTATGTCTGCCATGATTATTAATTGACAATTGATAATTGACAATTGATAATTGAAAGAAAAATAGCAACAATTATCAATCAGCCTTGCAAAAATAAGGAATTTATATCATTTTGAGCGTATCGCCTGCAAATAAAATAATATATGGTCGAACAAATGCTTGATATCTTCACGCTCTGTCAAGGATATAGACAGGTCGTACAAATCGATATCGGCACGCTTCACTCCCACCTTAAACCGGCAAGGATGCTGTAACATAATATATTGCATCGGATAACAATCAGAACGTGTAAGGTCGATCAGTATATCCGCCCTGACCGTCTTCAATTGTTCGACAATGGCATCCGAAGGTGTCTGCCAGGTATCCAGATCCTTCTTGGCATGGACTGCCGTGTATGACGCTTTCATCTCCGGAAGCGTACTGCCGGACACATAGACACAGGCCTCTACCTTTTTACGCATCTTACGCAACTTTTCGAGACAAGGCTCCACAAACTCATGGTCGTCCGCCTGGTACAAGACCAGGATGTGGCCGGCATCTTCCAATGTGCAAAACTCATGTTTGCGGTTTGCAGCTCCGGAAGCTAAAGACTGCACTTTCTTCTTAATAAAATAATTCGTCAGTCTCATTCCGCTATCATGTTTAGAAATTCGTCTTCGTTTATAATCTTCACGCCCAATTTGGCGGCCTTTTCAAGTTTAGCCGGTCCCATATTCTCGCCTGCCAGGATATAATCGGTCTTACCGGATACGGAACCGCTGTTCTTACCGCCATGCTGCTCGATCATCGCCTTGTATTCGTCACGCGAATGTTTCGAGAACGTCCCGCTGATCACGATGACCAACCCCTTCAGTTTCTCGGAACGGTTCGCCAAAACCTCTTCGGCAACGGACATCTGAAGACCATACTCTTTCAAACGGTTCACCAACACCCGGTTACGTTCGTCGGCAAAGTAATCGATTACGCTCTGTGCGATACGCCCCCCGATTTCATCCACTGCCGTCAGCTCTTCCAAAGAAGCTTGCTCCAGCTGTTCCATCGAATGGAAAGCGGAAACCAAACGTTTTGCAACTGTTTCCCCCACATAGCGAATCCCCAATCCATACAGGACACGTTCGAAAGACACCTGCTTGGACTCTTCAAGGCTGGCGATCAAATTGCTCGCGCTCTTCTCCGCCCAGCGTTCCAGACGAAGCAAATCGGCTATTTCCAGCGTATAGAGATCAGCTGCGTTCTTGACATAACCGGCCTCGTACAAATCTTCGACTGTTTCCGGCCCCATATTGATATTCATTGCCCTTCGGGTAACGAAATGCTCGATCCTTCCTTTAATCTGGGGAGGGCAACCGGATTCGTTCGGACAATAATGCCCGGCTTCTCCTTCCGGACGTACCAACGGCGTTCCGCATTCAGGGCAGGAACGGATGAAACGCACCTTGTCGCCTATCAGTAAAGAACGGGCTTCGACGTCCACCCCTACGATCTTAGGGATAATCTCCCCGCCTTTCTCCACATAGACCATATCTCCCAAATGCAGGTCGAGGCCTTCGATAATATCCGCATTATGCAAGGATGCACGCTTAACAGTCGTACCTGCCAGCAAAACCGGTTCCAGATTGGCCACCGGAGTGACAGCTCCCGTACGCCCCACCTGGAAAGAGACAGAGTTCAGACGGGTCACGGCACGTTCTGCCTGGAACTTATAGGCAATCGCCCAACGCGGACTTTTAGCTGTAAAGCCTAAATTCTTTTGTTGCCGCAGGGAATTTACTTTCAGGACGATCCCGTCGGTTGCCACCGGCAAGTTCTTACGTTCGGTATCCCAATTGGCGATATAATCGTAAATATCCTGCAGGCTGTTACATTTACGGATCACATCCGGTATTTTAAAGCCCCATGAACGGGCAGCCTCCAGATTGTCATAATGCGTCTCAGCCGGTAACTCTTCCCCTAACAGGTAATAAAAATAGGCATCCAGCTTACGTGACGCCACGACAGTAGGATTCTGCTGTTTCAAAGTGCCGGAAGCCGCATTACGGGGATTCGCAAACAGCGGTTCTTCCTGCTCCTCGCGTTCCTTGTTCAAACGATCGAACTCAGCCCAGGGGAGCAATATCTCCCCGCGTATCTCAAACACCGACGGATATCCGTCTCCCATCAGCTTCAAGGGTATGGAACGGATTGTTTTCACATTCGCCGTCACATCGTCGCCACGGGTACCGTCGCCACGGGTTACAGCGCGAAGCAAGCGTCCGTTCTCATAAATCAGCGAGATGGAAGTTCCGTCATATTTCAGTTCGGCAACAATCTCAAAAGGCTCGTTCAGGTCACGGGCTATGCGCTCGTAGAAGTCCTTTACTTCCTCTTCCGAATAAGTGTTGCCCAAAGAAAGCATCGGATATTTATGCACTACCTGTTCAAACTCTTTAGAGAGGTCGCTTCCCACCCGCTGCGTAGGCGAATGAGGATCGGCATATTCGGGATGCGCCTCTTCAAGGGTTTGCAACTCCTTCATCATCTCATCAAACTCGCGGTCTGATATCGTCGGCGCCGAAAGCACATAATAATTATAATTATGCTGCTCCAAGGCCTCACGAAGTGCTTTTATTTTATCTTTTGCTTCCATCTTTTTTAGTATACCAGTTCTACATTATCGATCCACATCGTATTACCCGGCGAACCGATATAGGCACCGCCATGGCTGGAAGTAAACTGCAGGATCAGATGAGTCGGCATTTCGTCTTCCTCCGCCCAACCTATTTCCTGAATCGGGACGCTTTCTCCCCGGCTGTTCAGGGCATACCGTTCTTCCACCTGAATCCGCATATAGGGTTTATATTCCGGATGATGGGATATATCTCCATAAAGAATCGGATAAGTAGCATCGTTCGTCCAGCCGTCTGTGGACTCCGTATAACGCTGCACCATTGTCCCGACACGCTTGGCATATATATTCCCTTCCTTATCCTCCCAACGTTTCTGCAAGAAAAGGATGGCGGCGATCGAATCCTGCCCGGCCACTGTCGATTTACGGCTGAAACCGGTACTGCGAATACGGTCCTTTTCCGGAGCCAACTTCACCTTATAGTCAAAACGCAGGGCTTTCGGCTTCTTGCTAAACGCAACTCCGCTGTTCAGCATCGCCTGCGGGTTCTTGGTCCCTTTGATCGGTTCGTGCACTGATCCTAAGAAAAGAGAACCGGCAGCCACGACTTCGATGTCGACCAAACCGAATACTTTTACGCTCTCCATCCGTGTTTCCAGGCGTGCGCACCATCCGTCACCCCGTTCCTCCGGGAAAACGGAAGTATTGGTCTTAACCACGCCCGCTACTTTAGCCATCACGTTGGAGTTTGCCCAAGGAGAACCGCCCCGGTTCTTATACGCCGTATTGCCGACGATCGTATCTGTCGGCCCCAGCTCATAAAGGTGCTTCGTGTTTCCTCCGATAATACCGGATTCATGTATTTCACGAACCACCCACTGGTCCATATCGCCGTAAGTAAACGGGACGACATGCTCCTGTCCTTTGACAAGCGATAGCTGACCATTGGCAAGCAACAGGGAACCTATCGCCAATATTTTCAAATATTCAAATCTCATTCTCCTTTTATTACACAAACTATCCATCTTATAAAGAATACCCCCATTCCTTGAGAGCCATTCCCCAGTTTTCCTCTACAAGCTGTACCGTACGGTCGTCATACTTGTATTGGTTCTTTTTATAGCCTTTCTTCTTACCGAGATATTTCTCGATATCTGCTTTAGACTCTTCAAATCCGGGGAGGTTTAATTTCTTGTAAATATCCTCCGTCATGGCAAAGGCATCCTGCTCGAAATCCTCGAACTTCACCTCTACCAGATTTCCTTCAGGTATCAAGTGCTTTTCTTCTTCATATTTATAGAACAAACGGCGATACACTTCGATCAGGTTGCTTTCGATCTGTTCGTTGGAAATATCCTGCAGACGAAGCGGCTGTATCGTATTGGTGAAGAAGCTGCGTGTGCTTTCGAATACGGTGTACGGATTCCGTTTCAGGTAAATAAATTTGGCATTGGGAAACATCTCGACCAATGTCTTTACACGTCCCGTATGAGGCGGATTCTTGCTCAAAAACTGGGTTCCGTGCGTATTCCAGAGTGAAATCTTGATCAGTTTGAGGAAGGTCTGCTTAAATATTTCCCGCTCATGTTCGCTGATATTGTTGAACAGCAGGTAGCGGTCACAATATTCCAACATGTGTTTCGGGAAAAACCAGAAGTTATAATACGAATAAGGCATCATGTTGGCCAAAGCAAACTCCTCTTCCTGGGGAAGATCCACCTTTAGTTCCATATTATCGGTCGGACGCTTATCCGGCATCATGAATGACATATTCTTCTTAAAGAAAGGCTGTCCCCAAAGCATCAGGTTCGGGAATACGGTCTGATACGTCGTGTTATAACCGAAATGCTTATCGCATGAAAAGACATTGTGCATGAATGTCGTCCCGCTGCGCCAATGCCCGAGGATAAATACCGGGTCCATTTCCAGCGGCTTGTCGGCAATCTTACGATAGCGTGCATTTTCAAACGGTTGCAACGGACTAAGCAGGCGGCAAACGGATTTAGTCAGAAAATACTTCTTACGAAATCCTTTGTCGATGGTTCTATTGGCTGTCACAGCCTTAAACGTTTTCCAGTCAGCCCCTACCAATGTATTGATCGGTAGCTTGTCAAATTCCAATCCCATAATTTATTTATTTTCTGTTATGTATTTCACGGGAACACCTTGCCGTTCGAGTTCCTGGCAAACAGCACGGATAGCCTCGTAGTGCTCGGCCCCGATACCCAATTCCGGCAGGTTCAGTACGGCCAGTGCATCCTCCGTCACCATATCCCGTGCATCTATGCGGCCGATAATCATACCGACAGCCGATGTGTTGTTCGTGATCGGGTCGATCAGGATGAAGGCACCAGTCTGTTTATTCTTCTGATACGGATCAAAGAACAGTTCTTTACCGGTCGTAAAGACTACACGTCCGATCTCATTCAGTTTCATTGGCAAATTCTCCACTGTCAATTGTCCATTGTCAATGGACAGCTGTTCCATCGTATTGACATTCACTTTATAGCGGATGTTGTCCACACGGGCACGTGTCAGGTTGGTTGTATGTTTGATATAGAACTGTTTGTTGACATCCATCGGTTCCTCGTCCATCCATACCAGCATCGCTTCGAAGTTACGGTCTGCGATGGGCTGATTGTCCGGATGAACCAGCATTTCCCCGCGTGATACGTCGATCTCGTCTTCCAGTGTAATCGTTATGCACTGGGGCGGGAAAGCATATTCCAGTTCACCGTCATACGTAACGATGCTTTTTACTTTGGAAGTCTTACCCGAAGGTAAAGCCATCACCGTATCGCCCTTGCGCACGACACCGCTGGATACCTTTCCGCAGAAACCGCGGAAATCCAGGTTCGGACGCAAAACGTATTGCACCGGATAGCGGAAGTCCTCGAAGTTACGGTCCTGGTCGATAGGAACCGTCTCCAGGAAGTCGAGCAACGACGGGCCTTCATACCAGGGTGTGCGCTCGCTCTTATCCACCACATTATCGCCATCTAAGGCGGAAAGCGGAATATAAGTGATATCCGGGATATTCAGGGAAGAGACAAACTCTTTATAGTCGGAAACGATCTTATCGAAAATCTGTTTGTCGAAATCAACCAGGTCCATCTTGTTCACCGCCAACACCACATGTTTGATGCCTAACAGGGAAACTAAATAGGTATGGCGGCGTGTCTGCGTGATCACTCCCGTACGGGCGTCCACCAGGATAATGGCAAGGTTGGCTGTCGAACCGCCGGTAATCATGTTACGGGTATATTGTTCATGTCCCGGGGTGTCGGCAATAATAAACTTACGGTTGTTCGTACTGAAATAGCGGTATGCCACGTCAATGGTAATTCCCTGTTCGCGTTCGGCTTTCAGTCCGTCCAGCAACAAGGCATAATCGATATGATCACCTGCATTGCCCATACGCTTGCTATCGCGTTCGAGGGCATCCAGCTGATCTTCGTAAATCTTTTTACTGTCAAACAGCAAACGGCCGATCAGCGTCGATTTCCCATCATCCACCGATCCGGCAGTCAGAAAGCGGAGTAAGTCTTTCTGTTCATCCTTATCCAAAAACTCCTTTATATTTAATGTTGCCATATTAAAAATATCCTTCACGTTTCTTTTGTTCCATACTTGCATCCTGGTCGAAGTCGATCACACGGGTCGTACGTTCGCTCTTCGTGGTGGTCATCATTTCTTCGACAATCTTTTCGATCGTGTCGGCATTGCTTTCCACAGCACCGGTCAGCGGCCAGCAACCCAATGTACGGAAACGTACCATCCGCATCCTGATCTGATCGCGATATTGTTCCGGCAGGCGGTCGTCGTCTGCCATGATCAGGTTGCCGTCGATCTCTACGCAGGGGCGTTCCTTGGCGAAATACAACGGTACGATCGGTATGTTTTCCAGACGGATATACTGCCAGATGTCCAGTTCCGTCCAATTCGACAACGGGAACACACGGATACTCTCGCCTTTATGCACACGTGCATTATAGATATCCCACAACTCCGGACGCTGGTTCTTCGGGTCCCACTGGTGGAACTTGTCGCGGAACGAATAGATACGTTCTTTCGCACGGCTCTTTTCTTCATCACGACGGGCACCGCCGAAAGCGGCATCAAACTTGTATTTATCAAGAGCATGCAACAAGGCCTGCGTCTTCATCAGGTCCGTATGTACCTTGCTGCCATGCGTGAAAGGCCCTACACCTGCATGGAAGGCCTCCATATTGGATTCGACGATCAGGTTCCATCCGAACTTCTTTGCATAGTCGTCACGGAACTGGATCATCTCCTTGAATTTCCATTTGGAATCGATGTGCATCAATGGGAAAGGAACCTTTCCCGGATAAAAAGCCTTTTCAGCCAGGCGAACCATGACGGAAGAGTCTTTGCCGATAGAATAAAGCATAACAGGATTCTCAAACTCGGCAGCAACCTCCCGGATGATGTGGATGGATTCTGCCTCCAACTCCTGTAAATGGCTTAACTTATAATCTGACATAATTATAGGATTGTTTTGTTTATTTCTTATTTATGATTGTCTTGCGACTGTTACTTTCGGAATGACCAATTCCATCAGCTTACGGACAGAGTCCTGCAAACTCAATACGGACGTATCTAACGTCAGGTCGGGATGCCCGGGAGCCTCGAACGGTGCGGAAACACCTGTAAAGTCTTTGATCTCACCCCGGCGTGCCTTTGCATACAAGCCTTTGACATCGCGCCGTTCGCATTCTTCGATCGGCGTGCTGATATAAACCTCCAGGAAATTCTCTTTTCCGATGATGGATGCCGCCATTTCCCTCAGATCGTTGTTCGGGCTGATAAAAGCCGCTATGGTTATAATACCCGTATCGATAAAAAGTTTGCTTACTTCGGCTATCCGGCGGATATTCTCCACCCGGTCTTCCGCAGAGAAGCCCAGGTTGTTATTGATCCCGCTACGGATATTATCTCCATCCAGGATGCGGCACAACAGACCGCATTTATGCAACTCACGTTCAAGCGCAATAGCAACCGTACTCTTACCGGAACCACTCAGCCCGGTAAACCAGACCATCACACTGCGCTGCTTCAACAAGCGCTCCTTATCCTCCCTCGTCATCATCTTATCGAAGATAGGATAGATATTATTTTGTTTTTCTTCCATTTTCAACTGTTTAGAATTTCCAGATCAACGGGATCATGAATACCGAGATCAAAAAAGTGATCAGATTCAACGGCAAGCCGATTTTCACAAAGTCCGTGAACTTATAACTGCCGATACCTTGTACGATCAGGTTCGTCTGGTAGCCGATCGGCGTACTGAAACTGGCGGATGCCGCCATACAGATCACGACAAAGAAAGGCGTCGGGTCCACACCCAACTGCGTTGCCACCGACAATGCGATCGGAAAGCTAAGCGCCGCAGCCGCATTATTGGTAATCAACTCCGTAAAAATATTCGTAATGATAAAAAGAATGGCCAGCAAAGCATACGGGCCTATATTGTGAGCCATATCGATAATATGGCGGGCAATCAAAGCGGCAAAGCCTGAATTTTCCATCGCCTTACTGATCGCAAAAGCGCAGGCAATCGTGATCAGGATATCCCAGGAGATATATTTCGTGTACTTCTTCGGAGGAAATATCTTTGTCCAAGCCATGATTATCGTTGTGATACAAACGAAGAAAAACATATCCAGACGGATTTCCGGAAAAGCTTTTCTCACAACAGGCAACTCCCCGACTGTCGCACCGACAATCATAAAGATAAGCAGCCCCAGTGCCAACCAGCGTTTCTTACGGGAAACAGGTTCCGTCCCCTCGCTTCCGTTGGCAAGCAGAAGGAAGACACTCGATTCGCCCCATGTCGGCACGAACGTTTCATCCGCCCAAAGCACCAGGGTGTCGCCTTCATGCAAGACTACTTTATCCAGATCCCGCGTGAACCGTTGTCCCCCGCTCTTGACCTCTTTTACGATCGCCCCATAGTGACGGGTAAAGTTAAACTCGCCCAATGTCTTATTGATACCAGGAAAACGCGAACCCAACACAGCCTCCACACGGTGCAGATTGCCGGGGGTTCCCTCCTCCTCCTCTTCCTCGTAGGTATCCGTCCGTGAATCGGGCAACAGTTTATTGGAGAATATAAACAGATAGATAATACCGGCCAAAGCGATAAAAATGCCGACCTTACCAAGTTCGAACATCGTAAACCCTTCGTAGCCTGCCTCCAGGATCATCCCATGCACAACCAGGTTGGTCGACGTCCCGATCAGGGTACAAATACCGCCTAAGATCGTCACATAAGAAAGAGGTATCAGGAATTTCGTTGCCGGCAACTTGACCGACTCCGCCCACCGTTTGATGATCGGAGCAAAGATAACGACAACAGGAGTATTATTCAGAAAAGCGGAGATAAAAGCGATAGGCGGCAACATACGGAACTGAGCCTTGAAAACAGTCGTTTTCCCTTCCGGCAACAGTTTCTTTATAAGCTGTCCCAATGCACCGCTCTGCCGGATACCCTCGCTTACCAGAAAAAGCATCCCTACGGTAATCATTCCTTTATTGCTAAAACCTTCCAGCATTTCCTTCGGCGTCAATATACCGGCACACAAGAACAGCACTACAACCGTGAGTAACACCATCCCGGGTCTCAACTTATCCCAGATCAACGCCGCTATCATGCCGACCAAAGCCAGCAATACAAATATTATTTCAAAGTTCATGCCTACCCAATCTGTAAGTATAAGTTTTTAGATAAGGTGCAAATGTAATAAGAATATTAAAGCCAATCTCATTACAATAACCTATTTTTAGGGATTTCTTACTTACAGACCAAAAGTTTCAGCAAACGGAACAAACGTTCGTCAGAGGGGTTTGACTATGAACCAAGGATTGTGAAGGTCTTCCTTATTATACTTTAAAGGTGTCTTTCCGTCTATATGGAAAACCTCACATCCGGCTGCCCGTGCAATTGCATGTCCGGCTGCCGTATCCCACTCCATTGTCGGGGCAAAACGAGGATATACATCGGCCGATCCGTCTGCTACTAAACAGATTTTCAGACTGCTGCCGCTGCTTATCAGCGTAACCGGCTGCCCCTGTTTACGCAGGTTTTCTATAAAAGCGGTCGTATCTTCCGTCTGGTGCGAACGGGAAGCCACGACGACAACTCCCTGATGCCCCATCGACAAAGGCAGACGCACGGCATTCGCCAGCATCTCATCCATTGACGGCTGGTTACTGCTATCCACTCCGGTAAGCTTAAAAGCCCCCTGCGAATCGACGGCAAAATACAATTCCTTCCGTACCGGGACATAGATAACGCCCAACACTGGCACTCCTTCTTTCACGAGCGCGATATTCACTGTAAATTCACCATTCTTCTTGATAAACTCTTTCGTTCCATCCAGTGGGTCCACAATCCAAAGTTCATCCCACGCCGAACGTTCGGCAAAAGGGATTTCCTTTCCTTCCTCACTCAATACGGGAAACGGGGTTACGGACAATGCCATCGATATAATCTTATGTGCTTTCTTGTCCGCCTTTGTCAAGGGGGAGTTATCGGCTTTTCGCTCGATACCGAAATCAGACTCCGGATCAGTATAAATATCCATGATAGCTTTGCCAGCATCGAGGGCGGCACGCACTGCTATATAAAGGTAGTTTGCATAGTTGTTCATCATCACTTGTCTCTTTTTTAGATTGTCAATATACAAATATAAGTATTTTCCTTGAATAACCGGAATTATAAGGGCTTCTTTTTATACTTCGGGAAGATTGGCGGACCATAAATATGGTTTACCGGAGGGGGACTTATTGTATAAAACGCATTTTTCAGCCTCGGAAGAAGTCCGAGACACAATAAATGTCAATCCGATTTTCAGCCGTCAAAAAAGGGCTTTTTCCCCTTTCCCAGGAGTCTATTGCCGGGAAGTCAACCTTTATTTCATTTATCCGGAACTTTATCGTCCTGAAGACGGTCGTCATACCCTATGAAGACGGTCGCCATTCAAATGAAGACGGTCGCGACGGCGATGAAGACGGTCGTCATGGCGACAAGGCCCCGGAATTTCCTTTGAATATTTGGGACGCCGCCCATCTTCGTTTTGCTACAGGCGATTCTCCGGGAGTTAAGGTTTATCACTTTGCCGGTGTTTCCGGTTTCCGGCAATCAAATTGCACGCTTTCCGGAACGAGCTGCGCACCTCATCTCCTCTGTTGTCAGTCGAACAGGTTAAAACCATGAAAAGAGTCAATTCAAAATCGATCAACTTTTCGGACGAAATAGAAAAACACCCCGGAAAGGGGGTTATTGTCAGTTTTAACATATTTAACTATACGATCGACCGCCCAATCTCATACCCTTCTTCATAAAGGGCGGTCAGCTTCTTCCGGTCGCTGGTCGTGCGTCCCACTTCTATTTTCTTTTCAGGACGGATAACGATTGCGTCTCCTTTGGCTTCCAGCTCGTCAATATAGTCCAGCACTTCGTTATAACGACGGTAGCGCAGTTTCAACTGTTCGCGGATAGCCGGATATTGGCGGTAGATAAATCCCGGCAACCAGAAATCCTTTTCTTTTTTCCGGTAGCCTTTATTGCGTGTCAGGATAATCACATTCTTGCGGAAACCGTCATCGATGGCACGCTGGATGGGGATTGCATCACAAACGCCGCCATCTACCATCGGTACGCCGTCTACATACGCCACCGGACAAAGCACCGGGAGCGTACACGAAGCGCAGCAGATATCGACAAGGCGTTTCGCATCATGCTTTTCCTCGAAATATTCAGCTTTACCGGTGAGGCAATTGCTGGTGACCATCACGAAACGGTCCGGCGATTTGAAATAAGTATCAAAATCGAGCGGGTAATATTGCTCCGGATAGATATAAAACAGATATTTCATATCGATATACCCCCGCCCACGCAGGAAATGCCGCAGACCTATGTAGTTATACTTTTCCAGCAGGTCGATATTGCTGAAACGGGAACGCCCGGGCTGCCGGGAAGCATAAGAGATGCCATTGCTTGCCCCGGCGGAAACACCTATTGTATAAGGGAACCAAAGGTTATGCTCCATAAAGCAATCCAACACGCCGACGGTAAAAACGGCACGCATTCCCCCGCCCTCCAACACCAAACCTGTATGACTGTCTATTTCCATATCTGTTTTATTATAAAATAAAAGCCATTGCCTGGCTCACACCGGACAATGGCCCCAAAAATATAATAAATCAGCGATATAAACATAGTCTTTTTACAGAATAACTTCGTTTACTAACGGACGGTGATGACGGAAATCATCGATGTTTTGAAGGGTAGTTTCTGCTATATTATGCAGCGCTTCCCTTGTAAAAAAAGCCTGGTGCGAAGTTACTATTACATTGTTAAAAGAGAGCAGACGGGCCAGTACATCATCGTCGATAATCTTATCGGACTTGTCTTCATAGAAATACTCTCCCTCCTCCTCGTACACATCCAAACCGGCGGCTGCAATCTTCTTTTCCTTCAAGCCTTCGATCAGATCGTTGGTGTTGATCAGCTGTCCGCGACCGGTGTTGATAATCATTACGCCGTCCTTCATCTTTCCGATGGAGTCTTTGTTGATCATATATTTCGTCTGGTCGGTCAGCGGACAATGCAAAGAGATAATGTCCGACTCACGATACAGCTCGTCCAGCGATACATAAGAGAAGCCTTCTTCTTCGGCAAACTTCAGGTCCGGATAAAGGTCATAAGCCAGAATACGCATACCGAAACCTTTCAGCATCCGGATCAGTATTTTGGCAATCTTTCCAGTGCCGATAATACCGATTGTCTTGCCGTGCATATCGAATCCCATCAAGCCGTTCAATGAGAAATTGCCGTCACGCGTACGCCAGTAGGCACGATGAATCTTACGGTTGAGCGACAACATAAGGGCAAGCGAATATTCAGCTACAGCATAGGGCGAATAGGCCGGAACGCGCACGACCGGCAGTTTGCCTTTGGCTGCTTTCAAATCCACATTATTAAAACCGGCGCAGCGAAGGGCCAGCAGCTTGACACCGTTGTCCACCATCGCGTCGATCACGGTAGCGTCGGCGGTGTCGTTTACAAAGATGCAGACAGCGTCCACACCTTGTGTCAGTACTACGTTATTCGGGTTCAGGTGTCCTTTGTAGTAACGGATGTCGTAATTGTACTTTTCATTAACCTTATCAAATGAAGCTATATCGTACGGTTTAGCTCCAAAGAATGCAATCTTATATGCCATATTATTTGTTTTTATATCTAACAATCAAAGAAGGCTAATTGTTGCTACAGCCAAACCGCCATAAAAACGAGGTCCGGCTAAGAAGTACTTAACCGGACCCAGTCTATAATTGATAAATAATATTTCTTATTCAGCTTCCTTTGAAGACTGCTCTCTTTTTTCTGCAGCGGCTTTACGCTTATTATCCAAATGAATAAAATAACCGCCTATAACAACTGTCCCTAATAAGCACATTCCCATAAACCACATCATATTCATATACAATCTCCTTTCTTATCAGTGTTATCAATTAAAACAAATCCTATTGCGATTCCAAACATAAAGAAAAAGAAACCCAAACCATATACAACAGCCGGATTAATATTTTCCGATACAATACTACTAAGGATTACTCCTCCGAAAATCAACTTTGAAATGTCTAAGACAAAGATTCCAACTCTTTCTTTTATTTCCATAGCTAATACATTTAGTTAAACAATATCGCAAAGATAATCAATCTTTATTACCAAGCAAGCATTACTGCCTGAATCTTACGGAAATTCAATCGCCACCGTTGTCCCCTTGCCCACTTCCGAAAGGATGTTCACCTCCGCCCCGTAGGTCCGCAGGATACGCATGGAAAGGCTGAGGCCGATGCCGTGTCCGGCAAATTCCCGTGTATTGGAGGCGCGATAGAAAGGTTGGTACACACGGGTGATTTCCTCTTCCGGGATGCCGATGCCCGTATCGGTAATAGTTAAGGTAGCGCCTTTCAAACGCATTTCGACAGGCGCTTCCCCGGAATACTTACAGGCGTTATTCAGGATATTATTGATTGCTATCTTCAGCAGATACGGATTCGCCTGAATGACAAAAGCAAAGTTATCGGTTGTAAAGCGAATCCGGTTGCCGACGAACTGCATCAGGAAATCGGCCAACAGGACTGTCTCGCGCTCATTCTTCAGTATTTCCTTATCCCCATGAGAGAGGAAGAGCAGATTTTTCATCAACTGGATAATTCGCTTTGTCTCCGACGCGATACGCCCCAAAGCGGCCTGATATTCGGCTGGCGTACGCTCTTTCAGCAGGCTGATTTCACATTCTCCCTGAATGGCCGTAAGCGGATTGTTCAGCTCATGGGAGGCATTACTGATAAAAGACTTCTCGCTCTGGTAAGCCGCATCTATACGGTCCACCATACGGGTTGCATACAGACGTCCTACGAAATAGACCAAGACTGCACTGACCACCAACATAGCCAGCAGCAACCACCCGATCCGTTGCTGTATATCACCGCCATACTGGTTACTCGAAATCACCACAACGATAAAATTGCCCTCATTATCGGGATAATAGACTGCCGCCCCTAATTCCTTGTCTTTATGGAACCGGACAACATTGCCTTTATAAAGATCACTTATCTTATCGTCCGTCAGATAACGGGATAAAACAGTTCGTGTTTCGGCAAGACTGTCCGCATTCAGCAATATTTCCGAAGCGACCGGCAACGTCTCCTCATAGTGTTTCTGGATACGGGCATAGTCTTCCTCGTTCACCTCGTCTTTCTCCCAATGTTTCTCTGCAATAGCATAGGCCTTTTCGGTCAGATAGGAATAATAAAGACGGCTGATGTAGTTAGTTGCCACAAAATAAAAAACAACTGTCACCATTGCAATAATGCCGATGGTGATAGTCGTATAAAAGAGAGCGATCTTATTTCCTGTTTTCATGCTTCCAACATATAGCCCACTCCCACCACGGTGCGGATCATTTTGTGGTCAAAATCCTTATCGATCTTACTGCGGAGATAGTTGACGTAGACGTCTACCACATTCGTATTCGTATCGAAATTCTTATCCCATACGTTCTTCAGGAGCGTCAGGCGGCTCTGTGCCATTCCCTGATTCTGGATCAGATATTCAAGCAAGCGATATTCCTTAACAGTAAGATCGATCACAACCTTGCCGCGCGTAGCCCGGTGGCTGGACGGATCGAGTGTCAGTTCGCCACAGGTCAGAAGCGGAACGGCCGGCTCCGCTCCCGTACGCCGCAGGAGAGCTTTGATGCGCGCCTCCAGTTCTTGGAAACTGAAAGGTTTCACCAGATAATCATCGGCACCGGCATCCAGACCACTGACGATATCTTCCGTCGTTCCCAAAGCGGTCAGCATAATGACCGGCGACTGATAGCCATACGTCTGGCGGTATTGCTTACAGAGTTGCAGACCGTTCATTTTCGGCATGATAATATCGAGGATCAACAATTCGAAATCTTCCTGCTGAACCAACTCCCAACCGGCCTGGCCATCATAGGCTACATGAACCTCGTGCCCGAACTCCAGCAACCCCCGTTCGATGAACGAGGCGATGTTCACTTCATCTTCTACTAATAATATCTTTGCCATTGTTTATATCGTGTATCAGACTACAAATATATTAAATTATTCCTGACTCCCCGTTACAACCTGCGTTGTAACAATTTCCCATCCTTATCGTAAAGCATCCGGCGATAGAAAGCCTCCACCATCAACGGAAAGACGAAAAGAGTGAAGAATGTCGCGCCGATCAGACCGCCGATAATAACGATTGCCAACGGACGCTGGCTTTCCGAACCGATACCATGGCTCAAAGCTGCCGGCATCAAACCTATTGCGGCCATCGACGCAGTCATCAGGACGGAACGCACACGCGAACGGACGCTTTGTTTCACCGCCACCTCCAACGGGCTACGGGCTTTCAGGTTACTCTTGATATCCGAAATCATAATCACCCCGTTCTGTATACAGATACCGAAAAGGGCGATAAACCCGATACCGGCCGAGATAGAAAAATTAAACCGCGTTATCAACAAAGCGAGGATACCTCCAACGGCAGCATAGGGCACATTCAACAAAACCAATCCTGCATCGCGGGCATTTCCGAAGAGAACAAAAAGGATGATAAAGATAATCGCAATACTGACGGGTACGACTTGTGCCAACCGCTTTGTCGCACGCTGCTGATTCTCAAAATCACCGGTCCATTTCAGGGTATAGCCTTCAGGAAGGTTCACCTGTTTTTGTACTTTCTGCTGCGCCTCGGCAACAGCCGTTCCCATATCACGTCCGCGGACAGAGAACTTAACGGCACAGAAACGGGCATGATTGTCACGATAGATAATCAGCGGTCCGGTAATCGTCCGGATATCAGCCAACTCTTTAATCGGAACCATCGTCCCGTCACGTGCCGGAACCAATATCTTCCCGATCTCTTCTTCGCCACGGCGGAACGTGGAGTCGTAACGCACCATGATATTGAACTTCCGCTCATCCTCATAAAGCAATGAAGCACTTTTGCCTCCTATCGCCATCTCGATGATCGACTGCACATCCTCTTTGGCAACACCATAGCGTGCCAGACGGGATTCATTCAGTTCGATCCGGAGTTCCGGTTGCCCGATATTGCGGATTACGCCCAAGTCTTCTATGCCGTCTACGGTCTGTAATACTTTATAAACTTCGACCGCTTTTTTCTCCGATTCATATAAATCTTTACCGAAGACCTTCACCGCAATAGAGCCTTTCACACCGCTGGCAGCCTCTTCCACATTATCGCTGATCGGTTGCGAGAAGTTGAAATCCACACCCGGATAAACATCCAGCCGGTCCTGCATCCGGTCGATCAGTTCCGCCTTTGTCAACTTGCTTTTCCATTCTTTCTCGGGATAGATGTCCACATGAAACTCAATATTGTAGAAACCCGTCGCATCCGTCCCGTCATTCGGGCGTCCCGTCTGCGAAAGTACTTGCCGGACCTCCGGATAGGAAGCTAACGTACGCCTCATCTGATTTGCCAATTTCACAGACTCATCCAACGAGATACTCTGCGGAAGCGTCGCACGGATATAGATAGAACCTTCGTTCAGCTGCGGCAGGAATTCCGTCCCCAAAAGTGTGAAACACCATAACCCTACGGCTGCAACTAAAGTCGTAACGGTTATCGTCATCCGTTTATGGGCATGACAGCGGTCAAACAGCCCTGTTGCGGCCCGATTCACCCAGGCAAGAAACGGGTTATGTTTCTCGCGCACATTCTTTTTCAACAGCATCGACGAGAGAACCGGGACAAGCGTCAATGTAAAGATCAACGCTCCTAACAAGGCAAACCCTAACGTGTAAGCAAGTGGACTGAACATCTTCCCTTCCACTTTCTGGAAAGAGAAGATCGGAACCAAAGCCGTAATAATAATCAGTTTGGAGAAGAACACGGCTTTCGCCCGGTCTTTCGCCGTATGCCGGATAATACCCATCTTACTCATCACGTTGAAGGCCGGCATCCCGACCTCGCGCGCTTTCTTGTCGAGCGCGACAAACAGCCCCTCCACCATCACGACAGCCCCATCGATGATGATACCGAAGTCGATCGCCCCCATCGACAACAGGTTGGCACTCATTCCCATCACCCGAAGGCAGATGAAGGCAAAGAGCAGCGCCAACGGTATGATGATAGACACCACTACCGTTGTACGCCAGTCCGCCATAAAAATCAACACAATGAAAGTTACCAGTAAAATGCCTTCTATCAGGTTATGCGTAACCGTACGCACGGCGAGATTCACTAAATCCTCCCGGTCGTAGAACGGTACGATCCGCACATCTTCCGGCAACGCATTCTGCTGGATATCGGCAATCTTATCTTTCAGCGCGGCAATCACTTCGCCGGGATTCTCCCCTTTCCGCATCACGATGATTCCCTGCACAACGTCGTCCTCTTCCATCCGGCCTACCTGTCCGAGGCGCGGCAGGCACGACTCGTGCACATCCGCCAGGTTTTTAACCAAAATAGGCGTTCCGTTGATGTTCTTGACAACGATGTTCTCAATTTCCTTCACATCATTGATTAGACCGATACCCCGGACGACATACGCCTGCGAACTGCGTGTAATCACATCACCGCCCACATTGATATTACTCTTGGCAATGGCATCATACAGTTCGAGCGTCGTCACTCCATAGTTAATCAACTGGTTCGGGTTCACGCTCACTTCGAATGTCTTGACTTCGCCGCCAAAACTGACGATGTCCGCCACTCCGGGCACCGCACGCAGCTTCCGCTCGATCACCCAGTCCTGGAACGTCTTCAACTCGCGCACCGTCCGTTTGTCACTGCGCAGCGTATAGCGAAAAATCTCCCCTGTCGGTCCGTACAAAGGTTGTACCTCGGGTGTCACGCCTTCCGGCAGGTCGGCATCGTTCAGCAGGTTATAGACTTGCTGGCGGGCATAGAAATCATCTACATCATCATCAAACATCACATTGATCACCGACAGCCCAAACAAGGTCGTACTCCGGATATCCGTCTTCTTCTGTACCGGATTCATGGCTATCTCGATCGGGATCGTGATAAACTTCTCGATCTCTTCTGCACTTCGTCCCGGCCACTGGGTGATGATGGTCACCTTCGTATTCGTCACATCAGGAAAGGCATCGACGGGGGTATGCAGGAAACTGACAGCTCCGGCAATAATGGCTATCATGGTCAGGAAAAAGATAAAAAACTTGTTCCTGAGGGAAAAGGTGATAATCTTATCTATGAATGTATGCATCTTGTCTTCTCTTCTAAAGGATCATTATTTCAGCGCATTGTAAACTAACAACGCATTCTTGTTCACTACCTGGTCGCCCTCTTTCAAACCGGTATTCAGGTAGCAATACTTGTCAGTCTGTTTATAGACATCGACCTCCTGCATGCGGAGGTATCCATCCGGACCAACACATACGACATACTGTTTGCCCCCTTCAAATATCAGGGCATGGGCCGGAATACGGGGCATAAGTTCCCCTTCCACCCGACATTGCACATACACATTCGTAAACATTCCCGGTTTAAGCATATAATCCTTATTATTCAATTTGATACGTACTTTCATTGTTTTGCTCTCATCATCCAATATGTTATAAACCTTATCGATCGTCCCGGTGAACTCCTTATCCTTCCCATAAGCAAGTGTCGTAATACGGACATCCGCACCTTCGTTTACCTTCCGGATATCGCCTTCATACACATCAGCCATCACCCAAACGTTGTCAAGACCGGAAACGGTAAATAACTCTTCTCCCTGATCGGAACGGATCAACATATTCTTGCTGATATTCTTTTCCACCACAAAACCGGAAACGGGAGATACAATATTATAAGTCGAGTTCGCATTGATTTGATAGATATCATAAACTTCCCGAAGCCTTTTCACCTCTGCCTTTGCATTAGCTGCCTCCTGTTCGGCTTGCAGAAGATCGCGTTCGGAAGCGGTTCCGCTATCAAGCATATCGCGCGTCGCCTCGAGGTTGCGGTTTGCCAATGCGAGCTGGTGCTCGGCATCTTTCTGTTGCTTTTCGAAATCAGCCACTTCACTGCTTCGGATAACAGCAAGGACATCGCCTTTGCGGATATAATCGCCAATCTCCACGTTTACCTGTGCAATGGTTCCGCCGAAGATGGGATAGACATGCGCTACCTGGCCAGCATCAAAAGTTACGCGTCCGTTCAATAGCAGTTCGTTGTTTAATGCGGTTTTCCGGACGGTGTCGATCGAGATGACCTGCTGAAGACTGTCCGTCAACATCAGACCGTCAGCCGCTTCTTTCTGTACCGCCGCCTGTTTACCACAAGAGGAGAACAAGGGAAGCAAAAGAATTATTAATAAATTATTCTTATTCATATGTTTTTGAGTTTATTTTATTTATCCGTATCAATCTCCTACAACCGTATTCAAGTCTTCCACAGCTTGCAACACATTCTTCTTTATGTTATACAACTGCAGACAGGTTTCCTTATAAGCCTGATAGTAGTCGATAAATTCCAACAGGCTGATATTACGCTTCTGGAAACCTGTATTCACCCCTTCGATGATACGATTGAAATCCCGTTCCAGCTCATAGTCTGACGAACGGTATAACTGTAAAGCCTTTTCCAGTTTGGTATAGCAGGCAAACAGTTCGTTATCCGCTTGCCGGCGGACTAACTCCGCCCTGCTATTGTTCTGCAACACCGAGAGGCGCGCCGATTTAATATTCCCCTGATTGCGATTGAAAATCGGGACCGATACACTTAGCCCGATTGCGAAATAATTATTACAGAAGTTCCCCGCCCTGTCATACGCACCTTTCAGGCTCACTTCCGGGAATGCAAGTGATTTTTGCAGCCGCACGTCCGCTTCCGACGCCCGTATGCCCGCCTCAGCTAACTTCTGATCCGGACGGACGGAAAGACGGGCGCTCAACTCGGCAAACGGGAGCTTATCCAGGTCGATATGTTCTAATACCGATTCATCGAAAAGCGGTTCCAGAAGCTCACTACTTTTCAATCCTAACAGTAGCCGGAGATCGCCTTGCAAAGTGACCAATTCGTTGGAAAGATCATTCCTCTCCTGTTGCAACGAAAGCAGGAGAGCCTGTACACGCGACTTCTCCAGCAGGGAGACGTTCCCCTTTGCACTCTGCTCCTTATAGACATTGAGCAATGTCGACAGATAACCAATCTCACGGTCGTAGACCGATACAGACTTTTGCGTATAATAAAGATCGATAAACTTAGATTTCAGTTCTCCCCGCAGTGTACGGAGAACTTCTTCAAACTGGTAGACAGCCATTTCCTTATTGATCTTTTCCAGACGGACACGCTTGTTACGCTGACCGGCAATGTAGATCAGCTGCTCGATCTCCACAACAGCTTCTCCTTCACGTCCTACATCAAAATATTTGCCGTTATTACGGTTATAGATATTCTGTTCGAGTGAGATTACGGGGTTATCGAACAGTTTTGCCTGAATGACTTCGGCCTCGGCCATGTCGATGTTGTAGCGCTCGGCTATCAACGAAAGATTACACGTGGTAAAACGCCCGACCGCTTCTTCCAAAGACAATTTAACGGTATTATCCTGCGCCGCAACCGTCCATATACGAAAGAATAATAATATAAATAAAACAGGTTTGCACATTTGCTTTTTCTTTTTTGGCAAATGTACAGACCTGTAGTTTTACCGGCCTGAATATCTGATTAGAAAACTCTTAGGTGAGATTAGAAAATCATTAGATTTATTTATTAATCTCCATCCTGTAAGGAGGCTTCAGACGAAGATGATCAACCTTTAAGAAAGGTATTTCGGGATAAAGGAAGTCGAGGAAACTAAGATCGATCTTTCCGGGAACGACTTCGATACGGACACGGGCAAGTCCTTTTTTCTTAAATCCTAACAGTTCGGCGGCGCCGTCGGAAACATCGATAATACGTCCTTTACGGAAGGGACCGCGATCAGTAACACAGACAATCACCCGCTTCATATTGGAAAGGTTCGTGACACGGAGGTAAGTACCGAAAGGATAGGTCCGGTGGGCAGCCACCAGCTCGTCGTTATCATGGATACTCCCATCGGCCGCCTTACGTCCATGAAAACGCTTGTGGTAATAAGAAGCAAGCCCTTCCTCCTGGCCCCACGCTTCACCGACACTCGTGAGAGCGACCAGCAGAAGAATGATATGTACCAGACGGAAGGGCATGCACGTTATTGTTTGTATTACTTAGCAATAACGCAAAAAGCCTGATTTTATTGTAACAACTCGCCGTTATACTCTCCGGTTAGCGTATTCAGGAATGCCACAATACTCTTGGTATCGTCAGAAGAAATGTTCTTACCGATCTGGAACTGGTGCATGATGCGGATAGCGTCTTCCACTGTGGCAATCGAACCGTCATGCATATACGGAGGCGTAAGCATCACGTTACGCAATGTCGGAGTCTTGAAACGGTGACGATCCTGTTCGTTCTTAGTCACGGCATAGCGTCCGTTGTCTCCATCGGTCAGCCCCGTACCGCGATAATCGAAGTAGTTGTCCTTGATACCCATGTATTCAAACGACTGTCCGCCAAGATTAGCACCGGTATGGCAAGTTGCACATTTGTTTTCCTTGAACAATTCGTAACCGGCAATTTCTTCGGCAGTCAAAGCTGTTTTATCACCCATCAGATATTTGTCGAAACGGCTCGGAGTGAGCAACGTCTTTTCAAATTCGGCAATTGCATCGGTTATAGTCGACTGGTTGAAACCTTCCGGATAGACTTCCAGAAAACGTTTGCTCAACTCTTTATCTTCAGCCAGCTTAGCCGAGATATCGTCGAACGAAAGGCTACCCATTTCCACCGGATTCAGAGGAGGACCGGCAGCCTGTTCTTTCAGGTCGGCAGCACGTCCGTCCCAGAACTGGAGGATATTCAGAGCTGAGTTATAGACCGTCGGAGCATTCACGCCACCAAACTGCCCGTCAATACCTTCGGAATATTGTTTACGGTCCACACCTGCGGTAGCCAATCCGTGACAAGTTGCACAGGAAATCGTATTATCACCCGAAAGGCGTGTGTCGTGATAGAGATCGAAGCCCAACGCCACCTTTGCCGGATCGGTCGGAATCGATACAGGCAGTGGCTGTACTGGTTCGTTAGCAAAATCTTCGGCGACAGTCGGTGTCGAGTAATTCTTTTTACGTACATCTTTAGCCCATGAGAGCAGTACAGCCTTTTCACTGCTGTCAAGCGTAGTACCCCAATGCATCGGCATATGGGAATACTTGGCGGGAGGCATGGAGCCGGAAAGAGCGGCATCCTCCACCTTTGCCAGGTCGGATTCGGAAACGAGTTTGCCATTGTCGAGCGCATCCAGCATAGCCGTCAGATCCAGATAGCGTGTACCCTCCCGCATATCAGCCTTTACCGTCGGGCCGATCAGGGGAAGTTTGCCATAGAAAGGAAGCGGTGCCGTAGCCGAGTGACATTCCATGCATCCGTTCTCCCGAAGAATGGAAGCAACCTGTTTTGCCTGGTTATCCGCATACTTCTTGTATTCGGAAGAACCACACGAAGGCAATACCAGAGCCAGTGCAAGCAGCCCTACAGGTAATGCCGTCCTCTTACTAAGAATAGTGTTAAGCATAAATATTGGTTTATTTAGATTTGTTAAGCACAAAGGTAGCATAGAAAAATCAAGCGCTACTCAGAACCGGGATAAGTTTTATCTATGGGATGATAAATAAAACTTATATACAACCTTCTAATTAAAAAAATACCCTATAGCCTGTCTCGCAAAAGGCTATAGGGTAGAAAGATTATACAGTATCGCGATTATTCGATCGCACTGATCGTAGAAATCATACCGAACTTTTCATTATCATTCAGGCTCCAAAGTATTTCGCCTTTCTCGTTGATCTCGAATACCTGCGGGCTGTTGGCTTCTACGGCATTCTTGTCGTGGCCCTGCCAGTTACAGACATACAGACCGCCATCCTTTGCGGGAAGCAGACCGGCAACAAAGAAGAGACGGGCACCTTTGATATCATTCTCGCCGAAACGACGGGCTACCTGGCCGTTATCGAGATTCACTTCCATCAGAGAATGACCATCGCCACAGGCAACCCAATAGTTACCGTTAGCCAAAGCTAACGTAGTAAAAGGAGTTCCTTCAAGCGTTGTAATCTTCACGACTTCACCAGCCGGAGATATCTCGCGAACCTGTGAAGTAGCGAAAAGAGGCATCAGGTAGTTACCACGTTCGTTCTTGTTCAGCTGGCGGAACTGGGCGTGCGGATGTTCGATACCTGTTTCGTACTCGGTACGCGACAGAATATCGCCTTTCGGGCTTACTTCCATGATAACAGCCGGATGGCCTACCCAACCTAACAAATAGTTGCCGTCGGGCAATACGCGGGCTGTCTGCATCTCGCAAGTATCTGGAGCTGCAATATTCCAGATCTCCTGGTGATTGCGGTCGATTAGCTTTGCTCCTCTGGCATAGGCAAAGAGGATGTTACCATCCGGAGTGGCAACAGCGGAATTACATTCCCATCCTTTTTCAAGAGGATGTTCCCATTCCACCTGCTTGGTGTTCTTATCGATGATCACGATCTTATTCCAGCCGGAGCCGCCTAACAGTAATTTCTCTGTTTTCTTCTCGCAGGAAGTGGCAGTCACCAGCAACAATGCAGAACAGAGATATGTAAATAATTTACGCATGGCTTATTATTTTGACAAATCCTTGAACATTTCAAAGCCTTGTTCCGGCGTCAAACCTTCGTGTACAACAGCATGTACAGCCTGGATCATGGCAGCAGGGTTTTCGCTCTGGAAGACATTACGTCCCATATCGACACCGGCAGCCCCATCGTTAACGGCGTTATAGCAGAGTTCGAGCGCTTCTTTCTCAGGGAGTTTCTTACCGCCGGCAATCACTACGGGAACCGGACAGGAAGCAGCAACCTTTTCAAAACCGTCGCAATAGTAAGTCTTCACGATAGAAGCTCCGTTTTCAGCACATACGCGGGAAGCCAGTGCGAAATAACGGGAGTCGCGTGCCATCTGTTTGCCGACAGCCGTAACGCCCATCACAGGGATACCGTAGCGGTTACCCATATCCACGGCTTCAACCAGGTTGGCAGCCGTGATCGCTTCCTGATCGCCGTCACCGGCTGAGAACATGACTGCCAGGGCGGAAGCATTGCAACGGATTGCATCTTCGATGTCGATCAGGACATTGCGGTTCAGTTCCGTGAGGATCGTAGAACCGGCATCCGAACGCAAGCAGACAGGTTTATTGATATTAGCAGGGATCGAAGTTTGCAGGATACCGCGTGTACACATGATACAGTCGGCATACTGTACGAGGGGAACGATGTTCAGGTCGATACGTTCCAAACCTGAAGTCGGCCCCATAATAAATCCATGGTCGAATGCCAACATGACAGCACGACCTGTTTTCGGGTTGAAGATACGGGAAAGACGGTCTTTCATTCCCCAGGGTAAGTTAGACGCACCTTTTACATGAAAATTATCAAATTGAGAAGTCTGTCCGAAACCATAGTTGTTTGCTTCTCTGAAACCATCCATATCTGGCATAGTGTTATTCCTTTCTTTATTTGTTATACAATTAATAAAATCTGCCGTAGGGGCGGTTCGCGAACCGTCCCTACGAGGAGTGTGTTATAATGCCTGGGCGAATGAAGCAAACATACAGCTCCAGGAAGTAGCACCACTGTCGGCATAACCGATGGAACGTTCACCGTAGTTACGGGCACGACCGAAGTTAGCTTTCATATCGACAGTCGAAGCAGCACCGGCAAGAGCGGCTTTTGCTCCGGCTTCCAGTATTTCCTTGATGTCGTCGGAAGGGCATGCCTGAATAGCATCCACAGCAGGGATCAGTGCGTCCATCATGGTCTTGTCACCTTTCTGAGCTTTTGTCTGTTTCTGCACGTTGGCAAGGCCACCGGCAAACATCGCTTTCACTCCGGCTGCATCCAGTTCCGTCCCGGCAGCATGGTCACTCATACCTAAGAAAAAGGCACCCAGCAGGGTACTGGTAGAGCCGCTCACCTGCAACATGACGTCGAAACCCATATCGTTCAACATGGATTTAAACTCTGTTCCTTTCTGAGCCGTAGCAACAATAGCGGACATAGCCGTTACGATTGCCTGTCCGTGGTCACCGTCACCGATAACGGCGTCCAGTTTAGAGAATTCGTCTTCGCGTTCTTTGATGTTCTTCAAGGCGGTGTCCAGCATCGCCTTGAAGTTCTCGATAGTCAATTGTTTCATATCTCGTTTATTTACCGATTGTTGTCCAGTAAGGTGCATCAGCACGTTTATTCTTCAGATAGTCGATATGGTCTTCGTCGAGGATAGCCATGATCATCTGGAAACCGGCCTGTTCCTGTACGGTCAGGATTTCCTGGATGCGGCTTACGACAACCTGGAAGCCACGGGCTTCCAGTTCCTTGTAGGCTTTACGGAAGATAATGTTCAGTTCCATGTGTGTAGTGGCTCCTACACCGTTGATGATAAGCATCATCTTGTCACCCGCTTTCGGCTGAAGCTGCTGGCAGAGCAGGTCCACCATTTCGGCTGCCGTATCGTCGGCTGATACCAACGGTTTCTGTCCGCCGCCGCCTTCACCATGCTGTCCCATACCAATCTCCATGATACCGGCAGGCAGGTCTGTGATCGTACCGCCATTCTGCGGATGTGTACAAGAGCGCATAGCGACAGCCAGAGTTGCTACATTCTTATTATAACGTTCTGCTATTTCAGCCAGCTCGTCCAGTGATTTGCCTTCTTCGGCGGCAGCACCCAGTATCTTGTACAAAGGCACGCATCCGGCCAGACCACGACGGTCGTCTGTGTTGGCACCGATACCGGCACTGATATCATCGTGAGTCAGCACCTGTTTAACCTTGATACCTACACGTTCTGCTAACTGGCAAGCCATGTTTGCACTCATCACGTCGCCCGAATGGTTCAGGACAACCAGCAAGATACCGGCTTCGCGTTTCATCAGTTGCAAAGCCTGAAACAAACGCTGTGCACCGGGAGCGGCAAACACGTCACCGACTACGGAGCAGTCCAGCATACCTTCGCCAACGAATCCGCTCAATGCAGGTTCATGGCCGGAACCGCCCAAAGTAACGATAGCAACCTTATCTTCACTCTTCGGGTTGGCACGTACTACAATGTTTTCACCTCCCAATTTAACCTGGTCGGGATATGCCAATACATAGCCTTCCAGCAATTCGGGTGTTATCTGTTCAGGATCATTTATGAATTTTGTCTTAATGTCTGACATGGTATTTTCCTCCTATTTAAGTTATTTATATTATTATTTAATCTCCATGATTTCAATAGCAATGCCTTCTTCTTCGATGAAAGCGATCGTAAGATGTTCGTCACATACAGCCGGACCAAAAATGACCTTTTTACCTTTCAGCTCTTCTTCCAAGGAAGGAACAGTGTAAGCGATATGTCCCTGTTTCTGCACCAACTCGGGCAGACAGCTTCCTGCTTCAAATTTCAGGAACTCGATACGGTTCGGGCTCTTGCTGTAGTCCGTCAACCATACGCTCAGGCCTTCGTTAAACATAGCCCCTTCTACTTTTTCTGTCGTTACGATACCGACGTGATTAAATGTTCTCATGACTAATTAATTTTAAGTGTTCGTAATATTTATTATTCGTTGTTTATTCTATTCTTCTAATCTACTCTGCCCTCTTCCATCTCTTATATGAAAGGAAAGCCAGAACGACGACGACTCCCAATGCCATATATAGATAGGCGAATATTCCATTCACATTATCATTCTGCCCGTATGAATGCATCCCGCTCAGGAAATAATTGACACCGAAGAAAGTCATCAGTACAGAGGCAAACGCAACGACGGACGTTAAGTTGAACAACCAGGGGTTATTCCAACGTTTTACCAAGTGAAGATGGGCAACCACGGCATAAACAACCATCGTAATCAGCGCCCAAGTCTCCTTCGGATCCCATCCCCAGTAACGGCCCCATGATTCGTTAGCCCAGACAGCTCCGAGGAACGTTCCGACAGTCATCAAGGCAAGTCCTACCCAAAGCGCCATCTCGTTCACAATACTCAGTTCCGTAATGCGTGCCTTCAGCATCTCCCCGTTCTTCTTTCCCAGGATAGACATCATCACCATATTGGTCAACCCGATCAAGCAACTGATACCGAAGAAACCGTAAGCAGCTACGATAACCGCAACATGAAACATCAACCAGGGAGATTTCAAAACAGGAACAAGCGGATTGATCTCCGGATCCATCCAATTCAAACTGGACACAAAAAGAATGATACCACCAAACAGGGTAGCCAACGCAAAGGTGATCGTACTGCGCCGCACGAACAACAGACCGGCCAGGACAGTCGCCCATCCGACATAGACCATCGTCTCGTATGAATTGCTCCAAGGAGCATAGCCTCCGATATACCAACGCATGCCCATACCGAACATATGGTAATGAAATACGACTAACACACCAATACCTAATAGCCAGGCAGTCATCTTCATCCAACGGCTCTGACGGAACAGCATACCAAAAGAGAGGACCAGCAACAGCCCACCCAGGATCAGATAGCCGATCTTGCAATAGCGGAAGACATCCATCTTATTGTATTTCAACTCTGCCTCCATCCGTTTAGGACTGATATCGAGTGTTTTGTTCTTTGCCTGCTGATACGTGCTGATCATCCCTATCACTTCATCGGCTTTCGCCCAGTCGCCGCTCTTCAACGCCTCCTGCACTTCGCCTAAATACCATTCGAGGATGCGGGATACAAACATGGAGTCCTTACCGGCAAAGGCCGAAAGGTCATCCCCCGGCGCATACCATTTATGATTCGGATCGTTCTCCTTCGGGAAGAGGTTCAACATCTGGTGGTTCATCAACTGATGGACGATGTTCATCTGTTCGTCCAGTTTCATCAAATCCTTATCGAAACGGGTACGCTGGGCAGGCATTTTATTATAAGCCTCTTCCAACTTATCCTGTAACTTATAATTACCGTTACTGTCGAAAACCTGGATATAAGCACATTCGCCGTCCGTCAGATCATAGTAGTTTGCCAGCTCCGGATTGGACAGGGCGATAAAAGGAACCCGCATCCACATATCCGGCATGGCCAGAAGGCTCAACAGGAACTGGTCGGAATTCAGTTTGCCGATCTTATCCGATTTATGGAGTTTACGAAGCACTTCGGAAGAGAACGTATTGACCGGCATCATACGCCCGTTAGCCGACTGGATCGGCAAAGTGCCGAACAGTTCGGCATGGGCAGAGCTCACCTGGTATTTCTGTACGGCATCCAGCATGGGAGAAGCATCACCTTTTGCTTCCGCCTGCATGGAGAAAGCCAGTAAGGCAAGCAACACAACCGCTACATCCGTCGCCCGGCGCAGTTCTTTCAACCGGCGGCTCTGACGCATAAAACGGGAATCTTTACCTACCAGGCTGAGAATCAAACCAACCAATAATATCAAGTAACCGGTATAAGTTATATTCCGTCCGGCCACATCACGGTTGACGGAAAGGATGGTTCCGTGTTCGTCCTGGTCATAGGAAGCCTGGAAGAAGCGGTAACCTTTTACATCCAAAATATTATTCATATAAATCCGTTCTTCACGATCCTGTCCGTCCACATGAACAATTACTTCGCTCTCGTAAGACGAAGGGCTGGCGGAACCGGGATAACGGGTTAAGGTGAATTTCTTCAGTTCAACGGAAAAAGGCAGGGTATGATAGGTTGTGTTATCGGAAGTACGGACAGCAATCCGGTTGCTTGTCTCCCCTTCACGCAAATGCAGGATGCCTTCCTCACCGAAAAGGAAAGAGGTGAGAGCTCCTAATAGGATGATGATAAAAGCGAAATGGGTCAGTATCAGTCCCCATTTGCCACGTTTCAGGTATTGGTGTTTGACGACTGCCGCCAGGAAATTGACAACTAAAAGAAATTGGAGAAGGAAGAATAGAGGGGAATAATAAACCATTGCTTTGGCTGCAGCTGTACCGTGATACTTTTCAATGAAAGTGGCAACGGCCAGGCCAAAGGCATAAATCAGTAACAGGACAATCGTCGTTACAAAAGAGGAGAAAAATCTTTCGAGACTTGTTTTCATTTACATTATAATTAGAGTTCACAGATGCAGCAAATGTACGCAGATTAATCGTGCAATGAAATAATCCGTGGCAATCCGCCACATCTGTGTGCTCTATTAGTTGATAGATGTCATTTATACATCTTAATTATCAATCTTCAATGATCATACGGAAGCCGACATTAAACACGCGCTGATACGGGTAATAAGCCTTACGGGTATAAGATGCGGCATATTTCGGACGGTCAATATAGGAACCGCCGCGTGCCACCTTATATTCAGATGTCTCTTTCGTCTTTTCATTATACGGATAAGATACATAATCCGAACGGGTCCATTCGGCTACGTTCCCGTGCATGCTATACAGACCGAACGGATTGGCTTCATATGCCTTACCGCCTACCTGGACAAGATTACCGTCATCCACACTCTCTTCTTTCGGAAGGAAGGTGTAGTATTTGTACCACGGATTGGTCTTTGCCATCGGCTGCGGGTCTATACCGGAAACGGCAAGCAACAGCGTTGTCTTGTCGGCCAAGTTGTCTTTCTTACCGAAGTCGGTGTGCATATCGCCATACCAGAAGTCCTGATCGCTACCGGCGCGGCAAGCCCACTCCCACTGCGCTTCTGTCGGAAGCGTAATGTTGAGACCGGTCTTTTCGCTCAGTTTCTTGCAATACTCCATGGCATCGTTGTAGCTGACACGGATAACCGGCTGTTCCGGTTTGTTAGCCGGATAACCCTGGTTCACGTGGTCTTTCCACTGCTGGTCTACGAAACGGCTGTCGTGATCCGGGAAGACTACGTTGAACTGTTCGTTGGTTGTTTCCAGTTCCGCCATCCAGAAGCCTTTATCGATTTTCACCTTTGCTGTCGGATAAGTATCCGGTTCACCACGATAGCTACCCATCACAAATTCACCGGCAGGAACACGTACGAAGTTGATCTTCACGCCCGGAGCGATTTCCACCGTTTTACGGGTTTCTGTTTCCTTTGCCAGCATTTCCTTGATACGGTCTGCACCGAAAGGCCAGCCCTTCACTTTCACCTGCTTTTCCTTGACAGGAGCAGCTTTTTCCGGCATTTCCGGAGTGATCGGGCCTTGTTTCTTCAGATAGTCGGCATAGTCGGCGATTTCTTTCTTCCAGTCCACACCGGCACCATTTGCATACTTGTCGGTCAAATCCTTACGGCGTTTGATCTGGTCGAATCCCTTGTAAGGAAGCATATCCAGGACGTTTGCGTTGAAATAGCCCTTGTCCGGAGCATTATAGTCGATCCAGTTATAAAGCGTCTTCCATTCCTTATCCGTCAGTTTCACGTTATGATGACCTTTCTTCAACAGGCGGACCAGTTCACTGGTGTTCGGATGATATTCGTACGGCTGCAGGACAACCATATCGCCTTCACCACCTTGGCGATGTACATAAGGATGCAAGTTCAGATAAGACGTACCGTAACCTAACTCGTCTTTCACGCCACCACGCAGGTCGAATGCTTTACCATTGCCATTGTGACAAGCGATACATGCACGGTCAAGAATCGGCTGAACTTCCAGGTCGAACGTAAAGGAACGCGTACCGCCTTCCGGCAAAGTCAAAACCGACGGAGCCTTCTGCGATGCGATCACACGCTTCGGAATAGGAATCTGATTCTGGTCTTCGTGGCAACCGATACAGGAAACCACTTCACCCGGCTGGCCTGTCACCCAGCTACGCATCCACTGGATAGCAACGCCATCCTTATCCAACGGCTGGATAGAAATAGGAGTATTGGCCGGAGCTTTGAAGATCACGGAACCGTCTTCTTCGACAGGAACCGTACCCAACATACGCTTAATATCCCAACCGGACTGAATACCATGCCAGTTATGATCGGAGCGAGTTTTCACATACGCATATTCGTAAGCATGCAGGCGGAGAGACTTAACCGTACCGCGAGGAATGCCTCTCAAGCCTTCACCTTCATAGATATCCTGGATAAAGAAAGTTGCTTCCTTTTCATTCAGCTTCACACGGTCAGGAATAGACGGAGGAGTCTTGGTGTTGCGCACCAGGATCGGGCTGATATATCCTTCACCTTCGGCCTGCATCAAGCAAGTCACGTTGTCGTAAATGTCCACCAGATAAAGTCCCCACAGTGCATGCGGGTCCAACTTGGCTGCTACCAGGAAATATTTGTCGTTCAGCGGAGTCGGTTTGATAAACTGCGGCCATACGCCGTTTACCAACTGGTCTTTGATTTCTTCTTTGACCGGACGGTTACGGTGAGGAATTTCCTGTACCATACCGAGTGTGCTCTTACGTCCTTTTGTCGGATCGAAGATAATCATACGACCTGAACGGGCTACGCCGTGGTGGCCGGAGATGATGCCGACAAAGGCAGAACCATGACCGGGCAAAGGCTGCACGTCGAACGTACTGTTCGGGAACATCGCGCCGCTGCCATAGAGAGCCTTGTTCTCCGTTCCGTCCGGGTTCATGTGCATGACAATACGGGAATAATAGTGAGTCAGGTCGGTATATTCCCAACGGGTGTACATCACGCGTCCGTTGTTCATGATGACCGGATTCCAGTTGGCATCCTGGTCGAACGTCAGACGGCGCATGCTCTTATCCTTCGGATTATACAGCACCATATTACCTACTGCATCGGAACCGTTCACACAAGGAACACCCTGGTAACCGATATTGGAGATCGCAATCACACGGCCGTCAGGCAGGTAAGTTCCATCATAGAACTCCAAGTCCGGTTCGTCATTTTCCACCAATGGCTTGAAGCCGGTTCCATCCAACTTCACTTCGTAGATGTTCCAACGCTTGTCGTCCTGTGTCTGTGTGAACATCACACGGTCACCGTCCCAGTGCAACTTCAGGTCGGCAATGGAAGAACCGTTCGTCGGCTTGTAGACCTGACGCATCTGTACGTCGCCGCGCAGATTGGAGAGTTCGACAATTTCAGCATCGAAACCTTCACGACCGGCCGATTCCTGGTTACTCCAGTTATTAGCCTGCGTTCCTAATGAAGGAGTCATGATCTGATGTGCCTTGGCCCCTACTTTAAAGCGGGCGGCCACAATCTTATCGGCATCCAGCAACGGGTTGGCCAACAAGATGGCACGTTTACATTCCAGCGCTTTCTTAGCATCGGCTATCGTCTGCGCGTCATCATTATAAATACCTTTGAAACCTTTCTTTTCGAGCTGTACCAATTCGTTCAGCATCGGTTCGTATTTGGCAGCGTCATAACCCTTTTGCTTTTTCATATCGCCAAAGGCCAGCTTGACAGCTTCCACGTTCAACCATTCCAGTTCGTTCTGCAGGTTATAGACTTCCTGTACTTTTTCGACCAATGCAAGATACTGGTGTATCTGTGTATAGAGGTCTTTCTCACCGGCAATCTGTTTCGCGACATTGGTAAAATAAGCGCCGTCTTTCAACCGGGCGATTGCATTCTCCGCAGCCTGTTTCTCGACAGAAGCATCCGGAGTAATCAGCCAGGTATCCAAGCCGTCCAATACAGCGCCTAACATACCGATTTCCTTCGGGTATTTGGCATTCAACTCTTCTGCCACGAAAGCCGGAACAGTGTTCAACGCCTGGAAGAAGACGCTTCCGCCGCTCGATGTATCATCGATACCGACTTCAGCTTCAAAACGGACATATTCACCATTGATCGGATAGACCAATGTGCCGTTTGCATGACAGAAGACGCCGTGTTTATATTCTTTTCCGGCAATGAAAATCTCATGATCGTAAGCATTTGTGTTCATCTTAGGCGCCGCCCAACCGGCAACACCATATTCATAAGGAACTTCGTCCAACCATACGGCTGTACCATCGGCTTTTATCAGACGGGCGTTTGCCCATACAGCCTGGTCGTAATCCGTACCGTCGGGACCTCCGGCAGTCACAAGCACCAGCTTATCCAGTCCTTTCAAATCTACCACGAAAGGTTCGGCTTTCGCCTTATGTTTCATCCAGGTAGAGATGATCGGCATTCCGGATTTCTTCAGCTTTGCCTGCAATTCCGTCTTAGCTTTGACTGAAGCATCAATCCACGTTTCCGCCTTCTTCTGCTTGGGTCCTGCGGATACCAGGGCAGAAGAGGACAGAAAGAGTGATACTAATAAATAGTATTTGTTCATGTAATAAATTATAAGGTGGTATTACTTATATTATAACGAAGCTTTCGGATGAGTGAAGCACAAGCCGTCGTTATCGTGATAGCATGCCCATTCATCAACAATAGCACCTTCAGGACCAGCCATCATAAAGTGGAATGTTTCCAGTTTTTTCAGGCGAAGAACATCACCGACATTCTGAACCACGAAGTTCTTGCTCTTGATAGCGCCGTGAGTGGCAGGAATAGCCGGAGCGTTAGGCGTTTCGTCTCCTATTTCAGAGAAGTTATACACCCATCCTTTTTCTACCATCCAAGACTCGTGTTTAGCCGGGAATTTAGTTTTCACATGAGCGTGCTCGGGGATCATCTGTCCCGGAAGCAGATAGATTGCATGAGCAAAGTAACCATAGTCTGCGTCGTTCACCCAGAAGATACCGCCCATACCTACGTTTTCAAAATCACCCAGACCGAAATCTGTTACCCACATGTCTTTAGCCATCAACTCGGTGTAAGGAACACCGTAGAAAGCAAACATGTCTTTCATTGCCTCTGTGGCAACATCCTGTTGGAACTTGCCGTCTTTGTAAAAGTCGGCGTTTGTGTACTTCTTTGAATACTTCATTTCTTTCTTATTTTTACAGTTAGCATTGTTTCCACATTCATTCTCACAATCACTTCCGCACTGTTCGGTGCATTGCCCTTTACCCGCTGCTGCGCAACAAGTAGCTTCGCCAGTAGATGTTTTGCCGGTACATGCTGCCATAGAAAGCAAGAGTGCTCCCATAGCCGTTAATTTCATCAGATTCTTTTTCATTTCTTTCTTTTGTTTATTTAGTTAGTAATATTCGTTCTTTCCTCCTTAGGTAATTTTAGTTTCATGCCGACGAAACTTTTGTTTCATGCCGACGAAACTTTTGTTTCATGCCCATGAAACTTTTGTTCCATGCCCATGAAACTTTTGTTCCATGCCTATGAAACTCCTATTCGATGGCGATCCCTTCTATCTCGATCAGTAACTCATCCCGGCAAACATCCGCCCACATATAGGAAATCGGTATATCCAACCGATAGCCTTCCAACAATTCGCGTGCTTCTTCGTAGAAAGATTTTTCTTTCAGGTAGACGCGCAACATCTTCAACTTAGCATTTCCGATCAACTGGTCGATATTCTCCATTGTGATATGGAGCTGTCGTCCGAGGCCCACTCCCACCAAGCTTTCTTCTCCCCGGATAGCAGCCGTGCCGGAAATATAAACGATCCGCCTGCCATCGAAGGTCATGCTTTTGGCGCGTTCGAACTTCGGAGTCGCCTTCTTCTGCTGGGCAGCTTCCAGGACCTGGTCCGAATAAGCGTGTGCAGCGACCTGCAACTTATTGTCGATCGGTGTGGCATAACATTCGGGACGGGCAAAAACAGCCGCATCCAGATCTACCAGGATTCCGCCCAGATTAGCCCCGATACCGGTTGCAGCCGGATAGCCATTATTCCAGTCTGTCTTCCCGTAAAAATCGGCACGGGCGTTATTAAACATCTGGTAATGTTGGTCCGGGCCGTCGAAACGCGTAATCTGCTCGATGTAGTTCCATTGGCGGATGATGCTGTTTATCAGGAAACCTTCCCGGCGCATTACTTCGCCTATCATATGGAATACTTCCGTCGACTGCTGCTGGATACCGAAATTGATCACGTCTCCGTGGAAACCTCCGGCAAAGAGGAAACGTCCGTCTGCATTCTCCAATACGACATACGGGAAACCGCCGTAATGACGGAATGTGACATGATCGCCTTCGCCAGTCTTGTAGCTGTGAACTTCCAGGATCAATCCGGCATTCAGAGGCGGCTGGGAGACATAGCTCAGCACCGGCTCGTGATTACCGTAGAACTTGCGGATCTTCTCGCGCAGTATGATACGGCGCGAGACATATTGCTCGTTGTCGGACGGCATGCCGAAGAAGGCCAGGCGGAGAATCTGTTCGTCCTGCGGCAATTGCGCCAACAAAGCGTCGACCATTTCACTGAAGGCAGCGACCCCGGTTGTATAAATGTTATAATGTATTTTATCGCAGTAGTTCATAAAGAGTTTACGTATTCGGTTAGTGCTTCGATGTCTTTCTCTGATACTTTCTTCTCGATACCGTGTTTATAGACGCTGAACACCTCTTTCATCGTGGCAGCCCGTCCGTTAAACAGATAAGGAGCCGTGCGCCATACCTCACGCAAGGTCGGGGTGTCCCATCCTTTCTCGAACTCTATGTCTTCACCGATACGGTGCATTTTCATGTCTGTGTAGTAAACGCCGCTGTGGCATTCGCCGCATTTCAACTTCTCGAAGACCTTCTGACCTTCTTTTGCCAGTTCGGACAGTTCGCCGTTGACCAGATAAGGGCTGGCGACGGGACGAAGCGCTTTCAGGTAAGCATCCACACAAAGGGCGTCTTCTTCGGTAATATCAAAAAACTGGATAAAGTTGTATCCTGCACGAACAGCCACTTCCGCCGATGCGCGGATTCCTGAAATCATATTGGGAGGCGTCACATGGCTAAAGAGCAGGCTCTTGCAGTTCTTGGAGTTGCCGACACCGTCGTTCATCAAGTCCCAGTTCATGCCGTCCGTGCGGGCATCACCCGGATGACAGCCGTTGCAGCTTTGCCAGTTCTGGAAGCAGTGGGAGGCGTCGTTGAAGTAGCGTTCTCCTTTGTTTTCATCGCTTTCTTCGCGGCCAGGATTCAGCTCGGTCGCCTTTACCTCGTTGGTCTGGATATCCATGATGTTCAATACGTCGGCAAAATAGGTCGGGATGATCAGTTTGTCGTCGACTAAAAGCATATTGCGGGGACCGTTTCCTTGTAACTGGATACGTTCGCGCAAGCCATAGAGGAATGTCAGGTCATAATCAAGCACCGCCTTGTTCGGATAGTTCAGGAACTTGTCGAGCATGGCTTTATGGTCGATCACGCTGACTTCATGTGTACCGGAATGTGAGATAAAGACTGATTCGTCATTACAGGCGATGCTCCAGATACCGGCTGCGCCCCGTTCCGGTTCGTCAACCACAACGGCACCTAAGAATTCCTGCTTGTCCACGTCGATCACGCTGAAAGCGCTGGTGTTCATCCAGCCCTGCTGTAACTGTGAAGTCGGAACCGTGAAGCGTCCCAGGTTGTGCGAGACGTAAATATATTTGCCGTCGGGAGTGATGCAGATGCCCCGAAGTGCGTTGCTGCCGTTGGCCAGCTGAATGTCTTTCACCTTTGTGAAGCCGTCCATCTCGATAACCGAGACGCAGGCGGCCACGTAATCGAGGTCAGCCCGCTGGGCCGGCAAGAAGTTGGTGACAAACATATATTTGCCATCCTTGCTGAACACAGCCGATTTCGGTTCGCGCAGCACTTTCACGGTGCGTACCACCTTGCGCGATGCCGGATCGATCTCGGAGACTGTATTCTGGAACTGGTTACATACATATATATGTTTCCTGTCAGGACCGAACATCGGATGGCAAGCTCCCGAACCGGTCGGAATGGAAGCCTCTATCCTGCCCGACTCCAACAACAGCACCTGCAAATGGCCTGTCGTTCCGAAAGTAGTCACATACGCTTTATCTCCATCCATCAGGATGCCGGTAGGCGCTTCATCCATCGGGAAAGAGCGCAGTAATGCCGTACCGTCAGGCGAAAAGACATCCACTCGCTTTACTCCTTTATCTGTCATCAACAACTCACCTTTCCCGTTCACGGCAATGTCCGTCGGAAAGAACGGTGGGTTGCCTGCTGAAGCAATGGAGATGCAACAGCAGGCAAAACAAGCCACCAATGAGTTTTTTAGCATGTATTTTCGTGTGTTCATGGTAAGATTATTATGTATTATATTTTTCTTGCTTTACTGTATCCTAATTCAAGAGAGATAGCCTGTGCCACATTCTTTATGCAGTCTACGGATGTCCGTACCACCTCTTTCGACAAGCGGTCCTTCGGGCCTGAAATCCAGATGGCCCCGCAAGGATAACCCGTGAAATTAAAGATAGGAGCACCGATGCAAATCACACCGTTCAGTTCTTCCTCGTTGTCCATGGCATAGCCCAATTTCCGGACTTTCTCCAATTCCTCTAAATAAGCATCGCGTGTAGTAATCGTCCGGGCGTTGTAGCGTGTAAATTCCATGTATGACAAATAACGGTCCCGGACAGTATTCGGCAAATAAGCCATTATAGCTTTTCCCGGAGCCGAACAATGCAAATCGAAAGATTTTCCCGGAGACAGGATGAAGCGGAACGTATGATGTCCCTGCGCCTGCTCGATGAAAATGCCTTTCTTATCCCCTAACACGCCGAAGCATGCTGTCTCTTTCACCTGGTCGCGCAAGTCACGCAGACGCGGTAAAACAGTTTCCAGCAGATTGTGTTCGTTTAGCGATCTGAATCCCAAAGTTAGTAATTTGCGGGACAACTTGTATCGTTTTGTATCCTCATTATATATCAAATAATCCAAGCGTACAAGCGTATTCAGAATACGATAGGCCGTAGTCTGGGAAATGTCGAGATCAGACTTGATTTCCTGAAGCGTGCCGCCTTGCGTGTGAAGCGACAGATACTCCAGTACGGCAATCCCTTTTTCGAGATTGGGCACCTTGTAGTTCTCTTCCGGTTTTTCCATATTTGGAATACTGCTTTTCATATTTGAAATATTGTTTCAGATTTGAATCAAATATAAAAGAGTGCGGAGAAATGAAGGCAGGATGTATGCAAAAATTAGTTAAGTATGTCGTAAAGCACATTATTCAATGAGATTGTGTTAAAACATCCCTGTCCCCGCGCTTGACGCCATAGCCGTCAAGCAAATCGAAGTAAGTGTTGTAA
>NZ_QUGV01000028.1:56875-73007 GCF_003479205.1 Parabacteroides sp. AF17-28 | reverse complement strand
TGCTACGGTGGATGCCGACGGAACTGTGAAAGCAGTGAAATACGGACAGGCTACGATCATCGCAACGACTGTGGACGGTGGTTTCACAGCCGTGTGCCAGGTGAATGTAGACTTTGCGACAGCTATCGAAAAGATCCTTTCCGAAAGTCTGGTTTACAGCCGCAACGGACAGATCATTATCGAACCGGCTGCTCCGGTAGAAATATCGATCATTAACCTCGGTGGACAAGTTATCTATAACAACTCCATCAGCAGCACGGTACAGGTACCTGCCAACAGTGGCATCTACATTGTCCGTATGGCTGCTGCCGGTAAAGCAACGACAACGAAAGTTATCGTCAGGTAAAGAAACCCTATATCAAGCTATGCGTTTCTCATAAAAGGGGAACATTTGATTCAAAGTGAAGAAAGGGAAGGACCGTGAGGTTCTTCCCTTTTATTTCTTTGTCTGGGGAATTGATAATTATTATCTTTGCAGAAAAGTGAACGACTATGGAAACAAAATTAACATTAAGACTCAATGAGTCAATAATAGAGAATGCAAAAGAATATGCGCGGGCGCAGAATGTAGAGTTGACTCCATTAGTGAAAGAACTGAGTGGAGTTATAAAGGTTTCTACTGATTTTGATTATAAAAAGGATTATTCAGATTATCTTGAAAATAAATATCAATGAAAGGTATCTTATTCCGAAAAATGTATATATTTGCGGCAGTCCATGCACTTAATGTAAGGTGTTGGTTTTAAACTATTGTAATATGCTCGTTAAATCTTATAGACGGCTGTTTAATTGCCTGATTGCTTAACAGGCAGTTCTTCTCTTCTCCCTTTTACCACTTCCCGGTAGAAGATCAATTTTATTTTATGTACTTATAAACACAATGTCGTTGGCTGTTGCCAGCGAAAAGCCTTATATAAATATGACAACAATCACAGCTCAGCGTGCACCGCATAGTGCCTCGAATTTTGCCCCTGCAGTAGAGGCAAATGCTTATGGAATGAACGACCGGATCAAACGTCTTCGTCAGGAAACGTTCGATGCCGAGCCTTCCCTGTCTATTGAACGCGCTTTGATAGAAACCCGTTTCTACCAGGAAAACTACGGAAAGTATCCGATCCCGATTCTCCGGGCCATGAACTTTTATGAGATATGTAAGCAAAAGACAATCTATATCGGTAAAGACGAACTGATCGTAGGGGAACGCGGACCGAAACCTAAATGTGTACCGACTTTCCCCGAACTGACCTGCCACAGCGTAGAGGATTTGCATGTCCTGAACACCCGCGAACTGCAACGCTATACGATCAGCCAGGAAGATATCGATACCTATGAACGCGAGGTGATCCCTTACTGGAAAGGGCGTACGCAACGGGAACGTATCTTCAGCCATGTCCCGCAGGAATGGAAAGATGCGTATGAAGTCGGTATGTTCACCGAATTTATGGAACAACGCGCTCCGGGGCATACGGCTCTGGATGGCAAGGTCTATCAATATGGCTTGTTGGACTTGAAAGAGCGTATCCAAAAGGAACTCGACAGCCTCGACTTTATGAATGATCCCGAAGCAACCGACAAACAGGAAGAGTTGACCGCTATGTCTATCTCCTGTGATGCCGCTATCCTGTTAGCCGAACGGCATGCAGACCTGGCCGACGAAATGTCGCTGACGGAGGCAGACCCGAAACGGGCCGCCGAACTACGCCGTATCGCCGAAGTTTGCCGGTGGGTGCCGGCTCATGCTCCGCGTAATTATTGGGAAGCGATCCAGATGTACTGGTTTGTCCACCTGGGAACGATTACCGAGCTGAATGGTTGGGATGCCATGAACCCGGGTCATTTCGACCAGCATCTGGCCCCTTTCTATGAAAAGGATATTGCCGACGGCACGTTGACGCGTGACGGAGCGAAAGAGTTGATGTCCTGTTTCTTTATTAAGGTAAACAACCATACGGCTCCTCCCAAAGTAGGCATTACGGCTAAGGAAAGCGGTACTTATAACGACTTTACGAACCTGAATATCGGCGGCGTGAAATCCGATGGCAGTGACGGCGTGAGCGAAGTCTCCTACATCATGCTCGAGACGATAGAAGAGTTGCATATCCTGCAACCCGGCAGTGCGATCCATATCAGTGCCCGTACGCCCGAACGTTTCCTGCGTGCCGGATGTAAGGTGATCCGCCAGGGGCATGGTTATCCTTCCGTGTTCAATCCGGATGTGTATATCCAGGAATTGATGCGCCAGGGGAAATCCCTGCAGGACGCACGTGAAGGCGGTTGCAGCGGCTGCATCGAAGTCGGGGCGTTCGGTAAGGAGGCTTACGTGTTGACGGGGTATCTGAACGTACCGAAGATTTTAGAGGTGACATTGCACAATGGCGTCGATCCGGTTTCCGGCCGTAAGGTCGGGTTGGAGACAGGCGATCCGCGCAGCTTTGCCGGTTATGACGAGTTGTACGCCGCTTTTATGAAACAGGTCCGTTACTTCGTGGATATGAAAGTCCGCGTCAGCAACTACATAGACCGTATGTTTGCCAAATATGCGCCTGCCACTTTCCTGTCCCTCTTTATCGATGACTGTATCGCGAAAGGACGTGATTACTATAACTGTGGTCCGCGCTATAACACGACCTATATCCAGTGTACCGGCCTCGGCACGATTACCGACAGCCTGTCTACGTTGAAGAAACATATATTCGAAGATAAACGTTGGTCGATGGACGAGTTGTTGAAAGCGATGGCAAACAATTTCGAAGGAGCTGAAGCGATGCGGCAGATGATCCTGAACCGTACGCCATTCTTCGGCAATGACGATGAATATGCCGACAGCATCGCGGTTAAGATGTTCGATGACCTGTATGATACGATCGAGGGCAAGCCGAATACGAAAGGCGAATGTTTCCACCTGAATATGTTGTCAACGACCTGCCACGTGTATTTTGGCAAGGTGATGGGAGCTACCCCGAACGGACGTTTGGCCGGACGGGCTATCTCGGACGGTACTTCTCCGTCGCATGGTGCCGACACGCACGGGCCGTCGGCTGTGATCAAATCGCTCGGCAAGTTGGATCAGGTGAAGAGTGGCGGAACGTTGCTCAACCAGCGTTTCCTTCCGAGCCTGTTGAAGCGGGAAGAAGACATTTCCAAGCTGTCCTCCCTGATCCGCAGTTATTTTGCTTTGGGCGGGCATCATATCCAGTTTAATATTGTCGATACGGAGACGCTTTATGCTGCTCAGAAATGTCCGGAAGATTACCGTGACCTGCTGGTCCGCGTAGCCGGTTACAGCGATTATTTCAACGATATGAATGCCGATCTGCAGGCGGATGTGATTATGCGGACGGAACAGGAAGCGTTTTAATTGACAATGGACAATTGACAATTGATAATTAAAGATGCTGGTTTTTGATATAAAGAGATATGCGATCAATGACGGGCCGGGCATCCGGATTACGATCTTTATGAAAGGATGCCCCCTGTCGTGTGTGTGGTGCCATAATCCGGAAGGGCTTTCCAGCCGGAAGGAGAAGCTCTATACGAAGAAGAAATGTATTGGTTGCCAGACCTGCGTAAAAGCTTGTCCGGAGCAGGCGCTGACGTTGACACCGGATGGAATTGTGACGGATCGCACGCGTTGCACGCTCTGCGGAACCTGTGCCGAAGTCTGTCCGGCTTTGGCAATGGAGATATCCGGCACGGAGTATTCAACCGATGCGTTGATGAAGGAGATAGAGAAAGAAACGGTCTTTATGGACCGTTCGGAGGGGGGCGTCACGTTTTGCGGCGGAGAACCGCTGTTGCATCCGGAGCCACTCCTCGAACTGTTGCGCCGTTGTGGCGAACAGGGCATCCACAGGGCTGTCGATACGACGTTGTTTGCCCGGCCCGAGGTCGTACGGGAGGTGATGGACAACTGCGAGCTGTTCTTGGTCGACCTGAAACAGATGGATTCAGCCAAGCACAAGCATTTCTGCGGCGTACCGAACGAGCCGATACTCGCCAATCTCCGGATGATAGCCGAAGCGGGACATGATTTTTACCTGCGTATCCCATTGATAGAAGGAGTGAATGCGGACGAAGAGAATATAACCCGCAGCGCCGAGTTTTTAGCGTCCCTTCCCTGGAAACACCGGACGGTGAACCTGCTGCTATATCATGATATAGGGAAAGGAAAACATGAGAAGTTAGGAACAATCTATAATCCCGGGCATTGTGCTTTCGCTACGCCATCGGACGAGACTGTTGAACGTTGCCGTGGGATATTTGCCGGTTACGGGATCGAGACAGTGATAGGAGGGTAGTAAAACGCCTATGTTTCGCATTCGAAACATAGGCGTTTTTATTATTCATACTTCTCTACGCCTTTTGCATAGTCTTTCTTCTTCTTGACTATGTCCAAGTATTTGTGCGTGGCACAGAAGCGGGCGTGTTCGACAAATATATCCTGGATTGCCGGATTCTGTCCGAGGCCTTCCATAAAGACACTTACTTCATAGCCCTCTTTTTCCAAGTCGTTTTTCCAGTCTCCGGCGATATCGTTTTTAGCATGTTCGCCGGCTACAAACATGAACGGCATCAGCTGTATTTTTTTGCTACCGGATTTTTTGATCTGCGCTAACGCATCGTCGAACGAAGGATAGCCTTCGATTGTTCCGACAACGTAGTTGTTGAATCCTTTCGCTTTCAGCATATAGTCCATCATGGCATATTGTGCCGTGGTGGGTGTATATGTTCCGTGACCGACCAGCAAGACAGCTCCGTCTTTCATCCCGTTCGGCGTGATTGCGGCTATCGTCGCTTCATAATCTTCGGGCGTGAAGAGGAGAGGCGTTCCGATACGGATTTCCTTGAAGTCCTTTTCCTGTGCAGCAACATCTTTACGCAATGATTCCATTTCGACACCTTCGATGATGTTGGAAGACTGGATCAGGATATGCGTATATCCGTCCGCTTTCAGTTGTGCAAGCGCTTCTTCAGGATTCTGTTTCTGTATGCCGCGTGCTTTCAGGCGGAACACGACGATACGGGAAGTCCATGCTTCGCGCACTTCCACGCCGGGGAATGCTTCCGTCATCTTTTTATTGACGGCATCGATTGTTAGGACACGGGTATCATCGTGTGTCGTTCCGAAATGGACAACCAGGACGGCAGCCTTGTCACCCGGTTTCAAAGAGGCGAACATATCCGATTCTATGAAATTGCCTTCTGCTTGCATCGGTTGCAGAGAGAAACAGAGCAAGCAGAAAAGCAGGTATAATAATTTGTCTTTATTCATAAACACTAAAATATGGTTTATTGATAATCTTCACCTGTCTGCCATTCGTCAGCGTCGTTGTAGATATCTTTCAAATGGTTCACCCATATTTTACGGATGGATGGATAATCGCCCAAGCCGTTGATTGTACATTTGTCTACGCTTCCGTTGTGGCTTTCGACTGTTGAGATCTTGAAGCCCATCTTCAGCAGTTTCAGTCTCCAGCAAGCATCGGCACCCGGGGTTGCTGCGCTGAAATCGTCACCGTCTTCAATACCCCATAGGTCGTTGTGGGCATGGTCGCCGGCGATAGACATGAACGGTGCCAGTGAGATCGTGATGTCAGACGGTTGCAGGTTGTTGTCTTCGCAATACTTGGTCAGTTTGGAATATACGCTTTCAGCGTTAGGAGTTGGTAAAGGCTGTTCATCTTTGTCCAATGGCCAGAACAGCATATCACCGTAATCGACAGTTCCTACGAATACGTTTTTATTGGTGGCCAATGCCTGCATAGCTTCTTCAACTTCTGTGTATTTGCTGTTTGCATTATAGTTCTTGTCCGGGTTACCGTGTCCCATCAACAGGACGATCTGCTTTTTGTCGGCCAGATTGTCTTTATAATGGTCATACAAAACTTCGGAAACAGCCTGCACATCGTCTTCGTTATAGACCAGACACGGGCTTTTTGCAACCTGGATATGCGGGAATTGTTTAATCATGAATTCCTTTTTTACATCCGTATTCATCAAACTCAGGAATTCTTCACCTGGGATGATGTGAAGAGACTGTACAGCTACTTTTTTGTAGTTAGCACTACCCAGCGCCTGCAACCACAGATCGGGCGGGAAACGGTCGATACCTGTTTCTGCATATACACGATTTACGCAGGTACGTGAAGTGAAAGACAGATAAACGTCTGCATCCGGAAATGCATCTTCGTAATCGGCCAGGATGTTGTCGTACGTCTTGATAGATTCTTTGAAAGTACTGCCGAAGGTACAGAGCAGGATAGCAGTGTCGTGCTTCTTGGCCTTTGCAACAACTTCGATTGCAGGGTTGGAACTGGAGGCATCGTTGCCTTTGTCGTCATCGTCATCACAAGCGGTGAATCCGAAAGTGGAGGCCATCAATAAGGCGGCCAGCCATACATGTTTAAACTTCTTCATTTTTACTGATTTTAAAAGTGATTATTTTTGTTTGTTTTGAAACTTAACGTTCAACGAGAGATAGATCGTCCGTCCCGGGCTTGTTGTTCCCCGGTTCTTGCCGAACGGGGTACGGTCGATATAATTGAATATATTGTCGATACCGGCATTGGCCCCCAGATTCCACTTCTTTGTTTTCAACAGTGTGCTTCTGACGTTCAGGCGCCAGATCTGGTTGGCTTTACCGTTGCCGTCGGTGATGTAATAGCGGGTGGACTGGTATCGTCCGAACAGGCTGACGCCTATTTCTTTGTGTGTCCAGGCTACCTTCCAATTTGCATTGTGGAGGGAGGTTGCGTTGATCGGGAGGTATTTCATGTAATCGGGATCATCCGGCTTATCCGTGTACTGCGCTTTCGCATCAGTATAGCTGTAACCTCCTCCGATTGCCAGCGACGGGATGATCTGGTAATTGAAGGTGAAGTCGGCTCCGAAAGAGCGAGCTTTAGACAGGTTGTTGTATTTCATGGTTTCTTCTACTTCCAAAAACTTATCTTCTGCCGAAGTCGGGACGACAGTCAGGGCTATCATATTATGTATTCTGTTGTAATAACCCGTCACGGTTGCCTGAAAGTTCCCTTTGCGATATTCCACGCTTGCCGAACCATAGTTCGAACTTTGGGCTTTCAGGTTCTCATTCCCGTAATAAGCCTTTAACGGGCCCATAATAACTGTAATGTAGTTCTGGTAAAGCTCTTTCAGCGTAGGCGCCTTGAATCCGTATGAATAAGTAGCACGGAGGTTGAAGTCGCCGATGCTGTATTTGGCTGATACTTTTGGAGTGAACTTCTGTCCGAATTCCTTATGATGCACAAGGCGGAAACCGGCTGTCAGGTTCAGACGGTCGGTTATCGTCCATTCTTCCTGTGCATATCCGGCCAGCGTATAGACAGATGCTTTTCCGCCTTCTACACGGTAAGGTGATTTCAGGTAATCCTGTTGGTGCTCGACACCGACGCTCAAAACATGGTCATCACCCAGATAGAAGACGCTCTTAACATGATTCAGCCATCTTTGTTGCATCGTTTGCATAACCCGGTCGCCGGGATAATAGACAATGCGTCCTCCCTCCGGATTAATGATGTCTGTAATTTCCCGTCCGGTATAGTCGTAATAATAGTTGTATTGTCCGAATGATGCATCGGCCGTCAGATAACTTCGTTTGTCTCTGAACAGATATTTCATCCCGACTGCATAATCCTGGTTCCGGTAGAAATAATTGTATAAATAATATTTCCAGGGACCGACGGGGCGGAAGATCCATTTCTGGTAGTAGCTGGCATCGGCAGAGAAACTTAGCCTGTCGTTCACTTTATAGGTGAAGTTCTGGGAAATCGTGAAGTTTGTGGAACGGCTGACCGTTTTGCTGACACTCCCTTCCATCAATTCATGGTGGTACCATTCCTGGGTGCTGTTCTGCCATCCTCCGGAATGTTTCATGTTGGCGGATGTTGTCGAGTTCAGTTTACCGTTGCTGAATCCGATCATTTCGCTTTGCAACAGGTCGTCATGACTGCCGACACGGGTGGTGTTGGAGACGCTCACCTTGTCGCGGTTCTTTTTGGTGATGATATTGATAACACCGGCTATGGCATCGCTACCATAAAGGGAAGAGGCGGCGCCTTTCACGATCTCGATGCGTTCGATGGTTGCCGGATTGATGATGCTCAGGTCGTTCTGCCCGCCGATGTCGCCGTTCATCCGCTTTCCGTTCACCATAATCAGGATATAGTCGTTCTTCAATCCGTTCAGCTGGATATTACTCCCCATGTCTCCGGGGCTGAATGTGATGGACGGGGAGAGGGCGCTCAATATTTCGTCGAGGCTGCGTCCGTTGTATTGTTCGAGCGCTTTACCTGTGATCACTTCCGTTTGTACGGGAGCGTCTTTCAGATAGTGCTCCGTCCCGGTACCGGTCACTACAACTTCGTCCAGCTGTACTTCTTTCATCTTGCTTGTATCCTGCGGCAAGGAGTATTGTGCGGCTGCGATTTGCACGCCGGACAGCGGAATTCTTTTAAGACTGACTTGCGCACATGATACGCTTATTGAACAACCCACAAAGAGGGCTGCCAGCCAACATTTCTTTTTCATTAAAAAGAGATTGTTTTTATATGTTCCAATAGCTTTCCTGACCCCGGGAGAGTTATTATTGATATTGCCTGGCAGGTTTCCTGACTTAGCCTTTCCGAAAGCGGCCTTCCCGTCCTTTTGGCGGACAGTGGCATGGAGAATGCTTTCTTTTTTGTTGGCTTTACAGTAGCGGGCACTGTTCCGGATTCTAACCGGATTCCCTTTTATATGACTCCTGAACAGGAGTTATATCACCTAAGCGGGGACAAAGATATATAAATATTCCGTTTAACACAACAACTCTTTATCCTGCTGTGTTTCATTATCAATTTTATTAACGCCCAAAAATTGATATATATGGAATGGTTTGCCAATTTGCTCCGGCATTATCCGGAGCTTGCTATCTTTCTCACCTTGGCCTTCGGCTTCTGGATCGGTAAGTTTAAGATTAAAAAGTTTACGTTGGGAACGGTCACCAGTGTGTTGCTGGTCGGTGTCCTGATCGGACAATTACATATTGAGATAGGTGCTCCGTTGAAATCGGTTTTCTTCCTGTTGTTCCTGTTTGCCGTCGGCTATAGTGTCGGCCCGCAATTCTTCCGGGGATTGAGGAAGGAGGGATTGCCGCAGGTTCTGTTTGCGGTCGTTATGTGTCTGTTCTGTCTGATCGCTCCTTTTGTTCTGGCTAAGATTATGGGCTATTCGGCTGGCGAGGCAGCCGGTCTGTTAGCGGGTTCGCAAACGATCTCCGCCGTGTTAGGGGTGGCGGAAGATACGATTAACCAATTAGGCATACCGGATGCCGACAAAACGAGTATGATCAACGTGATGCCGGTAGCCTATGCCGTCTCTTACATTTTCGGAACGGCAGGTTCCGCCTGGATTATGAGCGATGTGGCTCCCCGTCTGTTAGGTGGGATCGAATCGGTCAAGAAAGCCTGTCGCGAACTGGAAGCGAAGATGGGTACTGACGACGAGAGCGAGCAACCCGGTTTTATGCCTGCCGCCCGTCCGATCACATTCCGGGCTTACAAGATCAGTAACGATTGGTTCGGCGCCGGTAAGACAGTCAAGGAACTGGAAGATTACCTGGAAGAGCAGGGCAGGCGCCTTTTTGTAGAGCGGGTGCGCATCGACCATGTGATCCGTGATGCAAAACCGGATCAAATGCTCCTGGAAGGCAATGAGATCGTGTTGAGCGGCCGTCGCGAGTTTGTGATTGGCGAGGAGAATTGGATTGGTGACGAAGTGAACGATATCGACCTGTTAGATTTTCCGGCGGAGACATTACCTGTGTTGGTCTCCCGCAAGAAATTCGCCGGCATGACAGTCGCCAAACTCCGCAAACAGCCTGTTATGCACGGCGTCAGTATCAAAAGCATCAAGAGGGCGGGCGTCAGCATCCCCGTGTTGCCTGCTACCCGGATCGATCCGGGCGATATGCTGGAACTGGTCGGTACGAAACTGGAGGTAAACGCTGCTGCCGATACGTTAGGCTATGCCGACCGTCCGACGAACCAGACGGATATGATCTTTGTCGGGCTCGGTATCTTCTTAGGAGGCGTGGTCGGTTCGTTGGCCATCCATTTCGGAGGAGTGCCCATCAGTTTGAGTACGAGTGGCGGTGCGCTGATAGCCGGACTGTTCTTCGGCTGGCTACGTTCGAAGCATCCGACCTTCGGGCGCATTCCGGAGCCATCGCTTTGGGTGTTGAATAATGTCGGACTGAATATGTTCATTGCGGTTGTCGGAATTACGGCAGGGCCCAGCTTTGTCACCGGGCTGAAGGAAGTTGGAATCAGCCTCTTCTTTATCGGGGCATTGGCTACGGCTATCCCGTTGCTTGTCGGTGTACTGTTGGGAAAGTATGTTTTCAAGTTCCACCCCGCCATCACGTTAGGCTGTACCTCCGGCGCCCGCACCACAACGGCTGCCTTAGGAGCCGTCGAAGATGCGGTCGAAAGCCAGACACCGGCATTAGGCTACACTGTGACGTATGCTGTCGGCAATACGCTTCTGATCATCTGGGGTGTTGTCATTGTCCTCCTGATGACCTGATTTATCTGTGTGTAGAGACGCACGGCCGTGCGTCTCTACCAAATACATAATATATTCATTAATTTATTCCTTATGCAACACAAAATCACTCGTGAATACGAAAAGAAGATGTCGGAGATCAGCCCGTTCGAGCTGAAGAATATCCTGATAGAACTTGCGGACGAGAGCGCCCGCAAAAGTACCCATATCATGCTGAACGCCGGACGCGGCAATCCAAACTGGATCAGCACCGTCCCCCGCGAAGCCTTCTTCCTGCTCGGGCAGTTCGGGTTGGAAGAATCTGCCCGAAGTACTGAGTTTAGCGAAGGGATGGTCGGCATTGCCGGCGTCCCCGATAAGAAACGCATCGCTTCCCGTTTCACCCAATTCCTGGTGAAACACGCCGGCTCTCCCGGTATGGCGCTGTTGAAAGATACATACGATTATCTGGTAAATGAAAAGGGGATTGATGAAAACGACTTGGTGTACGAATGGGCGGAGGGAGTCATTGGCGACCAGTATCCCGTTCCCGACCGCATCCTGAAATATACGGAAGTCCTTGTCGAAGACTACCTGAAACAGGAACTATGCAATAACCGCCCGCCGAAAGGCCGGTTCGATCTCTTTGCGACAGAAGGAGGGACGGCAGCCATGTGCTATATCTTCGATTCCCTCCAACAAAATTTCCTGCTGAACCGCGGAGATAAGATCGTTTTGTTTGCCCCGGTATTCACTCCCTACATAGAGATTCCGGAACAAGCCCGCTACCTGTTCGATGTAACCGAAATCCATGCCTGCAAAATGACTCACGAGGGCTATCACACCTGGCAATATCAGGAAAAAGACCTCGATGTCCTGAAAGATCCCGCCGTCAAGGCCGCCTTCCTTGTCAACCCGAGCAATCCGCCTTCGTACGGTCTGACGCCGGAGCTGATGCAACGTATTGTCGACATTGTCCGCCACGATAATCCCAATCTGATGATCATCACGGACGATGTTTATGCCACATACATCCCGGACTTTCGTTCCATCATGGCGGAACTGCCCGAAAACACCCTTTGCGTCTATTCCTTCTCTAAATATTTCGGAGCGACAGGTTGGCGTCTGGCCGTTATCGCCCTGCATGAGAACAATATTTACGACCGGATGATCAAGGAGTTGCCGGCAGAACGTCAGGAACAGTTGAAGAAGCGTTACAGCAGTCTCTTCCTGCATCCGGAGAAGATACGCTTCATCGACCGTATGGTTGCCGACAGCCGTCAGGTCGCATTGAATCATACCGCCGGACTCTCTTTGCCGCAACAAACACAGATGGCCCTGTTCGCTTCGTTCTCCTTGTTAGATCATGAGAACGCTTATAAGAAAAAGATGCAACAGGTCATACACGACCGCCTGCACACGCTTTGGGAGAACACCGGCTTCGTCTTGCTTGACGATCCGCTCCGGGCCGGCTATTACAGCGAGATCGATATGTTGGTCTGGGCGAAGAAGTTCTACGGAGACGGCTTTGTGGAGTATCTGCAAGAGAACTACGAGCCGGTCGACGTCGTATTCCGGCTTGCGCAGGAAACCTCTTTGGTACTGCTGAATGGCGGCGGGTTCGATGCGCCGGAATGGTCCATCCGTTGCTCGCTTGCCAATCTGAAGCGGGAAGATTATGTCCGTATCGGGCAGGGGATCGCCTCCATCCTGCACAGTTATGCGGCTAAATGGAAAGAGTCGTTGGAGAAATAAATAAAGTCATTGAACAAAACAGATTCCCGCCACGTTCTATTAATAGACGTCGCGGGAATCCCTGTTTATAGATATCCTTTATCAGGCCATAGAAATTATTGACTGAAAGGTATCTGTTTATATACTATTTTTACAACACTTACATGATTAACAATTAAAACGAATAGATATGGTGTACGACATTGACATGCTGAGAAGCTTTTATTCTAATTTCCCGAAACGGGTGGATGCCGCCCGTAAACACCTTGGCCGCCCGTTGACCCTGGCTGAAAAAATCCTATATGCACATCTGTATAATGAATCGGATATCCACGCATATCGTCGCGGTGAAGACTATGTGAACTTTCGGCCGGACCGTGTAGCGATGCAGGATGCCACCGCACAGATGGCGTTGCTCCAGTTTATGAATGCAGGAAAGGCAAAATCGGCCGTTCCCGCTACCGTTCACTGCGATCACCTGATCCAGGCGAATATGGGGGCCAAGACCGATATTGCCACCGCTACGCAAAGCAACAGCGAGGTCTATGACTTCCTGAAGTCTGTCTCCGACAAATACGGCATCGGCTTCTGGAAGCCGGGAGCCGGGATCATTCATCAGGTTGTGTTGGAGAATTATGCATTCCCCGGAGGCATGATGGTGGGAACCGACTCGCACACACCGAATGCAGGCGGCTTGGGAATGATCGCCATCGGAGTGGGAGGCGCTGACGCCGTGGATGTGATGACCGGCATGGAGTGGGAATTGAAGATGCCGAAACTGATCGGCGTCAAGCTCACCGGCAGTCTCAGCGGATGGGCCTCGCCGAAAGACGTGATTTTGAAATTAGCAGGGATTCTGACTGTGAAGGGCGGCACGAATGCCATCATCGAATACTTCGGCCCGGGAACGGCCTCCCTCTCTGCAACCGGAAAAGCGACAATCTGCAACATGGGCGCCGAGGTAGGAGCCACGACTTCCCTCTTCCCCTTCGACCTGAACATGGCCACTTATCTGCGTGCTACGGGACGCGACAGCGTAGCCGAATGGGCAACCGCCATCTCCGATGATCTGGAAGCCGATATGGACGTAAAGGCACAGCCGGACTCCTTCTACGACCGCGTGATCGTCATCAATCTCTCCGAGTTAGAGCCGCATATCAACGGCCCGTTCACGCCGGATGCCGCCACGCCGATATCCGAGTTTGCTGCAAAGGTAAAAGAAAACGGCTGGCCCCGCCGGATGGAAGTAGGGCTGATCGGTTCTTGTACGAACTCTTCCTATCAGGACCTTAGCCGCGCCGCCTCGATTGCCCGACAGGCTGCTGACGACAAGATTCCGGTGGCCGCCCCGCTTATTATCAATCCCGGTTCCGAGCAGATCCGCTATACCGCCGAGCGCGACGGGCTGATTGGAGATTTCGAGAAGATCGGCGCTACGGTCATGGCGAACGCCTGCGGTCCGTGCATCGGACAATGGAAACGGCATACCGACGATAACACCCGCAAAAATTCCATCGTTACCTCCTTTAACAGAAATTTCGCCAAACGTGCGGATGGCAATCCGAACACGCATGCTTTTGTCGCTTCCCCGGAACTGACACTGGCGCTGACCATCGCGGGAGACCTTTGTTTCAATCCGCTGACCGATACCTTAAAGACTGCCGACGGCCGCGAAGTCAAGCTGAAAGAACCGGAAGGAACGGACTTCCCGCCAAACGGCTTCGACGTGAAAGACAAAGGCTATATAGCTCCGACAGGCGGTAACATCGAAGTCGCAATCAATCCCGAATCAAACCGCCTGCAGGCCTTGAAGCCTTTTGCCGCCTGGGACGGAAAGGACCTGATCGATATGCCGCTCCTGCTGAAAGCCGAAGGCAAATGCACGACCGACCATATCTCGATGGCCGGCCCCTGGCTTCGCTTCCGCGGACATTTAGAAAACATTTCGGACAATATGTTGATGGGAGCCGTGAACGCTTTTACAGGAAAGACAAACAGCGTGCTGAACCAGCTGACCGGTGAATATGAAGCCGTCTCCGCCGTTGCGAAACTGTATAAATCGAAAGGCATCTCCTCTATCGTCGTAGCGGAAGAAAATTATGGGGAAGGCTCTTCCCGCGAACATGCCGCCATGGAACCCCGTTTCCTGAATGTGAAAGCAATCCTTGCCAAAAGTTTCGCCCGCATACATGAAACGAATCTGAAGAAACAGGGAATGCTCGCCCTCACATTTGCCGACAAGCATGATTATGACAGGGTACGCGAAGAAGACAAGCTCTCGATCATCGGCCTGAAAGACTTTGCTCCCGGCCGCCCATTGACCGCCATCCTCTACCATGCCGACGGCACGGAAGAATCCTTCGCCGTCAATCATACTTATAATGATTTGCAGATAAAATGGTTCAATGCAGGTTCGGCGTTGAATACAAATAAACAGTTAAGCATATGAACAGAATAACAAAAGAAAACGGTCGCCTGGTCGTTCCCGATAAAGTAACGATCCCCTTTATCGAGGGTGACGGCGTCGGCGCCGAGATCACCCCGATCTGCCAGCGTATTGTCAACGAAGCGATCGGCCGTGCCTATGGCGGGCAGCGGGCAATCGAATGGAAGGAAGTGTTGGCAGGTGAGAAAGCTTTCAAGCAAACCGGTAGCTGGCTGCCCGACGAAACGATGGACGCCTTCCGCCAGTACATGATCGGGATCAAGGGACCGCTCACGACACCCATCGGCGGTGGTATCCGTTCACTCAACGTCGCCCTCCGGCAAACGCTCGACCTGTACGTCTGCCTGCGTCCCGTGCGTTGGTTCCGTGGGGTAGAGACGCCTATCAAAGCGCCGGAAAAAGTCGATATGTATATCTTCCGCGAGAACACCGAAGACATCTATGCCGGTATCGAATGGCAGCAGGGGACGCCCGAGGCCCGCAAATTTCTCCGCTTCTTAACCGAAGAGATGGGCGTGACGAAGGTCCGTTTTCCCGAAACCTCCTCGTTCGGTGTGAAACCGGTTTCTGTGGAAGGAACGGAACGTCTGGTCCGCGCCGCCATCGAGTTTGCCATCACGAACCATCTGCCAAGTGTCACGTTAGTACACAAAGGCAATATCATGAAGTTTACTGAAGGCGGTTTCAAACTTTGGGGTTACGCATTGGCTGGACGTGAGTTTGCCGACAAAACATTTACCTGGCCCCAATATGAGAAAATCAAGGAGGAGCGGGGAGAAGACGCCGCCGCAGCCGCTCTTCTGGAGGCGGAAGCAGCCGGACGGGTTGTCATCAAGGATGTGATAGCCGACGCTTTCCTGCAGAACACCCTGCTGATTCCGGAAGAATATTCCGTCATCGCTACGTTGAACCTGAACGGCGACTATGTCTCCGACCAGCTTGCGGCAATGGTTGGCGGCATCGGCATCGCTCCGGGAGCCAATATCAATTACGACAGCGGTTACGCCATCTTCGAGGCAACCCACGGGACAGCACCTAACATTGCCGGCAAGAACGTCGTCAACCCCTGTTCACTTCTGCTCTCCTCCGTCATGATGCTGGAATATATGGGCTGGAACGAAGCCGGACGGTTGATCACCGCCGCACTCGAACACGCTTTTACCGAAGGACGGGCAACACACGACCTGGCACGTTTTATGCCGAACGGTCATTCACTCGGAACAAGAGAGTTCGGAGAATATGTGATGTCGATACTATAAAGCTGTCGGTAATTTCCGTAAAACACGTTTTACAGTGCAAAAGTACGTGCTTTCATACCGTAAAACACGTTTTACAGTGCAAAAGCATATGCTTTCATACCATAAAACACGTTTTACAGTGCAAAAGCATATGCTTTCATACCATAAA